>JBKJVN010000031.1:0-9559 GCA_046717345.1 Candidatus Limnocylindria bacterium | reverse complement strand
CGCGAAATCGAACACGCCGGCAATCGAACCCGGCATGCCATGAACGGGGCCCTGATTGCCATTGCGCTGCGGAACGAGGACCTTCGCGAGGTGGCAATGGATGCCGCGGGGCGGATCGGTCCGGTTGGCGTCGACCATGGTGAGACAGGCTGCGTCACGCCGGCCGCCATCCCTTACATCGAAAAGGCGCTGGCGTACCGCCGGACGCAGGCAGTCAAGAAAGCGGGGAAGGCAAAGGCCAAGGCCGTGGCTGGGGCGCACCGCGCGTCGCGATGAGCGAAACGACGCGGCCGGCGCTGGCGGGCTTTCAGCCCGAGCACGTTGACGACCCGACCCTCATCAACCTCCACGACTATGAGCAGCGTGCCGCCGAGCGGCTGACAACGGGCGCCCTGGCGTACTACACCGGGGGCGCCAACGACGAGCGCACGCTGGCCGACAACCGCGCAGCGTTCGGGCGCCGCCGCATCATCCCCCGCGTCCTTCGCGACGTGTCCCATGTCGACCCATCGGTCGAGATCCTCGGCCGCCGGTGGCCGTGGCCAATCTGGATCGCGCCCACCGCGTTCCACAAGCTGGCCCATCCCGACGGGGAGCTGGCCACCGCCCGGGCCGCGGCAGCGCGAGGGATCACGATGGTCCTGTCCACCTCCGCCAGCGCCGACCTGGCCGACGTGGCCGCAGCTGGTGGCCCGCGCTGGTTCCAGGTCTACATGCTGGCCGATCCCGGCGCCCGGCGGGAACACGTCGAACGGGCCGTCGCCGCCGGCTACGAGGCGCTGGTCCTGACCGTCGACCTGCCACGGGTCGGCCGCCGCGAGCGGGACATCCGGGTCGACTTCACCATCCCGCCCGAGGTCTCGGTTCCGAACATCGCGGCGGCCGCCGGCCTGCCGCTGGCCGAGGGGCTGAACGTGGCGTTCGCTGATCACCTGACCTGGGACGACGTTACCTGGCTGGCCGGCTTCGGCCTGCCGGTCATCGTGAAGGGAATCCTCCACCCGGACGACGCGCGGCTGGCGGTGGAGCACGGGGCCGCCGGCGTGGATGTCAGCAACCATGGCGGACGCCAGCTGGACGCCGCTATCGCCAGCCTCGACGCGCTGCCGGCGGTGGTGGAGGCGGTCGACCGCCGCGTGCCGGTTCTGATGGACGGCGGCGTCCGACGGGGAACCGACGTCCTGGTCGCCCTGGCCCTGGGCGCGACGGCGGCCGGAATCGGGCGCCCGGTGCTGTGGGGCCTGGCGGTGAACGGCGAGGCCGGCGTCGGCCACATCCTGGACCTGCTCATTGCCGAGCTGGAGCTCACGATGGCCCTGGCCGGGGCGCCCCGTATCGCCGACCTGGCCCCCGACTGGGTGGTCACCGGCTAACGACCAGGCCCACATAAGGGCTATCCAGCGCCTACCTCGTTGACTATCATGGCCCCATGGGAGGAACGCGCCGAATCCTGCCCAGGCTGATCGGCGTCGCCCTCGTCGGTGCCCTCCTGGCATCGGCCTGTGGCTCGCCTTCGGCCTCCCCGTCGCCATCGGCTGAACCGACGCCGACGCCGCCGACCGCCGACCTGGCCGAGGTCTTTGCCGACGCGCTGCTCGACCCGGCCTTCACCGCCACGGCCGACGTGTCCGGCGCATTCACGGCCGACGTGATCGAGGGCGAGATCTCGGGCTCAGCCGAGTTCGTCGGCCGCGACACGTTTCAGGAGTTGACCATCTCGCTGCCGACCGGCGACACCACGTCCGCCACCTTGGCGGTGGATGGGGAGGCCTATGCCCGCACCGGCGACGGGCCGTGGATCCAGCAGGGCGCGGCGCAGTCCGAGTCGACCCTCCAGGGCCAGTTCGTCGAACTGCTCGCCAACCTCGAGGACGAGGGCACCGAGGAGGTGAACGGGCGGGAGCTGCATCACCTGGTACCGGCCGAGCCGGTCGAGCTGAGCGCGGCCGCCTTCGGCCTCACTGACCCATCGATCACCGACTTCGCAGGCACGGTGGACTTCTACGCCACCGAAACCGGCGAGCCGGCCGTCCTGGGCTTCACCCTCACATGGACCCAGGCCGGCCTCGATTTCGAGATGCTGATCCAGTACGACCTCGACATGAGCGCGACCCCGACCCTCGCCGCTCCCGACGACCCGTGGGCCCAGTTCCGATCCGACCGGTTCTCGTACGGATTGGCCTACCCCGAGTCGTGGGTGCTTGAGGAGCTGGACGGCGAGGCCGATTCCCCCGCCCATGACCTGTTCTACTCGCTCGCCGGGGCCAGCGAACTTGACGGCGAGATCCAGATCTACTTCTACGACGCCGCTGCCGTCAGCACGCTCACGGACACCGAGTGGTTCACGGCCTCCAGCGGTTTCCTGACCGACAACTTCGGCGTCGAGGTCGAGGCCACCGAGCCGATCACCGTCGGCGGGCTGTCGGCGCGGTACTTCTCGCTGCACTACTCCGCTGAGGGAGAATCCATCTTCTTCCAGGAGGCGGTGGTCTTCAGCGCCGAGATGGCCTGGGACGTGGACTGGCATTCGACGGCCGGCAACGAGGCCACGGATCGGGCCTCGTTCGATACATTCCTGGCGACCTTCGCCACTGGCGGCTAGATGTGATGTTCAGGGACGTTGTTGACAGCCGCCCGCGGACGAGTCCGCGCAGCGCGGTGTGGGGTCGGCCCTGATTGTAGAAGGCGACCCAGCGCGGTAAGGCCGCCAGGCGGGCTGCATTGGAGCGGTAGGGCCGCACGTAGGCCTACTCGTGCAACAGGGTCTGGATGAAGCGCTCGGCCTTGCCATTGGTCTGCGGCCGGAACGGTCGGGTGCGCTGGTGACGGGCGCCCAGGCCGGCCACCACCGCACCGAACTCGCGGCTGCGATAGCTGGCCCCATTGTCGGGTCAGCACGCGCTCGATGCGGATGCCGGCCGTGGCGAACTCGGCGGCCGCGGTCTCGAGCGCGCGGGCGGCACTCACGCCACGCTCGTCGGCGACTGGCACCAGCACCGCCAGGCGGCTGGCGTCGTCGACGAAGACCTCGAGGTGCTCGTAGCCGACGTTCGAGTGGCCGTGGTGCGGTGCAGCAGCGCGGCCCAGCACGCGGTGCCCGCCACCTGGCGGCACGCGGCCGAGCTTCTTGTGGTCGACGTGCAGCAGCGCGCCGGGATGACAGGCCACGTAGCGCACCGGCGCCGCGGTCAGGCGGTCGGCGTCGCGCAGCCGTTGCAACCCGGCCCGGCGCAGGACGGCGTAGATGGTCGAGGGCGGGTGACCGGTCAGCGGCGCCAGGCGGTGTGGCCCGTAGCGGCGCCGCGTGCGGGCGCGCAGGATGGCGCTGACCTGGTCATCGGCCAGGCGGCGCGGCGAGCGGTGCGGCCGGCTGCGACGGTCGAGCAGCCCGGCCTGGCCTTCGGCGCGGTAACGGCGCAGCCACTTGTAGGCGGTGGCGCGGCTGACACCGAGCTGCTTGGCCGCCTCGCTGGCCGGCCAGCCCTGGGCCACACGGCTCACCAGCAGCTGACGGCCGAACACAGATAGACGCGCGTTAGGATGAGCCACGAGAGCCTCCTGCCGGTGTGAGATCTAGGGACCTCTCACCGTGCAGGCTGGCTGTCGGCTGTCAACAACGTCTTTGGGAACTACAGCTAGTCCTCGGAATCCACCATCGGGATCCGGACACCGCGCTCGCGGGCAACGTCGACGGCGCGCTCGTACCCCGCATCGGCGTGACGCACCACGCCCATCCCCGGATCGGTGGTCAAGACCCGCTCCAGGCGGGCGGCGGCCGCATCGGTCCCATCCGCGACGACCACCATCCCCGCATGGATCGAAAAGCCGATGCCGACCCCGCCACCGTGGTGGACGCTGACCCAGGTCGCCCCCGCGGCCGTGTTCAGGAGCGCGTTCAGCACCGGCCAGTCGGCAATCGCATCGGACCCGTCGCGCATGCCCTCCGTCTCACGATACGGGCTGGCCACCGAGCCCGCGTCCAGGTGGTCGCGACCGATGACGATCGGCGCCGCCAGCTCCCCGGATCGCACCATGTCGTTGATCCGCAGCCCGGCCTTCGCCCGCTCCCCGTAGCCCAGCCAGCAGATTCGTGCCGGCAGGCCCTGGAACGGCACCTTCTCCTGGGCCAGGCGCAGCCATCGGTGCAGGGAGACGTCGTCCGGGAACAGCTCGGCCAGGGCCGCATCGGTTTTCAGAATGTCGTTGGGATCGCCTGAAAGTGCGGCCCAGCGGAACGGGCCCTTGCCCTCGCAGAACAGCGGCCGGATGAAGGCCGGCACGAAACCGGGGAAGGCGAAGGCATCGGTCACTCCGGCCTCGGCCGCCACCGCGCGGATGTTGTTGCCGTAGTCGAAGACGACCGATCCGGAGGCCTGGAAAGCGAGCATGGCCCGCACGTGGTCGGCGATCGAAGCCTTGGCCAGGCGCACGTACTCGTCCGGGTCCCGGTCCCGGAGTGCCAGGGCTTCCGCCAGACCGATGCCACTCGGCACGTATCCGCCCAACGGGTCGTGGGCAGAGGTCTGGTCGGTGACGACATTAGGGCGCCAGCCGCGGCGCACCAGCTCCGGCTCCACGTCGGCAGCGTTGGCCACCAGGCCGATGCTCCGCGCCTCGCCGGCGGCGCGCCACGCATCCACCCTGCGGACCGCCTCGTCCAGGTCGGTCGTCACCTCGTCGACGAAGCCGGCGTCTTTCCGCCGCTCGGCGCGCGCCGGGTCCACCTCCACGGCCAGGACCGCGCCCTCGTTCATCGTCACGGCCAGCGGCTGGGCGCCCCCCATCCCGCCCAGGCCCGCGGTCAGGGTGGCCGTCCCGCGCAGGGAGCCGCCGAAGTGCTGTCGTGCGCACTCGGCGAACGTCTCGTATGTCCCTTGGATGATCCCCTGGGTCGCGATGTAGATCCACGACCCGGCCGTCATCTGCCCGTACATGGTCAGGCCTGCCCGCTCCAGCTCCCGGAACTTCTCCCAGGTGGCCCAGTGGGGGACGAGCAGGGCGTTGACGATCAGGACGCGGGGAGCCTCAGGCGTCGTCCGAAAGACGCCGACCGGTTTGCCGCTCTGGACGAGGAGGGTTTCGTCATTCTCCAGCCGGCGCAGCTCGCGGACGATGGCATCGAACGCCTCCCAGCTGCGGGCCGCCCGTCCCGTGCCGCCGTACACGATGAGGTGGTCGGGGTCCTCGGCGACCTCCGGATCAAGGTTGTTCATCAGCATCCGGAGCGCCGCTTCCTGACCCCAGCCCTTGCAGGAGATCTCGGTCCCACGCGGCGCCCGCACCGGCCTCGGCCCCGCTTGCGTCTTCATCAGGGAATTGTCGCCTACTGCCAGACGACCTACGAGGTCGCCGACAGGAGGAACGCGAGGGCGAAACCGAGGACGGTGACCAGGCCGGCGAGGTCGCCGCTGTCCTCGAAGGCCTCGGGGATCATGGTGTCGACCAGCATGGTGATCAGCCCTCCGGCGGCAAAGGCCTGGACGAACGGGACGGCGGGTCCGGCCTTGTTGAGGAACGCATACGCCGCCACGGCGGTCAGGGCCGACGCCAGGGCGACACCGATCCAGAGCCCCAGGATCCATCCGCGGGCGTGACCCTCCCGGCGGAGGTCCACCGATGCCGAGAAGCCCTCCGGCGCGTTGGACAGCACCACCGCCGCCAGGAACGCAGGCGCAACAGCGCCGCTGACCAGAAGCATGGAGCCCAGAACGATCGACTCCGGGATGCCGTCCAGCACGGCGCCAAGGACGATCGACAGGCCCTGCCCCTCCGTGGCGGGGCGGACCTTCGCACCACGCCGGGCGGCACCCCGCGTGTGCAGCCAACGGTTGCCGATGAAATATGTGAACGCCCCTGCGGCCAGGCCGGCAGCCAACAGCCATCCGCCACCTATCTTGAATGCTTCGGCCGCGAGCTCGAACGCGACGGCGCTGATCAACGCCCCGGCGCCGAACGCCAGGGCCAGGCCTACCCAGGATCGCGGGACGGTCGTGGCCACGCCCGCCACGGCGCCCACCACCAGCGCCGAGCTGGCCAACGACGCCCACAGGAAGGCCTCGATCATGGGTCAGATGGGTCCGTGCATGCGCTCAGTCGTCTCCAAACGGGTTGGGCCGCTGGGGCTTGGGTGGCAGGCGGAAGACGTCCTCCTCGCTCGGGCCCTTGGGCAGCGGTAGCGGCCACCCCTCGCCTTCGTCGGGCGGGCGAGTCTTGGCCAGGAGGTCTCCCCAGCCCACCTCCACCCCTCCCGCCAGGTCGCGCCGATAGACCGGATATCGGTCGTCACCAGCCGCCCGAGCAAAGCCCGACGACTCGTATACCGATGCCGGGCCGCCGGGCGGGAGCCACGGGTCGGCGGCGCGCTCGGGATAGACCTCGACCGCTGTCACGCCACGCCGATCCAGATCGGCGCACACGGCTTCTGCCAGCGCCTGGCCGATGTCGAGCCGGTCGGGTGCCTCGGCGATCACCTGCAGGCAGGTGATTACCCATGGAGCGGGTGATTCGGGCAGCTCGGGGTAGCGGTCGCGGATGAGCTGGGCCCGCGGGTAGACGCTCAACGGGCCGAACTGGGCGTAGCCGACCGTCGTTCCGTCGCGTCCTGTGGCCAGCATCCCGTAGGAGCCGGCCAGCCGGGCGCCGGCGAGCAAGGCGGCGCGCTTCGCATCGCCGCGAGCGGCGGTGTCGTCCCCCTCGCGGTTGCCCTCCAGCCGCTCCCAGTAGTCGCAGGTTTGGCACCGCGCGCCGGGGCGGGCCGGGGCCGGAATGGATTCGATGCTCGATTCGTCGACAAGAGCGAAGGTCAGCTCACGCATCGGTCGCCAGGCTCCCGTCGGCAATGACCTGCGCCAGCGTCGCGATGTCAGGCCCCGGGGGCCGGTCCGCCGCGAGGGGCGGCACTGCCGCGCGAACGGCGGCATGAGCGGTGGCCACTCCCCGTCCGGGGCGCAACGGGGCGCGCAGGTCGAGGCCGCGCGCGGCACACAGGGCCTCGATGGCCAGCACGGTCGTCACCCGGTCCACGGCTTCCCGCAACAGCAGCGCGGACGTGGCGCCCATGCTGACGTGGTCCTCCTGGTTGGCGCTGGTGGGGATGGTGTCGACGCTGGCCGGATGCGCCACCGTCTTCAGCTCGTTGACAAGGGCCGCCGCGGTGTACTGGGCGATCATCAGCCCGCTCTCGAGGCCCGGGTCGGCGGCCAGGAAGGCGGGCAACCCCGACAGCCGCGCGTCGACCAGGCGCGCCGTGCGCCGCTCGGAGATGGTGGCCAGGGCCGTCAGCGCCACCCGGGCATGGTCGAGCGCCAATGCCAGCGGCTCGCCGTGGAAATTCCCGCCGCTCACCACCCGCCCGTCCGGAAAGACCAACGGGTTGTCGGTGGCGGCGTTCATCTCCACCGCCAGGACGCCCTCCAGCGGAACCAACGCGTCGTGGACCGCGCCGTGGACCTGTGGCATGCAGCGCAACGAATAGGGGTCCTGGAGGCGGTGCGGACTGGACCGATGACTGGCCCCGATCTCGCTGTCCGCCAACAGCCCCCGCAGCCGAGCCGCCGATGCCACCTGCCCCGGGTGGGGGCGGGCGCCGATGAGCGCCTCGTCGAACGCCGACGCCGTCCCCAGCATGGCTTCCAGGCTCATCGCTCCCACCACGTCCGCGGTGATGACCAGCCGACGCGCGTCCGCCGCCGCCAGGGCGCCCAGGGCGGCCATGAGCTGCGTCCCGTTCAGGAGGGCCAGGCCCTCCTTGGCGTGCAGCTCCATCGGCTCCAGGCCGGCTGTGGCCAGGGCTTCGGCGCCGGACAGTCGGCTGCCGCCGACCACTGCCTCGCCCTCGCCGATTACCACCAGGGCGAGGTGGGCGAGTGGAGCCAGGTCGCCCGAGGCGCCCACGCTGCCGCGGGACGGGATGTGGGGAAGGACGCCCGCGTTCAGCATGGCGACCAGGAGGTCCGCCAGCTCGGGTCGCACGCCGGACAGCCCGACGGCCAGGGCGTTGACCCGCAGCAGGAGCATGGCCCGCACCACTTCCTCGGGGAGCGCCTCACCCACACCGGCCGCGTGGCTGCGGACCAGGTTGCGCTGGAGCGTGGTCGTCTGCTCGGGCGAGATCCGGACGTCGGCCAGGTCTCCGAATCCGGTCGTGACGCCGTACACCGTCTCGCCCGATGCGACCACCCGGTCGATCACCGCTCGCGAGGCCGCCATGCGCTCCCGGGCGGTCCCGTCCACATCCACCGGCCGCATGCCGCGAGCGACGGCGACCACGTCCTCGACGCTCAGGTCACGACCGGTCAGCTGAAGCGGGGGTTGCACGGGTCCCATACTACGGACGTGCGGAGAATCCCGGACCCGACCAGCCGCCTGGTCATGAGCCCCGACGCCCGGGACTGGCTTGGCGGCGCCGTCCCGAGTCCGGCTGCCGCCTTCATGCTGTCCCTGATCGCCCTTCCGACCCTGTTCTGGCTGGTCGCCCTCAAGCGCACCACGGGGCACCTCCAGATCGAGGAGTGGCTGATGCAGAACGTCGTTGTCCCGTTCCAGGCCTGGATGGAGGCCAACCTTTCGTTGGTCGACAGCGCACTGACCGCGGTCAGCGCACTTGGATCCGGATGGTTCGTGGGACTTGGCTTCGCCCTGTGCGGCATCGTCGCCCTGGCGAAGGGTCGTCGGGACCTCGCAATTCTGCTCGCCTTCGGCACGCTGGCGTTCCCGATGGAATGGTCGCTCAAGTTTTTCGTGGCCATCCCGCCGATCACTCTGCCCGAGCTGGTGGCGGGCATGTTCAACGTCAACGGGGTGGGGCTGGATGACATCGCCGTCTTCCCGGCCGGCCACGCCCTGCGAGCCACGGTCTTCTACGGGCTGGTCGCGTTCTGTATCGCGCGTTTGTCATCGGATCGGCGGCAGGGCCTAACCGCCTACGGCGTGGCGCTGGTGCTGATCGTGGCCATCGGGCTGGTCCGGATCTACCTCAATCTCCATTACCCCCTTGACGTGCTGGGCGGCTGGATCGCGGGCGCAGCGCTCCTGTCAGTGCTGGTGGCCGTCCACATCCTGGGGGTCGACGAGCGGATGCGCGCCACCCTGCGGCAGCGCCTGGTGGCCGGGGCCTAGCCTGCGGCGTGCTGGAGTTCATCGACCAGCAGGTCATCCCGTTCTTCCTGGCCCTCTATGACGCGGTCGGATATGTGGGCGTGGCGGTCGGCGTCGGGCTCGAGACGTTCGTTCCCATCCTCCCATCAGAGGTCATCGTCCCCATGGCGGGCTGGAAGGTCGCCCAGTCCGGAGCCGATCCCGCCGTCGTCGAGTGGCTGACCGCGCAACCCTGGACCTTCTTCGGCGTCATGGTGGCGGCCACCATCGGGGCAGCCGTCGGCTCTCTGGCGGGGTACCTGATCGGAGCCTGGGGCGGCCGACCACTCTTGGACCGATACGGACGCTACGTCCACATCCACCCCGACGACCTGGACCGCGCCGATGCCTGGTTCGCCCGCTACGGCGGTTGGGCCGTCTTCCTTGCCCGCTTCGTCCCGCTCCTGCGAGCGCTGATCAACTA
>JBKJVN010000030.1:0-8935 GCA_046717345.1 Candidatus Limnocylindria bacterium | reverse complement strand
CCGTTGCCGGTCGTGGCCAGCGTCACCGACCAGGTGGGGGAGCCGCGGTACGCCAGCCTGAAGGGGATCATGGCCGCCCGCCGCATGGAGCTCACGTCCTGGTCGCTGGCGGATCTCGGGTTCGATCCCGCCGATCTGGCACCGCTGACCCAGGTCGTGGCCGCGGACCCGCCGCCGGCCAAGCCGCCCGCCCAGGTCATCTCCGGCGTGGGGCCCGATGAAGCAGCGTCGCGGGTTGCCGACTGGCTGGCCGAGCGGAAGCTGATCGCCTGATGGCCGACGTCGCGTTCCTGGCCGAGTTCGTCGACGGCCACCCCACGCGGTCTGCCCTCGAGCTGGCGGCCGGCGCGGCGGAGCTTGCCGCGGCCGCTGGGGGAGAGGCGGTGGGTTTGGCCTACGGACCCGGCGCTGCGGATGGCGCGGCGGGCCTGGGAGCGGCCGGGGCGACCCGGGTCGTGGTGCTCGGCTCGGAGGCCGCACCGGCGGTCACGATCGCGGGCCCCCTGGTCGAAGCGGTCCGCGCCGCGGGCCCGGTGGCCGTCCTCGCCCCTGCCACGCCCAACGGCCGTGACCTGTCCGGGGTCCTGGTCGGGTCCCTCGGCCTGCCCGGTTTCGGGCCGGTTCGGGCAGTACGAATGGAGGGTGGCGCAGTCCGGTGCGAGATGTCCACGCTTCAGGGTGCAATGATCACTGCGTCCCAGCCGGCGTCATCGGCGCCGGCGACGTCCGTTGTGCTGGTCAGCTCCGGCACCTACGCCCCATCTGAGGGCGGCAGCGGGGCGGCCGTGGTCAGCCAGGCCCCGGCCGCCGACAGCCCGCAGGCCAAGGTCCGCATTGTGGAGACTGCCGCGGAGGCTGCCGCCATCGCCGCTCTCGAGGAGGCGGAGATCATCGTGGCCGGCGGTCGAGGGGTGGGCAGCGAGGCCGGCTTCGAGGCCCTGAACCAGCTGGCGGCCGCATTGGGCGGTGTGGTCGGCGCCAGCCGAGCAGCGGCTGATGCGGGATGGGTACCGTATCAACTGCAGATCGGTCAGACTGGAAAGGTCGTGAAACCCGCCCTGTACCTGGCCGTCGGCATCAGCGGCGCCATCCAGCACCGGGTGGGGATGCAGGCTGCGGAGCATATCGTGGCCATCAACCGCGATCCCGATGCGCCCATCGGCGAGTTCGCGGACCTGTTTGTTGTGGGCGACCTGTTCGAGATCGTGCCGCGCCTGACGGCAGAGATCGAACGGCGGAAGGGGGCATGAGCGTGGCGATGTTCCGTCGGCGCTTTTCCGAACACCTGGATGCGGGGCAGCTGTCTTCGTATCGGAAGGCCATGGGTCCGCGCATCGAGCGCATCGAGGCCCTGTGCGACACGGTGAGCGAGATCGCCGACGACCTGCGGCGCAAGATCCGCGAGCCGGATGAGATCGCCGAGCACCTGTCCAAGGCCGAGTCCGAGCTGGACGAGATCGCGCTGTCGGTCGCCGAGCAGCTGGCGCCTGAACCGCTGCAGGCCCTCCACGCCGAGTTCGACGCCAATTTGGAGCGCGCCCTGCGGGGCGTGGTGACCATCGAGCGCGGCTGCGGGCTGACCCGGATCCCTCACGCCACGATCTACGACGACGAGCCGCAGGCATACTGGAAGCACGGCCACCTGAATGTCGTCCACGCCCAGATGCGGATGCGTGAGATCGCCGAGGTCCTGTTCGCCTGGAAGGCCGGCGCGCCGGCCGAGGCCTCGGTCACGGCCCGCATCCACCAGATCGGGGCCTGACGGCCGGTCGAAAGCGCCACATCTTGTGGTATGGTACCCATCGGTACCACCCGTGGTGTAGTTTGAGCCGGAGAGGAGCCACATGCGCTGTCCGCGCTGCAACGAGTCGGGAACGCGCGTCATCGACTCTCGCGACCTGGAGAACGGCAGCAGCATCCGCCGCCGTCGCGAATGCGAGACGTGCGCCTTTCGGTTCACGACCTACGAACGCCCCGAGGGGGCGCGGCTGATCGTCGTCAAGCGCGACGGGTCGCGCGAGGAGTTCGAGCGCGCCAAGGTGCTGGCCGGCCTCATGAAGGCCTGCGAGAAGCGACCGGTGACGCTGGCCCGCCTGGAGGCGGCGGCCGATGAGATCGAAGCCCGCCTCCGCGAGCGCGGAGACGGCGAGGTCAGCTCCAAGGACGTCGGCAAGTTGGCCACCGAGGCCCTGCGCGGGATCGACCAGCTGGCCTACATCCGGTTCGCATCGGTCTATCACAGCTACGAGGACATCGGGACGCTCAAGCGGGAGGTGGACCGCCTCATCCGGCAGCGGAGCGGGCCCAGCGAGTGATCCTGTCCGACCGGGACATCCGGGCGGAGCAGGCGGCCGGCCGGATCGTCATCGACCCGTTCGACCCCGACGCGGTCCAGCCATCGAGCGTGGACCTGCACCTGGATCGCTCATTCCGCGTGTTCCGCAACACGCGCTACCCGTTCATCGACGTCCGCGAGGAGCAGCCTGACCTCACCGAGCTGGTCACGATCGCCGGTGACGAACCGTTCATCCTGCATCCCGGCGAGTTCGTCCTGGGCTCGACCTTCGAACGCGTCGCCCTGCCCGACGACCTAGTCGCCCGCCTGGAGGGCAAGTCCAGCCTGGGCCGGCTGGGACTCCTCATCCATTCCACCGCCGGCTACGTCGATCCCGGCTGGGACGGCCACCTGACGCTGGAGCTGTCGAACGTGGCCAACCTGCCGATCACCCTGCTGGACGGGATGAAGATCGGCCAGATCAGCTTCCAGCGCCTGAGCAGCCCGGTCGATCGGGCGTATGGCGACCCCGCCCTCGGCTCGCGCTACCGCGGACAGACCGATCCCACCGCCAGCCGCTACTTCGCCGATTTCGAGCGCGGCCGCGCGCGACGCGCCGACCGCGACTGACGGGACCGAGACGCGGCGTGCCCGAGCCGCTGTACGCCATCACGTCGGCCGCCGAAGCTCGGCCCTTTGCCGGCGGGGTGCGGGTCCGGGTCGTGCGGGCCGGCTGGTTCCGGCCCGACGCGGGCGGCTTCTTCGGGGTCGTGCCTCAACCCCTCTGGTCCCGCTTTGCCCAGACCGATGAGCGCGGCCGGATCGTGTGCCGGCTCAACCTCTTGCTGGGCGAGGCCGGTGGGAAGCGGATCCTGGTCGAAACCGGCACCGGGCTCCGGATGACCGCGCGCGACCGCGACATCAAGGGAGTCGAGGGCGGCGACCCGGTCGCAGCCCTGCAAGCGGTGGGCGAGGACCCGGACCGGATTGATTTCGTGGTCCTCAGCCACCTGCACTACGACCACGCCGGGGGCATGGTTGGGGCCGATGGGCGGCCCGCGTTTCGGAACGCCCGGTACGTCGTCCAACGCGACGAGGCTCGGGCCGCCCACGGTGACGAGCTGCGCCTGGCCGGAATCATGGAGCGCGACCAGCTGGACGTGATCCAGGCTGCGGGGCAGCTGGCCGAGGTCCACGGCGACGTCGAGCTGGTGGAGGGTGTGACCGTGACCCGCACCGGGGGCCACACGCGCGGGTCGCAGGCCGTCCTGCTGGGTCGTGCCGAGGGCGACGGGGAGCGCGGCATCTTCTTCGGCGACCTGATTCCCACCCGCTGGCAGCTCCCCGTGCGCTGGACGAGCGCCTACGACGACTATCCCATCGAGGCCGTGGAGGTCCGGCAAGCGCTCGTGAGCCGCGCGGCGGCGGACGGCTGGTGGTGCTACTTCACCCACGATCCGGACGACCTGCCCATCCGGATTGAGGCCACGGAGAAGGGGTTCGCGGTCCGCGCCGAGTGATCGTGGGGCGCGTGGTCCTGTCGGCCTCACCCATGAGTACCCTCCCGGTGAGCGGGCAGGGTGTGGCATTCTGGCAACAGGTCATGCCGTGCTGACGCGCCCCGATTACCAATCCCCAGCGCCTCCGTTGCTCCGTGCGGCGGGGGTTGTGCTCGCCCTGCTCGTGGTCCTCACCGCGTGTGACGCGATAGGCGGAGTCGGTGGCACGCCCACCCCGCGCGGCACGTCGCGGCCCGCGGCCACCCCCCGGCCGACGCCCGAGCCCACGCCTCCGCCCGGGGCGGTGGTCCTCGACGTCCAGGACCGACAGTTCAGTACTGCCATCATTGAGGCCGTCGCCGGAGTGCCAACCTTGGTGTATTTCACCAACCACGACGAGGCGAACCACAACCTGACCGTCTACCGCAACGCGTCGTTGGACCTGGAGCTGTTTCGGGGCGAGATCTTCACCGGGCCCGACATGACGGTCGTCTACGAGATCCCGGCCCTCGCCGCCGGCGAGTACTACTTCTCCTGCTACGTCACCCCCTCAATGCACGGTCGGTTCATCGTTCGCTGACCCTCGGGGACCTTCGGGTATCATCCCGCCCCGTGCGCGCCCGTCTCGGTATTGGACTCCTCTTGCTGCTGGTTGCATGCGGCGGCGCCGCCAGCCCCACCGGCTCGGTCGAGTGCCGCGAGCCGGTGAACGGGGTGCTCACCGTGACGGCTGATTCGCTGGCCTTCGACACCGGCTGCCTGGCCCTGCCGGCCGGTGAGGCGGTCACCATCCGCCTCGTCAACGCCGAGGACGCCGAGCCCCACACCGTGGCCATCTACACCGACTCGTCAAGGTCGACGCAGCTGTTCAGGGGCGATATCGTCGACGGCGGCGAGTCGATCGACTACCAGATCGATGCGCTCGAGGCGGGGACGTACTACTTCGACTGCACCATCCACCCGGCCATGAATGGCAGCGTGGTGGTCCAATAGCCCACGTTAGACCGATACTCCCATTTCGGCAATCAGGTCCAGCAGGTCGGGACCGGTGATCGGGGCCTCCAGCCGATCCACG
The DNA here is from genome assembly GCA_046717345.1 of Candidatus Limnocylindria bacterium. Taxonomy (GTDB): domain Bacteria; phylum Chloroflexota; class Limnocylindria; order QHBO01; family QHBO01; genus DASTEQ01. The sequence continues at coordinate 4,086 of JBKJVN010000030.1, read as the reverse complement.
CCGTCGACGGCCACCACCGGCACCCGTCCCGCGTAGCGCGGCAGCAGGTCCGCATCGGCCTCGACGTCGACTACCCGGTATGCATCGGATCCGATGAGCTCGTCGAGGAGGATGGCCGCATCGGCGCACATATGGCAGTTGTGCCCGACGTACAGGACCAGGACCGATGCCGGGGTCGCCACCCCCGGATCATAGGCGTACCCTCTTGGGTGGCCCCCGTAGCTCAGTGGACAGAGCGCAGCCGTCCTAAGGCTGGCGTCGGCGGTTCGAGTCCGTCCGGGGGCGCCAGACTAGTTGTGGAGCCGGTGATGAAGCGCGCTGTCGTTGGCGTTGTCCTTGTTGGTCTTCTGCTGCTGGCTGGCTTGGTCGCTGCGACTTCGGAGTTGAAGCGCGTGCCGGCTATTGCGAGCCGGGCACCAACGTGCCCCAGAACGGCTCGTTGATGGTCATTGACGGTGTGACATACGCATGCGCGGAGTTGTAAGAGGCGCGCCAGCCTAGTTGTGGGCGCCGGAGGCGTTCAGGAGCACGACGCCCAGGAACGATCAGCACGATCCCGCCGACGCCCACCCAGCCCAGGGTCTCGTGGAAGAACACGATGCCGATGAGGGCGATCGCCGCCGTCCCGATGCCCGACCACACCGCATACACAACGCCCAGCGGGATGTCGCGCAGCGAGAGGGACAGGAAGTAGAAGCTGGCGGCATATCCGGCGACGACAACGATCGACGGGAAGAGTCGACTGAAGCCGTCAGATGCCTTCAGGGCACTGGTCGCCACGACCTCGGTTCCGATGGCCAGCAGGAGCCAGATGACCGGCGGCACGTCGGGTAGGATGCGCGATCGGGTGGGCCTTCCGCAGCCGAAGGCGGCGACCCGGAGAGGGAGAACCTGATGCGAGACTGGGCACCCGCGCTGGTCGCCGAGGCGATCGGGACGTTCCTGTTCTTCTTCATCGCGGCCGGCGCCGCGCTGGTCGTGACTGGTGACCCGGCGGCCACCCTGCTGGTCGTCGCGCTGGCCCATGGCGTCGTCCTGGCCGCCCTGGTCTCCTCGCTGGGAGCCGTTTCAGGCGCTCATTTCAATCCCGCTGTGACACTGGGCCTGTGGGTGGCCGGCAAGATCGACGCCGCGAAGGGGCTGGCCTACGTGGTCGCGCAGCTGCTGGGTGGTGCGGCGGCCGGGTTCGCGCTGGCCTGGTGCTTCACCGATGTCGGACCGGCTGTGCCGGCCTTGGGCCAGGGCGTGGACGTGGTGACGGGCATCGCGTTGGAGGCGGTCATGACCGTGGTCCTGCTGCTGGCCGTGTTCGGCACCGCCGTTGATCCGCGCGGCCCCAAGGTCGGGGGTCTGGCGATTGGCCTGGCGGTCGCGGCCGACATCCTGTTCGGCGGCACGCTGACCGGCGCGGCTATGAACCCCGCCCGCTGGTTCGGCCCGGCCGTCGCAGCCGGCGCCTTCGACAACTGGTACGTGTGGTGGATCGGGCCGTTCCTGGGCGCCGTCGTCGTGGCGGTCCTGTATCGGTATCTCTTCGCTCCACCGGCCGAGGGCTAGCCGGGCCCTAGAGGAACAGCCCGCGGAACAGACCCGCGATCCGGGTGAACGCGTCGAGAACGATCAGTACCCCGATTCCGACGACGGCCAGCCCTGAGCCGATGCGCATGGCCCGCTCGTGGGCCCGCAGCCACCGCAGCGCGGGATGGATGCGCGGCAGGAAGGCGGCCGCGACGAGGAAGGGGACCGCGAGCCCGGCGGCGTAGGCCGTCAGCAGGACGGTCGCAGCGGTGACATCCTGGGTGGAGGCGCCCATGGCCAAGATGGCGCCCAGGACCGGCCCGATGCACGGCGTCCAGCCCACTGCCACCAGCGCGCCCAGCCCCAGGGCCCGTGCCGCGCGGCCAGCCGGCAGTCTGGCGGCCGGGGTCGCTCGCGGCAGGCGGTCGAGGATGGGCCCAAATACCCCGGTCATGAGCAGACCGATGGCGATGACCATGACGCCGGTCAGCTGCCGAACCAGCGGATCGCGGAAGAGTGCGGCTCCCACCAGGCCCGCCGAAACGCCGAGCAGTACGAAGACCGCGCTGAAGCCGAGCGTGAACAGCAGGGCCTGGATCATGACGGGGCTGGAGCCGATGACGGGGCGCGGGGCTGCCACTGCACCGGTGGCGTCCGGCTCGGGCAGGCCCGCGGCAGGCACGCCGACCGTAGCCTCCGCCAGAAAGGCCAGGTAGACGGGCACCAGCGCCAGCACGCACGGGGTCAGGAACGAGACGACCCCGGCCGCGAACGCCAGCGCCAGGCTGAGCTCCATGGCGCTACGCCGGCTCGATCACGATGGGTTGGGCGATGATCCACAGCGACAGGACGGTGTAGCCGATCATCAGTACCACGAGTGGCAGGCCGGCCAGGATCGGGCGCGCGATCTGGTCCCGCAGGGCGAGGCGGTGGGCCAGCACGACGGCCGCGATGTGACCGCCCACGATGGCGCCAACTGACAGGTACCAGACGAACGCGGTCGGAATGAAGTCGAGCACGGGCGCCAGGGCCAGCGGGTCGACGAGCAGAAGCGGGAGCCAGCCCAGGCCCTGGATCACCAGCGTCAGGTAGTGCGCCACCAGGTAGCCGGCGGCGATGGGCAGCAGAGTCGGGGCGTAGGTGCCGGCCACGCGGCCGAGGGAAATGCGCGCCTCGCCGCCTCCCGCGGCCTCCCCGATCAGCCGGGTGAGCCAGGCGGCCACGGCGAATGCCAGCATGAAGAGCCCGAAGATGCCGGCCAGCATCGCGACCGGGGCGAGATAGCTGGCGGCGAGCGGGCTGAACGCTTCGGCCAGCGGGGGAAAGAGGATGGTCAGGACTCCTCCGCCCAGGGACGTCTCCTGGAGTCCGTCGAAGGTGACCCCCGCCAGGGCGAGGAGAATGAAGGCCGCGTCGCCCCAGCCGGCGCGCGCGGTCTCGGTCAGGCCGGTGACCCACCACCGCAGCTCCACGCGCTGGTCGCCCTTCTCGCGGGCGGCCACGCATTCGGCGCAGTCGACGCAATGGTCCGGGTTGCAGGTCTCGCTGCAGTCGGCGCATAGCTGCGTCCGCCGAGTTCGGCGGCCGAGGGGTCCGACCCTCCCGAACCAGCCATTCAGGATCTCGAGAATTTCAAACGAACGGAGCCACGCCACGTTACCGAACACCACCATCCCGGCCAGGGTCAGGCCGGTGTAGGCCGTGAGCAGCGTGGCCAGGGGGATGGGGTTGAGACGGTCCGGCCAGATCAGCTCCAGGACCAGGAAGATGAACAGAACGGTGACCGCCGGACCTCGACCCAGGCGCGGCAGCGACAGGCCCAGGTCCAGGCGCCGCCCGCCGGTCGCCCGTTGCACAAGGCCATCCAGCGCGTCGTAGGTGGTGCGGAACGGGCTCAACGCGGGCCACGGGTTGCCTAGGATGGCGGCGACCATGGGCACGCCGACCCAGATCCCGATCCAGAACAGGACGGCCGGCAGGTACGTGATGCCCCCGATCAGCCAGCCTGCGGCAATGGCGCCGTACCACCACACCAGGCCGATGACGCGGAGGCCGATGCCGCCCACGCGGGCGACGCGATCCGACACCGGACGCACCGGGTAGCGTGGGGGATCTGCCGGCGGCTTGGCCACCGCCACCGACACGATGAACGAGGCAGCCACCGCGACGGCGGCGCCCGCCAGGTACAACCACAAGGGCACCGGAAGCGGGAAGGACGAACCGAGGGCGTGGGCGACGACCGTGGTAGGGGTCAGCGCGGCCCCGATGGCGGCCAGCGCCCAAAGCAACCGTAGGCCCCGCCTACGGCTCATTGACTGTCAGGACCCCTATCTCCGCCTCGTCGCCGCCGGAGTGCAGCTCGATGATGAACTGGCCTGCCACGTCGGCGACGAATTCCAGGGTCGTCGTCTCGCCCGCTACCAGGTTGGTGGCGGGCACCTGCTCGTCGTACCCGTGCAGGTGGAACACTCCATCCGTCTCGCTGCGCAGCTCCAGGGTCACCTCTTGGCCGCGGCACACCGCCAGCGCGGAGGGGTCCATGGCCTCGTCGGTCACGGTTGCTTCCAG
>JBKJVN010000029.1:0-37485 GCA_046717345.1 Candidatus Limnocylindria bacterium | reverse complement strand
CAGCCAGGATCACCTTGCGGGAGCGCGTCCAGAAGGGTCGCCGGGTCATGCGTCGCGCATCCTACTCGTCCTCGCCGGCCCCCGACTGCTCGCGGATGGTGGCCACGATTCCCGCGTCGGCGAGGGTCGTGACGTCCCCCAGGACCCGCTGCTCGGCGATGTCGCGCAGCAGGCGGCGCATGATCTTGCCAGATCGGGTCTTCGGCAGGTCCGGGGTGAACAGCACCTGCTTGGGTCGCGCCAGCTTGCCGATGACGGTGGCCACGTGCTCGCGCAGCTCCTCGCCCAGCTCCTCGGACGGCTCGTGGCCGGCGCGCAGGATGACGTAGCTGAAGATGGCCTGGCCGGTGATCGGGTCGGAGCGGCCCACGACCGCGGCCTCGGCCACGGACGGGTGGGAGACGAGGGCCGATTCCACCTCGGTGGTGCTGATCCGATGGCCGCTCACGTTCATCACGTCGTCCACTCGGCCCAGCAGCCAGAAGTAGCCGTCCGTGTCGCGCTTGCATCCGTCGCCGGCGAAGTAGCGGCCCGGGTAGCGGGTCCAGTACGTCTGGCGGTAGCGTTCCGGGTCACCGTAGATGCCACGCAGCATCGCCGGCCACGGGCGATCCAGGACCAGGTAGCCCCCGCCACCCAGGGGCACGGAATTCCCCGCCTCATCGACCACGTCGGCCTTCACGCCCGGGAACGGGAACGTGGCGCTCCCCGGCTTGAGGGTCGTGATCCCCGGCAGCGGGGTGATGAGGATCATCCCGGTCTCGGTCTGCCACCACGTGTCGACGATCGGGCAGCGCCCGCCCCCGATGTGCTGCCAGTACCAGGCCCAGGCCTCCGGGTTGATCGGCTCTCCGACGCTTCCCAGCAGGCGCAGCGCGGACAGGTCGTCGTGCTCGAAGGCGGTCGCGCCGTACTTCATCAGGGCCCGGATGGCCGTCGGGGCGGTGTACAGGATGGTGACCCCGTGTTGGGCCACGATCTGGGCCCATCGGTCCTTGTCCGGGAAGTCGATGGCGCCCTCGTAGATGACGCCGGTCGTGGCGTTGGCCAGGGGTCCGTACACGATGTACGAATGGCCGGTCACCCAGCCGATATCGGCCATGCACCAGTACACGTCGGCGGGCTGGATGTCGAAGATGTACCGATGGGTGGTGGCCGTCCCGACCAGGTAGCCGGCCGTCGTGTGCATGATCCCCTTCGGCTTGGCCGTGGTGCCGCTGGTGTACAGCAGGTACAGCAGGTCCTCGGCGTCCATGACCTCCGGCTCGGCGGTCGTGGGCTGGCGAGCGACGAGGTCGTGGTACCAGTGGTCGCGCCCGTCCTGCCATGCCACGTCCTGCGCGGTGCGACGGACGACGATGCAGTGCTTGACCGATGGCGAGCGGCCCATCGCGTCGTCGGCATTGTCCTTGAGCGGCACGGTAGCGCCCTTGCGGTAGCCGCCATCGGCCGTGATGACCGTCGTGCACTGGGCGTCATCCAGCCGTCCGGCCAGGGCATCGGCCGAGAAGCCGCCGAAGACGACGCTGTGCGGCGCGCCGATCCGGGCGCAGGCCAGCATCGCCACCGGGAGCTCGGGGATCATCGGCATATAGATCGCCACTCGATCGCCCTTGCGCACCCCCAGCTCGCGGAGGGCATTCGCCATCTGGCACGTCTCGGCCAGCAACTCGGCGTAGGTGATCGTCCGCTGGTCCCCCGGCTCGCCTTCCCAGTAGTAGGCCACCTTGGCGCCCAGGCCATTGGCCACGTGCCGGTCGAGGCAGTTGGCGCTGACGTTCAGCTTGCCCCCGACGAACCACTCGGCGAACGGCGGATCCCACTGGAGAACCTGGCGCCACGGCGCGATCCAGTCGATCCGGCGCGACTCCTCGGCCCAGAAGGCCTCGAAGCCCTCGTCGCTGGCGGTGCGCGCGTAGATGTCCGGGTCGTTGGCGATGGCACGGGCCGTGAAGGCCGGCGGCGGCGGGAAGGTGCGATTCTCGACGAGGAGGTTCTCGATGGTCGCGGCGTCGGCCGGGGGCTGGGTCGTCGTCATCGGGTCAGTCGCTCCTGTAGCGGGGCGATGGCAGGCGCGCCAGCGCAGGGTACTGCGCAGGGTACTGGGCCGGATTCTAGCCGCCGCGCGAAGGCCCTCGTATGCGGACGAACAGGATCGCGTCGCCGCCCAACGACATGCCGGTACGAATCGCGGCCCACGCGTCGCGGGAGGTGACCGGCAGGGCGCGCGCCAGGAGGTCGATTACGGGTACGACACGCGCGTGGTTGGCACGCGTGTCGGCGACCGCCAACACGAAGTGGACCGTTCGCTGGAGATGCTCGGCCAGGGCCTGGCGCTTCAGCTGCCCCGAGCGGAGCTGCGCTTGCACGTCAACCAGGATCCGTTCGATCTCGATATGGACCACCTCATTCGGTCCGGACATGACGAGGTCGGCGGCTCGCGGGTCGCCGTGAGCGACGGGGACTTCGAGCTGGACGTTCCACCCGGGGTGAGCCGATGCCACGATCGCCTGGGCCAGGGCGAGCTGCCCTGAGTCACGCAGCCGAACGGACGCCACCGGATACAGACGCCATCCCAGCTCGTGTCCGGTGGCCGCAGCCAAGCGGCATCGAGCGTCGAGCGACACCGCCGCGCTCCCACGCTCGGCCCGGCTGACTCGTTGCTGCGTAACGCCGGCCAGCGTCCCCAGCTGACGCTGTGTGAGCCCGGCCGTTACCCGAGCCAGGCGCAGCTCCTGACCGAACCGGACAGCCAGCCATCGGGCGCGCGGGCCGCCCGCATCTCGGCGACGCGATCGGAATGTCGTCACGGCACCAGTGTGCCGATGGGCTTGTATCGGCTCAGTACCCCTCGCTTACGCCCCGCACGTGTACATCGTCACCTGACCGCTCTCGGGAGCTCTGCGACGCGCCCCGTGATCCACCGGGTGAGTGGGCCGACGCGCAAGACCTCGACTCGGCGCCATTTCTGACCAGGAATCAAGAGTTAGGCGCGGATGTACACGCTTGGTGCGTGCGGGTCGTGATCCGTGGTCCCCGTGCTCTAGGAGCCCGTTCCTGATCGGGCCATCGGGGGACGGTCGCGGACGGAGGAGATGAAGATGGCCCCGGCAACGTAGGACGCGGCCATCACCACGAAGGCCGGGGCGTAGCCCACCCCGGCCACGATGCTGCCGATGACGATGGCCCACAGCGCGCCAATCCCGAACGCCACGGTGAAGTAGATCGAGAACGCCACGTCGCGCAACGGGCCCACGGCCCGATCGGCCATGAAGGCCTGCAGGACCGGTCCCTCGCTGAAGACTGCCGTCCCGAAGGGGAGCAGCAGCGGGGCCAGGAACAGCAGGTTCCCGCCGGCCAGGACCACGGCCAGGATCCCCACCGCCGATAGGAGGTAGTACACGATCAGCGTTCGCCGCCGCCCGTATCGGTCCGACAGGATGCCGGCCAGGACCGGACCCACCACCGCGCCCACCAGGAGCAGGGCGTACAGCCACAGGACCGTGTCATCGTCGATCCCCAGCGGGCCCCGGAAGTACAGCAGCAGGAACGGCGCCGCGATGTCCAGCCCACGCCCGCCGGCGGACACCACGGCCGCGCCCAGGATCCGCATCAGGTCGCCGCGGCCCAGGACCTCGCGCACCTGTCCAATCCAGCTCCCCGAGGCCCGCGCCTCGCGCCGGTAGGCCTGGTGGTCCTCGCGGATGAACCACAGGACCAGCACGCCGACCAGCAGCGGCGGCAGCCCGAACAGCAGGAGCGTCGTATTCCACCCCACCGCAGCCAGCAGCGCTCCGCCGATGAACGGCACAAGCACGGTTCCCACGTTGCCGCCCGCGATGTGGGTGCTGATCGCGAACCCGCGCCGTTCGGCGGGGTAGGCATCGGCCAGGATGCCGTTCCCGACCGGGTGCTGGGGGCTGGCCCCGATCCGCGCCGCGCTGATGGCCGCCAGCAGCTGCCCGACGGTCGACGCCAGCCCCGCCAGGACCAGGCTGAGGCCGAAGACGATCTGTCCGACCCCGATCAGGACGGGGCGTGCCACGTACCGGGTCAGCAGCCCGTATGACAGCTGCATGCCACCCCCGACCGCGGTGGTGACCGCGATGAACAGGCCGATGGCCGCCTCGTTGAGCCCGAACTCGTCGATGACCGCGATGTACACCAGCGGCATGAGGGCGGACTGCATGTGAATCAGGGAGTGGGCGAGCGCCAGCAGGCCCAGAGTCAGGTTGGGACGTGCAGCGGGACCCCTCACTCGGCCGGCACGCCAAACGGCCTCTGTATGTCGGAGCGGAACACGCCCAGGCCCCAGGCAGCCAGGACCAGGAAGATGGACGCCAACACGGCGCCCAGGATGAAACCGGCCGGTGGCCCCAACAGCTGGGCCACCCCGCCCGCGAAGAGCCCGCCCAGGGGTCCCGAACCGGCGAACACGGTGACGTACAGGGCCATCACTCGACCCCGCAGCGCGTCGGGGACGGAGCGCTGGACCGAGGCGTTGATGGTGTTGACCATCAGCATCGAGAACAGCCCGACCAGGGCCACGACCGGGTACGCGATGGCCGGCACGCGGACCAGCCCCAGCACGACCTCCGCGGCCAGGAACGCCACGCCGCCGCCCAGGATCAACCGCAGCCGCGGACGGCGATCGCCCATGAAGGCCAGCACCAGCGAGCCACCCAGCGACCCGATGCCCATCACCGCAAACAGGGCCCCAAAGCCGGTGGCGTCCAGCCCCAGCGTGAAGCGCGCAAAGAGCGGGAGCAGGACCTGGAAGTTCATGGCGAAGATGCTCATCCCGCCCAGCAGGACCAGCAGCCACAGCACGTTCGGGTTGCCGACCGCGTAGCGCACGCCCTCGGCCAGGCTGAACCGGATGCTGGGCCGCACCAGCGGAACCGGGACCCGGTGCAGCGTCGTACCGTCGATCAGCAGCAGGCAACCCAGGACCGCGGTGTAGGTCAGGGTATTGACCCCGAAGTTGAAGGCGCTGCCGAACACGGCCAGCGCGACGCCGGCAATCGCGGGCCCCACCACGCGCGCCAGGTTGAACGATGCGCTGTTCAGGGCGATGGCCTGCAGCAGGTCCTCACGCGGCACGACCTCGGCCACGAACGACTGGCGCACCGGCATGTCGAAGGCGCTGGTCACGCCGAGGATCAGGGCCAGGAGCTGGATGTGCCAGATCTCGACCACGCCACTGAACGTGAGCCCGAACAGGGTGGCGGCCTGGAGCATGGCAAAGGCCTGGGTGAGGAGCAGCAGGCCGCGCTTGTCGAACCGATCGGCCAGGACCCCGCCGATCGGGGCCAGGAACAGCGCCGGCGCGAACTGGAGGGCGATGACGGTTCCCACCTGGAAGGCCGATCCGCCCAGCTCCAGGACGAGCCACGGCTGTGAGACGCTCTGCATCCAGGTCCCGATCAGGCTGACCACCTGGCCGGACCAGTAGAGCCGGAAGTTCGTATGCCGCAGCGCTCCGAAGCCGCGGCCCATGGGCTCAGGCGCCTCCGAACAGGATGTCGCGGATCACCGGCGTGGGCGGCGTGCCGTGCGCCAGCCCCGACTCCAGGAAGGGGCGCCAGCGGAAGGAGGTGCCCTCGGCCTGGGCCCGCCGCCGGGCCTCGCGCTCGAGCTCGGTGATCTCGGTGTAGCCCAGGAAGTACTCGCACAGCTGGGTGCTCGACAGGCGGGCCCGATCCCACTTGCTGGCCGCCTCGGACTCCTCCTGGAATCCCTGCTCGACCATGAGCTTCATCGCGTCGGGGCGCTCCATGGCGCCGGTGTGGATGGCGATGTCCATCATCGTGTTGGTGATGGCTCGCAGGTAGAACTTCCAGTGGACGAGCATGAGGGCCGGGTCGTCGGCCCCGTAGCCGACGTCCATCATGACCTGGGTCACGTACACCGCCCAGCCCTCGGCGAAGACGCCGGACTGGAAGATGGCCCGCACCAGGGAGGGACATCGGTTCGAGTACGCCAGCTGGAGGTAGTGGCCCGGCACCGCCTCGTGAATGGTGAGCAGGCGAAGCATCCGGGCGTTGTACTCGCGCAGGTACGACGCGCGCTGCTCATCGGTCCAGTCGTCGGGCATGGGCGTGATGGCGAAAAAGCTGGACAGCCCGCGGTCCAGCGGCCCGGGCGGAATCAGCATGGCGCCTCCGAAGGAGCGCATGAACTCGGGGGTCCACATGATCTCCAACGGCTCGTCCGCCAGGCCGATGAGCCCGATGTCGCGGCAGAAGGCCTCGATCCGCTCGTTCTCGGCGCGGCAGTACTCGAGCAGCTCGTCGGCGGCCGGGTGGTCCGCGGCGATGGCATCCAGGACGGCGCGGACCGCGACGTCGGGCTTGTCCGGCATGGGCTCCTTGCCCTTCCACGCCGGCCACAGCTCGCGGGCCAGGCGTTGCATCTCGGACCGCACCGCCTCGAAGGCCCCCAGCGCCCGCTCGCGCAGCTCGGACGGCTCCATCTCGACCCGCAGCGCGTGCCGGAACTTGGACCGGTACAGCGCCGATCCCAACCGGAAATCCCCCGTCGCGGTTGGCAGCAGCTCGTCGCGGAGCCAGGCCCCGAATGCGTCGAGTGCCGTCTTGGCCTCTGCGGCGGCCGCCGCCAGCTCGGCGCGGAGCTCGGCCTGGACGGCGGGGTCCTCGATCTTGCCCGCCTCGGCGACCAGGGCGTCGGCCAGGTTGCCGATGCCGGTCAGGCGCTCGATGGCCTTCTGGGTATGGAACTGGGCGACCGGGCGCTCCCCAGGCTGGGACAGCGTGGCGCGCGCGGCGTCGATGGCCGCCGGCAACCCACGCAGCCGCGCGGCGGCGCTGCGGAGCCGCTCAGGAAGTGGCGCGAACGGCCGTGCCAGGAGGGCGAACAGCCCGTTCCCGAACAGGTACACGAAGACCAGCGGGTTCCAGCGCTCCTCCTGGAGCGTGCCCTCGCTGAAGCGCATCGCGTCAGCCGCGCCGATCAGGATCCGGTGGTCGATGCGGTCGTCCCGCGACAGGGTGGTCGGATCGATCGCGCGCAGACGCTCCAGCGCCCCTTCGGCGAACGCCAGCCGGGCCGCGCGCCCGGCATCGGTCATGTCCGGCCACAGGCCGTCGTACTGGTGATGACCGATGTCGGTGGCGTGCACCGGATCCAGGCGGAAGTACTGGGCCAGAAGCTCGTCGACCAGGGCGCGGAATTCCATCGCTACCTCGCGTACGGGACGGGCCACTCATGGTAACGGCGTATCCTCCGCCGATGCCAACCCCGGACGCCGACGACCTCCGGCGGGCGCGGGAGCTGCTGGCCCGCCACCCCCTCATCGACGGCCACAACGACCTGCCCTGGACGATCCGCAAGTACCCCGCGGCGCCGGGAGATCTGGACGCATACGACTTGCATCGCCCCGCCCCACCGCCTGGACAGACCGATCTCCCGCGTCTGCGAGCGGGTGGGGTAGGCGGCCAGTTCTGGTCGGTCTATGTTCCGGGGGAGGGCCCGGGCAGCCGAGCACTCCTCCAGCTCGAGCAGCTGGACCTGGCGCGCCGTCTGATCCAGCGCTACCCGGATGAGCTGCAGCTGTGTCGTACCGCGGACGAGGTCGAGCAGGCCATGGGCGCCGGTCGGATCGCGTCATTGCTTGGAATGGAGGGTGGCCACGTCCTGGAGGGATCGCTGGGGGCGCTGCGGGCATTCTGGGAGCTCGGCGCGCGCTACCTGACCCTGACCCACAACACCACCAACGAGATCGGCGACTCGGCCACCGGCGAGCCCCAGCACGGCGGCCTGTCGCCGTTCGGGCGCCAGGTCGTGGCCGAGATGAACCGGCTGGGCATGCTGGTCGACCTGTCCCACGTGGCGACTGCGACCATGGCCGATGCGCTCGACACGAGCCACGCTCCGGTCATCTTCAGCCACTCGTCGGCGCGCGCGTTGTGCGACGTGGCGCGCAACGTGCCCGACGAGATCCTGCGCCGCGTGCCGGCCAACGGCGGGGTGGTCATGGTCACGTTCGTGTCCGGATTCGTGAGCTCCGAGGCTGCCGCGGTCCTGGTCCCGGCCATCGCGGAGTTTTATCGGCGCGCTGCCGGCGTGACCGATCTGGACGCCCGGCAGGCGCTCGAGGAGGAGATCATCGACTCGCTGGAGCCACCGAGCCCGCCGCTGAGCATGGTCGCCGATCACGTGGACCATGTGGCCATGGTGGCCGGTCACGATCATGTCGGGATCGGCGGCGACTACGACGGCAACCGATTCTGGCCCATCGGCCTGGAGGACGTCTCCGGCTACCCGCACCTGTTCGCCGAACTGCTGCGTCGCGGCTGGACCGAGGACAACCTGGCCAAGCTGGCCAGCGGCAACGTCCTGCGCGTCCTGCGCGACGCGGAGTCGGTCGCCGGCTGACCTCAGTCCGGGCGACGCTCCATCAGGAACAGCGTCCGCAGGCTGTCGGCCACCGGCGCCTCGTCAAGGGTGACGAAGCGCTCCCCGAACGCGGCCCGGAATCCGTCGAGGGAGTACTCGGTGAAGATGTCGCGCCGCGAGGCGAGCAGCTGCTGGACCATGGGGTCCTCGCGCGGCACGAACTCGACCACCAACCGACGCCCGGCCCGGGCGAGCACATCCGCCAGGCGTGTGAGCGGCACGTTGTTGGCAATCACCAGGTGGTGGACGAGGGCCAGCGCCATGGCCACGTCGGCCGGGCCACGCTCGAGGAGGGACCGGCGCTCCTGGTGTGCCCAGCCCAGCGCCGGGCTGGGGTTGGTCAGGTCCATGACGAGGGGCAGGACCGAGGCGCGCGCATCGGGCGCCAGGTTGCGCCAGTGGTGCTCGACCACCGACGGGTCCTGGTCGAAGGCGATGACCTGGCGGTCCGGCCCAGCGGCCAGGTCGGAGTAGGTCCCAACATTGGCACCCAGGTCCCAGACGACCTGGCCGCCGGCGGCGGCCAGCATGCGCTCCACGATCTGGCGCTTCGATTCGGCCGCCGGCGGCGTATAGCTCGAGTGGCGGGTGTACGACAGCCAGTGGCCGCCCGGCTCCAGGGGGAGCCCCTCAACGGTGCGACGGAGGCTGTCCAGGAGGGCCAGGTGGCGGGTGGCGGACATCGCCCGCGCCCAGCTTGGTGCGCTGGGCCCGGTAGCGGCGCCGGGAATCTGCATCTTCTGCGCGCGTCGGTTGGCGCCGGCGTGGAGGTGGAGGTGGGGCAGGAGCCCGCCGAATCGAGTCCGGCCCGGAAGCAGGCCCGCCGCCAGGTCCAGCGGCACACCGTCGATGAAGTCGCGGAGCATGAGGCCACACCGCAGGTCCCGGTGGGCCATCAGGGCCAGCGGGGCGAGGAAGTGCTTGCAGAACTGCTGGTAGGCCGGCCACGGGGCCGCCAGGTCGGCCACCTCGAACGAGAGGCTGTCAATCAGGATCGGCCGACCGCGATCGAACTGGACGTTGTAGGCCGAGGCGTCGCGCAGCCACATCCCGACCCCGAGCGCTCGGCGCTGGACCTCGAGGGTCAGCAGCGCCGCCTCGCGGAGCTGCGAGAAGGCCCACTCGTACGGATACGAGATGAGCGCGAGCTCACGGGGCTGAATCACGAACGCCGCGCCAGGGAGCGGGGCCAGGTCCAGCGGCACGGGCGCGTGGCTGACCATGAGCCCGTCATTGATGAGAGCCGCCGCCAGTCCACGCTCCTCGAAGGCGGTCCAGTCGGCGGTCGCCATGGGCTGAATGGCGCGGTACAGGACGCCGCCGCGGCGAAAGACGTACCCGGAGGGATCGCGGAACGATGCGGGGTCGATCATCCCCGGCTCAGCGTGGGCGCCCTGCGGCGCCATCGGCTGTCAGCTGTGGCCGGGATTTGGACCGTCAGACGAGCGGACCTTGGAAGGCGCCGGTTCGTCCACACGCTCACCTCGCAACCGATGCCAGAATCCGCCGATCGTGCGCCGGAAGACAAACGGGAAGGCCAAGATGGCGGCCAGCAGGGCCTGCAGGAGCAGGCTTCCCGACCCGGGGTCGATGTACCCGATGGGTGGCATGGGCTATGAGGATGCCTCGCTGCGGCTAGTGTTTCGATCATGTTAACCCCAGCCCCGACCACCGGCGCAAGTAGCCGCTGGTGGAACTGGCCCTGGCATGCGCTCCTGATCGCGGCGTTCCCGGTCCTGTTCCTGTTTGCCGAGAACGCGACCCAGCAGGTGACCCTCGATCCACTCTGGATGCCGCTGGCCATCTGCCTGGTAGGCGCCGTCACGCTGCTCCTGCTGTGCTTCGGCTTCGGCCGCGACTGGGCCCGGGCTGGGCTCATGACCACCGCCCTGCTGGGTCTGTTCTTCTCATTCGGGCACGTGTGGAACTTCGCCGACGAGTTTCTGCAGCAGCGCTGGCTCCTGGTGGCGTTCTGGGTGGTGTCGGGGGCGGCCCTCGTCCAGCTGGCATGGCGTGGTGGACGCTGGGTGCGCCCGGCCACGCAGTTTTTGAACATCGCCACCGCGATCCTGGTCCTGTTCAACCTGTTCCGGATCGGCGAATACGTGGTCAGCACGCGCCTGTTCCCCGACAGCACCGGTGAGGTTCCCACGGTCGCCGTTGGCGAAGCGGGCCGGCCCGACATCTACTACATCATCCTCGACCGCTACGCCGGGGAGGAGACGTTGCGCGACGTATACGACTTCGACAACAGCCCGTTCCTCGAGGCCCTCGAGGAACGCGGGTTCAGCATCGCCCACGACTCGTGGGCCAACTACTTCAAGACCGCCCCGTCAGCGGTCAGCACGTTGAGCCTGGACTACCTCGACCCGGATCAGTACAACCAGGTCACCCCTCACACGTTCGGCCCCATCCACGCCGCGCTCCAGCATAGGCTGGCAGCTCCGGCCGCCCTCAAGTCACTGGGTTACGAGTACGTCCACATCGCCAATTGGTGGCAGCCCAGCTCCAAGAACGTGGACGCCGACGTCATCTATCGGTACACCCAGTTCAGCCAGTTCAGCACGATCCTGGCCGACACCACCATGCTGCTGGCGCTGGCGCCGGAGGCGGGCGCCTCAGAGGAAGCAAGCGATCCGGAGTCCATTACCTACCCGGAGCTCGCGAGGCGCCACATCCTGTACGGGTTCGACGCCATCGAGCAGGCCGCCCAGCGGGCGGGCCCGACGTTCACCTTCGCCCACCTGACGATTCCTCACTCGCCGTACGTGTTCAACCCCGACGGATCCATGCCGACGGCCGCGGAGACCAAGGAGCGGAGCGACGGGGAGGAGTACGTGCTCCAGCTGGAGTACGCCAACCGCCGATCGTTGGAGGTGATCGACACGATCCTGGACGTGGAGCCGGGCCAGCCGGATCCGGTCATCATCCTCGCCTCGGACGAGGGCCCCTGGCCGCCCGGCTTCCGCGCCGACCAGGAGGACTTCCAGTGGCTGGAGGCATCCGATGCGGATATCGCGTGGAAGTTCGGCATCCTGAACGCCTACCGGATGCCGGGCGTCGACCTTGAGGCCGAGGGCTTCTACGATGGGATCAGTCCCGTGAACGCATTCCGGATCCTGTTCAACGCCTACTTCGGCACCGATCTGGAGCTGCTGCCCGACGTGACGTATTTGTCCCCCGACTACGACCACATGTACGATTTCGTGGAGTACCCCCGCTAGGGCGAGGCCGATGGCAGCGGGGTGGGGGTGGGCGGCGGTGGCGCGGTGGTGGGCCGCAGGAACGGCTGGCTCTCGGTGCCTGCCGCCACGTACCCGGTCATCGGTTCGCCGCTCTGGATGACCACCGTCTCGACCCGATACCAGGCGAAGCCCTCGGCCACCTGGGCGGGCGCCAGGATGCGCACAACATCGCCCGAGAACAGCGCGCCGATGACGGTGGCGGTGGGCGAGGGCGCGATCCGGACCCGGACGCCGTCGGCGATCACCTCCGCATAGCCCCCTGCCGACAGGTCGGTGGGCGGGGTGGGGCTGGGGTCGTGGGTGAGCTCGATGCTGACCCGCACCTCGGTCTCGCACACCCGCGGTGGCAGGCTCCCGAAATCCCCGGGGGCCTCGGCTGCGTCCCAGCCGATGACGGTCCAGGTCAACGACCCGCGCTCGAGGTCTGGCGGGGCCGGATAGGCGTCGCCCGGGACGGGGGCGAGGGTGTAGGTGAAGCTCCCTGAGGGGTCGCTGACGAAGTCGACGGCCGTGCCGGTGAAGACGAGGGTCACCCCCGAACTCCCCGGGAAGCCGGTGCCGGCCAGGAACACTACCGCGTCCTCCGCAAGACCCGTCTCAGGGTTCACCACGATCGTGGTGGGCGTGACGCTGACCTCGCACGAGAATCCTGCTGGCGAGGTAGGAGACGGGCTGGGCGTGGAAGTCGGACCGCGAGAGGAAACGGCCAACGCGTAGCCGATGGCCACGGCGCCAATGACCAGAACGACGGCCAGGGCCGCCACCAGGACCCGCCGCCGACTCATCGGGGTGGCGGGAGCAACCCGGCGAACCGGGCGGGGTCGACGGCCGCGGCGACCTGGATGGCGTTCAATGCCGCGCCCTTGCGCAGGTTGTCGCTGGCCAGGAACATCGCGAAGCCCCGTTCGCGGCCGGGAATGGCTCGCAGGCGCCCCACCAGCACCGGGTCGCGCCCCTCCACGTCGAGCGGCATCGGGTGGCGCTCAGAGCCATCGGCGGCCCTGTATTCGACTCCCGGCGCGTGGCGGAGCGCCTCCTCGAGCTCGGTCACGTTGGTCGGACGCCCGGTCCGGAAATGGAGCGCGACGGAGTGGCCGGTGTGGACCGCGACGCGGACCGTGGTGGCGGCCACGTCCAGCTCGGGCAGGTCAAGAATCTTGCGCAGCTCGGCACTGACCTTGCGTTCCTCCCCGCTCCAGCCGTCCGGGTCGAGGCGGTCGATCTGCGGGACCACCGAGTCGGCGATCCGCCCGTGGAACGGCGAATCGGGCGCCGCAGCGCGGCCATCGCCCGCGCGCTCGGTGACGAAGGCATCCACGCCCGCTCGCCCGGCACCACTCACCGCCTGGTACGACGCCAGGTCGACGCTCTCCAGCCCGGCCAGGTCGCGGATCGGGGCCAGCGCGACGACGGCCGCCGCAGTCGTGCAGTTGGGATTCGCCACCAAGTGCCCGTTGTATCCGGCCAGGACGCCGGCGTTGGCCTCGGGAACGACCAGTGGGACCTCCGGATCGAGCCGATACGCGCTCGAGTTGTCGATGATGAGCGGCACGCTGCGCGCCGGACCCTCCACCAGCTGCCGCGACACCTCGCCGTCGGTGGCCAGAAACAGGACCTCCAGCTCCGCGGCCGCATCGGCGTCGAGGACCCGGACCGGAACCTGGGCGCCGAGGTAATCGACTCGCCCCTCCTCGGTGCCGAAGGCACGTAGTGAGCCGGCCGGCAGGCCGGCATCGGCCAGGATCGAGAGGAACACGCCGCCAACCAGCCCGCGGGCTCCGGCGACGCCAACCACCGGCCAGTCAGGCACGTGGCCAGCCTCCGAGGATCGGCCGCTCGCCGCTCGCCAGGCGCGCAAGGTCGGCGTACACCGATCCCGCCGAGACGGGGCCCGCCCCGGGCCCGCGAATGGTGATCCTCTCCGCCCCTTCGAGCTCGATCTCGAGCAGGCATTCGACGCCTCGCAGCTCGGCCAGCGCCGAACCGGGGTCCAGCGCGACCGGTCCCACCGACAGCTCGTCGGACGTGGCCTCGGCTACCAGCCGCACCACTTCGCCGGGTGCCACCGCCCGGCCCACGATTCCCGCCCTGCGCACCTCCCCCTCCGAGCGCCAGCGACCCCACGCCACCCAGGCCAGCAGTGCGAGCTTCTGGGCCGCGTCGCGCCCGTCCACGTCCAGAGACGGATCGGCCTCCGCGTAGCCGGCGGCCTGCGCCGCGGCCAGCGCGTCGTCGTATGACCGGCCCTCACCCATGGCCGCCAGGATGAATGTCGTGGTCGCGTTCAGCAGGCCACGCAGCCGCCGAACGCGGCCGGATGCGGCCAGGTGCTCGGTGACCTCCAGCATCGGCGTTCCACCCCCGACCGAAGCCGATGCCAGCAGCGCCCCACCGTGGCGAGCGGCAAGCACGGCCAGCTCCCCACCGTGCGCGGCCAGGAGCGCCTTGTTGGCCGTCACGTACGGCAGGCCCGCGGAAAGCGCTGCCTCGGCCCAGCGACGCGGTTGGGACACGCTGCCGGCCAGCTCCACCAGCGCGTCGATCTCGTCGAGCGGGCCGGGTTCCCCGGCCACGGGCACTCCTTCGGGGAGCGCCACACCGCGCTCGCGGCGAGGCTCGCGGACCGCCACCCAGGCCAGCCGCATCGCCAACGGACCACGTTCCACCAGCGCGCCGAGCGCCGATCCCACGGTCCCCCAACCCACCAGCCCGATGCGGAGCGGTTCCATCGACCCCACGGTATCCTTCGCGGGCCATGGGCGCCACCGAGACCATCGACCTGTTCCTGGAGCTCATCAACGACGATGAGCGCGAGCGTGCCGTGGACCTGTTTTCGGAGTTCGCCGTGATGGGCATCTCGACACCCGGCTCGGACGAGCGAACCAACCTGCGCGGCCGCGACCGGGTGGGTGGCTGGTTCATCCGGGCCGGCGACGGCTTCCGGATGTACGTCAACGACAGCCGCAACATGGGCGCGTCGCTCATCGCCGACGTGACCGTCATCCGGCCCGGCATCCAGCCGCTTCACGTGGAGGCCAACTTCCGGGTCGAGAACGGCGAGATCGTCTCGCTGTTCCTCCAACCGGCGCGCTAGGATCCCGCGAGCTAGGCGCGCGGGAAGACAGCGGCCTAGGGAAACAGATCGCGGGCGCGGTCCATGATGAGCGGCCGGGCTCCCAGGTCCTCCCCCACTGGCCGCGCGTACGGGTAGCCGCGGACCAGCACCACCGGCCGGCCGGACGCTTTCCCAGCCGCTAGCTCCGCCGCCGCGGCAAGCTCGTCCGCCACCGCAACCACCGTCGCGTGCAGTTCGCGCCCATCCGCATCCGGCAGGCCGCGCAGGTCCGCCAGGACCTCGATCCCGGCCGCGCCGATCGTCACGTCCGTGATCCCGTCCCGCCACGGCCGCCCGAAGGAGTCCGAGATAAGCACCGCCGGCTGCGCCCCGGCCAGCTCCCCCAGCCGCTCGCGGATGAGCCGCGCCGACCGGTCCGGATCCTCGGGCAGGAGCGTGGCGCGCTCAACGCCCCCGCGCCCCGTGTTCGAAAGGTCCACCCCGGCGTTGGCGCACACCAGGCCGTGGCGGGTGCGGCCGATGATCAGCCCACCCTCGGCCATGCGCATTACCTCGGCGCTCTCACGCAGCACGAGCTCCACCTGCCGCGGGTCCTTGCCCCAGCGCTCTCCCCATTCGACCGCCCGGGCCGAAGGCTGCACCGATGCCAGGTCCACCACCCGCCCCTCGGCCTTGGACACGATCTTTTGGGTCACGACCAGCACGTCGTCGTTGGACAGGCCGATGCTCGCGGCGCCAAGCGCTGCCGCGATGAGCGACCCCAGGTCATCACCCGGCGCCACCTCCGGGATGCCGTCGAGGGGAATGAGCTGGATCACGCGGCGTGACCCCTCGCCAGCCAGGCGGCCAGGTCCTGCGGCGTGTCGACATCGAACGCCAGACCCGGTCGCTCCACCACGCTGAGCCGCGCCCCGGATCGTTCGGCGGCGGCCCGATGAGCCGCGAAGCTGTCGCGACCGAACTGGAAGCCGATCACGTCCGGGGGCGCGAGGGCCAGGCCGTTGGTCCCGCGACCGGCCGCGTCCGGCGCAATGGCCACTGCCGGCCCCGGGCCGCTGACCGCGGCCAGCAGGGCATTGACGTCAGCCGGGGCGAGGTCCGGCAGGTCGCCGTGGAGCACGGCCAGCACCTCCACCCCATCCAGCAGCGCCTCGTCTCGGGCCTGCCCAAGTCCCGCGTTCAGTCCCAGCCCGTGCTGGACGGCCAGCTGGGCGCCGGCGGCCATCGCCAACGGTTCCAGGCTCGCGTCAGGGGAGATGACCACCACCTCGTGCTCCGTCGCCCCCGCCGCGTCCAGGACGTGGCGCAGGAGCCACTCGGCCAGGGCTGCCCGTTGGGCCGGGTCCAGGACCCCGGCCAGCCGCGTCTTGGCCCGCTCCAGGCCCCGGTGCGGAACGATGATCCGGGTCGACACGCGGGCAGGTTAGCCCGATGCGGCGTCGATCAGGAACCGGGCCAGCGCGGCGCGGTCGGCATCGGTCTTCATCACCGTCGGCGCCACCAGGGGCTCCATGCCCAGCGCCGCCACCCCGGGCGCCAGCTCGGCATCGGCTTCATCCAAGACGTATCGGTCGAGCAGTCCCGCGTACAGGCGAGCCACGCCCAGCGCGCTTACCTCGTGGCCCAGCGAAGCCAGCATCCGGTCGGTGGGGCCCTTGAGCGCTCGGCCGGCCACGATGGGGCTGACACCAATCTTGCGACCGGGGGCGGTGGCCACCGCCTCACGCAGCCCGGGGATGGCCAGGGTGGGCTCGATGCTCACGATCGGGTTCGAGGGGCCGATGACCACCAGTTCTGCGTTCTGCACCGCCTCGAGCACGGCAGCCGTCGGGCGGGCCTCGGCGGCGCCCTCGAAGCTGATCCCGCGCACCTCGTCGCGTTGGCCGCGCTCGACGAAATAGCGCTGGAACTCCAGGTCCCCGTCATCGGTCAGGACCCGCGTCCGGAGCCGGTCGTCGGTGGGGGGCAGGATGCGGCTCGGGATGCCCAGCGCGGCCGCCATGTCCGTGGTGACCTGGGTCAGGGAGGCACCCCGACGGAGCTGCGCCGTCCGTCGCACGAGGGTGCCGAGATCGGCGTCACCGATCCAGAACCAGGTCTCCTCCCCGTATCGCTCCAGCATGGTCAGGGCGCGGTCGGTGTCACCGGCCACGCCCCAGCCCCGCACCGGGTCGACCAGCCCGGCCAGCGTGTACAGGACACTGTCCAGGTCGGGGCTGACGTGGAGGCCGAACAGCTCCAGGTCGTCGCCCACGTTGACGATGACGTCGAGCGCGCCGGCGGGCAGGACCTGCTGGAAGCCGTGCGCCAATTTGGCCCCACCCGTCCCTCCGGACAGCAGCACGACCCGGGTCATCGGTCCTCGTTTGTTACCTCACGTACGCGCCCAGTGTGTACATAAGCGCGTCAGAAAGGAAGGGATGCGCTCCGACACACGTCATGTGTGTCGCGGCGCCTTGACTGTGCCATTACGCACCGTCGCACACGCACGGTGAGTGGAATCGCGCACGCGACACGCGCGCAGCCCGGCAAGGCGCCGATGTACACGTCTCGTGAGTAAGGGGACGTGCGGGGAACGGCTAGGCCGCGGCCTCGACCATCGGTCTGACTTCGCCGGCCAGGCGCTCCATCGACTCGCGGTCGAACGGCGCCGGGAAGCCACCGATCATGTGGCGGTACCCAATCCCCACGAAGCGGACGAGCTCCTCGACCACCTGCTCCGGCGTCCCGACCAGCTGGTTGGGCCACGCGCGCGCCCCGCCGTTGTGGGCGGCCAGCTCCCCCAGCACGCGGCGCGCCTCGGCTTCCGTGTCACGAATCACCACTACCCCCAGGTTCGCCGTTCGCTCGATCTCGGCCGGGTCGCGACCCACTTCGGCGCAGTGCTGCAGCAGGACCTCCTCCTTGTGCCGGACACGCTCGAAGCCGCCGCCCAGGTTGTTGGCGTCGGCGTGGCGGGCCACGATCCGGAGCGTCTTCCGCTCCCCGCCGCCACCGACCAGGATTGGCAGGTGGGCCTGGACCGGCGGCGGGTCATTCCGAACCGAGCGCACCGCGTAGTGATCGGTCCCCGACGGCTCGGTCCCGTCGAACATCCCGCGCAGGATGATCACGGCCTCCTCCAGCCAGCGCAGCCGCTCGCCGGGCGACGCGCCGAAGTCGAACCCGAAGTCGTGATGCTCCTCCTCGAACCACGCGGCGCCGATCCCGCAGATCATCCGCCCGCCGCTCATGTGGTCCAGCTGGGTGACCATCTTGCCCACCAGGGCCGGGTTGCGGAACGGGTTGGCGCCGACCATCAGCCCCATCCGGATCCGGCTGGTGTCGGCCACCCAGGCCGCCAGGCTGAGATACCCCTCGAACATCGGTCCGTGGTGGCTGCCCACGATGGGATACAGGTGATCCCAGGTCCACAGGCTGTCGTATCCCAGCTCCTCGGCCCGGATCCCGGCCGCGCGCAACGCGGCCCAGTCGGTGTACTGAGGCCAGGGCAGGGCCCCCAGCCGGATGCTGCGGGGTCCCCCGCTCACGGATGCCAGATGACCCGGTCGATGCGGATCAGGAACGTCCGTCGATCCTGGCCGTTGAATCGCTCCGGCTCGCCGCCGTACCGGCGGGCCAGGGCCTTGATGTCGGCCAGGCCGCGGACGGGGTCCTCGACGACTCGCGCGCGGCCCTCCAGCGCCAGGTACTGCCACCCGTCCTCGAACAGCAGCGACACCCGCGGATCGCGGCGCAGGTGCTTGGTCTTCAGACGATCGTTGCGGCTGTTGACCAGGATGACGTTGTCGCCTTCGGGCGCGAAGTCGTACCAGACCACGCTCTGCTTGGGGTTGCCGGCTGAGTCGAGCGTGGCCATCACCGGGAACCGCAGCTCGGCCGCCAGCCAGGCGCGGTTCTCATCGGTCAGGCGGTCGGCGACGTCAATCCGGACGGTCATCGGCTGACCATCCTATCCGGGATAACAGACCGATGCGGACGCGGCCGTTCGGCCGCGGTCTAGTAACCACGAGGCCCGCCGGCGGACCGGCGGGCCTCGGAATCGGTTCAGGTCAAAGTAACGGATTCTGGCCGTCGGCCTTTTCCGCGGCGTCGACCATCAGGCTGTACGGCTGGTAGAGCGTGCTCTCCTCCGCGTCCGGGATGCCGGCCACGATGGCGAACACCCGGGCGCTGCCGGCCAATGCCGCCAAATCGCCCGCGGTGAGGGTGTAGTCGTTGCCAGCGCCGAGCGTCGGCCGTAGGACGACCACGTCGGTGCCTACGGTGACATCACCGAAGCCATCCACCGTGCCGTTGATCCCGACCAGGGTCAGGTAGAACGACAGCTCGGCGGGGTTGAAGAACTGCTGGTTGTCCCATCCGGCAAGGCTGCCGGGAGTTCCGAGATTCACCCCGTTTAGCTGGACGTTCTTGACGTGCCAGCCGTCGAACTCGACAGACGGGTCAGTCATCAGCCGGAAGGAGATGTAGTCGGAACCAGCCGGCAAGGCCGGGCAAGTTGCGTGCAGCGGCGCATCCGCCGTGCCGTTGGTAGTCGTCACCGACGGATCTTCGCTCGGTCCGGTGTAGCCTGGGACGTTGGCCACGATATGAGCCAAGGCGTCAGGGTTATGCGACAAGGTGGTCCCGTCGCACCCCAGCGACTGCCAGCTGTCTCCGTCATTAGTCGAGACCTGGACGAATCCGAAGTCCCAACCCAGCTCCATCGCGTAGTAGTGGTCGAAGCTCAGAACCTCGCCATCGTGACCCGCGACGCTGCGGGCGATGCTGAGATCCTGGTTGCTGTCGTAGGTGTCGACGCCGGGCGCATCCGGGTTGGTGAAGTAGCCACCTGCTAGAACCCATTGCGGGCCGCCGGGGAAGGTGAACACGTCGTCACCGTCGAAGGCAACCGAGGTCAGCAGGCTTCCGTCCCCAAGCGGGATGAAGTCGCCACCCCACGGCGGAGCGCCGGGCGTGTCGTTCGCATTCCCGCTGAAGAAGATCGTGGCCTCGGTGGCCGGGTTCTGCAGATCGGCGGATGTTGCGTCCCCAGTGACAGACGCCCCGAGGTCGAGGTAGCCGTCAACCAGGGCCGAAACGATCACGTCTCGGAAGAACGAGTCGAAGGTATCGCCGTTACCCGCGGCGGCTAACGTCGCGTCGAGGCCGTCGATCCCATTTCCGGGGTCGTGCTGCCAGGTTTTGAAGAATGACTGGCCGTACCCTTGGCCGTTGACGAAGTTCATGAAGTAGTAGGCGAAGCCGTAGTCCTCCAGGATCTCGTCGTCACCCTGGTCCTCCCATACCGTGAGCCCGTTCTCCGGGCCGCTGGCACGTGGGATCGGGTTCCACGAGGGATGAGCCACGCTTAACCAGCCCAGAAAGGCCTGGGTATGGCTGTCAGAGCCCTTCTCGCTGACGTGCTTTGAGGGGTCGCTGTAGCCGGTGATGATCTCGGCGAAGTCGCTCATCCCCTCGTTGACCCAGGTGGTCTCATCACTGTCGATGTACCGATGCAGGAGGTGCTGGTACTCGTGCGCGAACACGCTCTCGTATAGGAACGGCCGCGCCGGGGCGCTCGTGCACGGATCGACGCTCGGTTCGTGGACGGGATCAGCCCGGGTCCGGTGCAACCAGTCGAACGCGTCGATGCTCATGACCGTCCGGTTGAAGAAATCGTCGAAGACCGAGAAATAGAACCCGGCGATGTACGAGAAGGTGTTGGCGTTGTCCCGGTCGTACCAGTTGGAGTCGCGAACGTTGTCGACTAGCACGACGACGTTGTCGCCCTCACCCTTGTACTCGCTCGACGGGAGGTTTGGGATCTGCTTGGGCAGCGGGGCGTTATGCCCGTTGCGGTTCGGCGGAACATCGAACCACTCCGCCTCGATTGGGTAAATGTTGTCGTTGAATTGCTCCGCCAGGTATTGCGCCTGGGCGGTTGTCACGACGTTCCGGACGCCATCGTTACGGCAATCGTCGTAGGTGAACGGAGCCGCGGGAGTGACCGTTCGGTTAATGAGGGTGGGGTTGGGGAAGTTCAGGTCGTTGGCGACCCAGATTTCAACGTGCTCGTCGACGGCACGCAGCGTGTAGTTCTTGAGATAAATAATCCCTCGGAAGTCGTCGAGCGCCAGCCAGGTCTTGACAGACCCGACCCTGGACGGACCTCGCGGCGGTTGCCCGACGTTGAGCTTCTCGCCCTGGCCGAATGGCAGAGCTTGGCCGTTGTTGTAGTCGTGTCCGGTATGCCGAACCGGTACATCACGGATCGGCTTGACAGCCGAGGCCGGGACGGCGTTCGCCATCAGGAGGCTGCCTACCATGGCAGCTAGAAGGAGGGCACGGAGCCCTCGCTGAAGTGCACTGGATCTCATCGGTCTCCTCTCTCATTGCCACACATGGATGGAGACGGGCGCCCTGTAGAGCGCGCCGCAGGTAGTGCACGGTCGTGGGCGCGCTGATCCTAGCCCCTGGCAGGCCGATCGGCAAATCGTGGAGACAAATAAGTGTTGACCGCTAACAAAGGGGAATCCGCCTCAGTTCAGGTGCGATCTGCCCCTGGCAGGCCGACCGGCAAATCGCGGAGACAAATAAGTGTTGACCGCCATCAACGGGAATCCACCCGCGATTCACGCGCTACCCACCCCGGGGCGCGGCCGCTACGGCAGGAAGGCGAGGATCTCCTCCGTGGCATTGGGGTCGGTGGAGGAGACGAAATACAGGACCTCGCCGGTCGCGTACAGCGTCACCGGGGTCGGGAAGTCGAGGTTCGTATCCGACAGCTCCACCGATTTGCCGCCGATCGTCTCGGCGTGCCACACCAGCGGGTCGGCGCCCTCGTCCGCAGTGGCCTTGAACTCGTCGACCAGGTCGGAAGCGGTTGCGCCGATGACCTGGAAGGCGAGGATGCTGGCCGTCTGCGTGCCGTTCGCGTTGGCTCCGAATGCAATCGCCACCGACACGTCGTTGATGTCGGCCCCCAGGGATTCGATGAAGGTGACGAACCGTTCATCGACCTCGCCCGCGATAAAGTCGGGGCCGCTCATCGAGAACGCCTGGAACGTGATGCCGGCTGCTTCGCTGGGCAGCGTGGCCTCCAGGTCGGCCGCGCCGACGAACGACGGGAGCGGGCCGCCGGACGTGGCCACGTCCGATCGGGATGGGCTGGCCACCGGGGAGGCGGATGCCTGACAGGCGGCGAGGAGCAGCGCCGCGGCGGCGGCGCTCAGCACATGGCGTGATCGCATCGGTCTAGCGCAGGACCTCGCTGCGGGCGCGCTTGAGGAACTTGCCGTCGCCCCTGGCGCCCAGCCACTGGTCCCCGTCCACGATGACCTTGCCACGGGACAGGACGACGTCGCTCCCGCCCTGGACCTCCCGGCCCTCGTAGCACGAGTAGTCGACGTCCATGTGGTGGGTGGCGGCGCTGATGGTGTGGCGCCGGTTGGGATCGTAGACCACCAGGTCGGCATCGGCCCCCACGGCCACGGCGCCCTTCTGGGGCAGGCCGAACATCCGAGCCGGGGCGGTGGACAGGACCTCCACCCAGCGGTTGGGCGTGAAATGGCCGCCCATCACTCCCCCGTCGTGGAGCAGGTCGACCCGGTTCTCGACCCCCGGCAGGCCGTTGGGCACCTTGCGGAAGTCGCCGCGCCCCATCTCCTTCTGGCCGTGGAAGTCGAACGGGCAATGGTCGGTGGAGACGACCTGGAGGTCGTCGTGGATCAGGCCCTTCCACAGCTCCGGGGCATGGTCGCCGGGGCGCAGGGGTGGCGAGCATACGAACTTGGCGCCCTCAAAGCCGTTGCCCATGTCGTCCAGGGTCAGGAACAGGTACTGGGGGCACGTCTCGGCGAACGCCGCCAGCCCCTCGTCACGCGCCCGGCGGACCTCGTCCAGTGCCTGGCGGGCCGACAGATGGACGATATACACCGGCGCACCGGCCGCCTCCGCCAGGCGGATGACCCGGTTGGTGGCCTCGCCCTCCAGGACCGGTGACCGCGAGACGCCGTGGTAGTACGGGTCTGTATTCCCGGCCTCGAATGTCTGCCCCGCGACCACATCGATAGCCAGGCCGTTCTCGGCGTGCATCATGATCAGCCCGCCGTTGCGCGTGGTCTGCTGCATGGCCCGGAAGATGGCCCCGTCATCGGAGAAGAAGACGCCGGGGTAGGCGGTAAACAGCTTGAAGGTAGTGACGCCCTCGTCCACGAGCGTGTCCATCTCGGCCAGGACGTCGTCGCGGACGTCGCTGATGATCATGTGGAAGCCGTAGTCGGTGGTCGCGTTGCCATCCGCCTTGGCGTGCCAGGCATCCAGGCCGTCGCGGAGGCTGCCTCCGCGGGGCTGGACCGCGAAGTCGATGATCGTGGTCGTCCCCCCGAACGCTGCCGCCCGGGTGCCGGTCTCGAACGTGTCTTTGGCGAACGTGCCGCCGAACGGGAGCTCCATGTGGGTGTGGACGTCGATGGCGCCCGGGATCACCCACTTGCCGGCGGCATCAATGGTCCGATCGGCGCCGGCTCCGGCGCCAGCCGCCAGGTCGGAGCCGATGAGGGCAATCTGCTCCCCATCGACGAGGACGTCCGCCGTAGTCGTGGCGTCCGCATTGACGATGGTGCCGTTCGCGATCAGGGTGCGCATGGACCGATGGTAGCGCCGAACCGGAGGGCTAGGCCGATGCCTCCGCGAAGGCGGCGGCAAAGCCGGGGATGCCACGCTCGACCATCTCGTCCGAGGCGGTCAGGCTGATCCGGAACCAGCCCGGGACCTCGACCACGGTGCCGGGCAGGACCAGGACGCGGTGCGTGGCCAGCAGATCCGTGAAGGCGACGTCGTCTGCGATGGGCGAGCGGGCCATGACGTAGAACGTGCCCTCCGGCATGGTCGTCTCGTAGCCGATATCCCGCATCGCACCCACCAGCCGGTCGCGGCGTCGCTGCATGGCGGCCACGTTAATCGACAGTCGCTCGAGATCCTCGATCGCGTGCTGGAGCAGGGCGTTCGGGAACGCGTACCCGGTCGCCAGCTGGGCGACCTGAACGGTGGCGCGAAACGCCTCTCGCCCGGGAAAGGTCGGCGGCACGGTCAGATATCCGATGCGCTGGCCCGGCGCCAGCAGGGTCTTGCCGTACGAGTAGGTGACGACCGTGTGCGGGTAGGCCTCGGCCGGGGAGTGGAACTTGAGCCCGTCGAACAGAATCCGGTTGTACGGCTCGTCCGAGATCAGGTAGACCGGGTGACCGATGCGCTCGGAAGCATCGGTGAGTGTCCGAGCCAGAGCGTGGAGCGTCTCCAGCGGGTAGACCCGCCCACTCGGGTTGTGGGGGGAGTTGAAGATCAGCGCCCGGGTGCGGGGCGTGATAGCGCCCGCCACCTCGTCGAGATCTGGTTCAAAGGTCGGCGGGGCGAGGCGCAGTCGGATCGGGACCGCGTCGGCGGCCAGGATCATGAACTCGTAGAAGAACCACGGCGGCGAGAGGAAGATGACTTCGTCGCCCGGCTCGACCAGGGCTCGCATCGAAACCGCCAGGGCCGCGAAGCCGCCGTTGGTCATGGCCACGTCGGCTGGATCCCAGGTCATGCCAGTCCGGGCGGACAGCGAACGGGCGACCGCGATCCGCGCCTTGGGCTCGCTGAACTTGTACGCGAACCAGTCCCTACGACGCGGTTCCAGGTGCGCGCGGAGCGCCTCGACGTATTCGGGCATCGGCATCTCCTGCGGGTTGCCGACCGCGAAGTTGGCGATGTCCGGGTTGGCGTTCAGCCTGGCGTAGGGCCCATCGAAGAACGCCTGGAACGGCGCAATGGACTGGGCCAGCCGATCGATGCGGCGGGTTGCGGTCGTGGTCATGCGGTTCGGAACCTCGTCAGCGTTGGGCGGCCGCGATGGCGCCCAGGAGCACGGTCTTGGGCGGGAAGTCCTCGCAGTACTGGTAGCGGTGGGTCAGGCCGAGGCGACCGTCAGTGGCCACCACGAACTCCCCGGGGAGCTGCCACGGGGAGTCCACGACCGCTCGCTCCGTCCCTCTCCGCGGCTCCACGAACATCGTCCGCGCCGTCTCCGAGTCACCGGGCCGCCACGGGAAGTCGTGGAGGATCTGCGGAGCTTCTCCCTCCAGCAAGCCGTACGCGCGATAGGCCTGGCGCTCCGGGTCGCAGAGCAACGGAAACCGATATCCGCGGCGGGTGGCCACGTCCGCGGCGCGTTCGGGCTCGGCCTGGCATACCGCCACCACGGTGGCGCCGGCCTCGGCATAGGTGTCCAGCTGGTCGCGAAGGCCTTCCCAGCGCTCCATCAGGCACGAGCAGCCGAAGTGGCGCATGAAGATGATCAGGGCCGGGCCGTAGGCCCAGAACTCCGACAGCCGCCGACGGCTACCCGAGGTGTCCGGCAGCTCCAGGTCCGGCGCGGCGTCGCCGGCCTGGACGGGCAGTCGGTCGTATCGGGTCCAGGTCGGCCCCGCCAACCAGCCCGCCACCCATCGATCTTCGGCGGCCTGTTGCAGTTTCTCGACGGTCATCGGGCTTCCCGTACGGCGACTCCCGCAGGGTACCGCGTTCGGGAGACCAACCGCCGCACGGTCAAGTGGGCTCCCCTCAATCCGCGGAGTACTCGCGCCTCCGGTCGCGCCCTGCCGAAACGCCGTGTCGGAGCCGAATCTCGTCGTAGGTCGCCGCCTCGATGTCCCCGGCTGCCTCGAGCTCCGCGAACATCCCGTCGAGGGCCGCCGGCCAGATCGCCAGCCACCGCGCCGGGCCCGTGCCGGTGATCCTCACCCCATGTTCGGTGTCCGGCGGAACGAGGACGAAACTCCCCGCCCCGATCGGTGTTCGGCTGGTGGCTCCCAGGAAGTCAACCTGGCCTTCGAGGATGAAGAACGCCTCCGCCTCCCCACGGTGGACGTGCGTCTGCCCGCCCTCGCCGGGCACGCCAGACACTACGGCCACGCCCCAGCGGCCGCCGGTCTGGGACGCCTCCGCCTTCTGCACGACGTCGCCCGGATAGGCGGCTCCATCCCCCGGTCCGAGGATCAGCAGCTGGTCGTCTGTCCAGGCCATCTGCGCTGTTCAGCAGTCGTGGTCGTGGTCGTCCCCGTCGTGGTCGTAGTCATGCTCCCCGTGCTCATGGGAATGCATCCACGGGGTGAAGGTCACGCCGACGAGCGGCCTCCAGCTCCCCGGCCGCCACACCGACGGCATCGGCGCTCTCGACGTCCAGCTCGAGCCATGCCTGCGGTGCGGGGATTTCCGCCGGCCAGATGTTGGCGCCGAAGCACGACTCGGGCGCCTCGCCGGGCGGCTCGGGCGCGATCTCCTGCATGGGCAGGCCGAGGTCGTCGCGCCAGAACGCCAGGCTGGCGGCGGGATCGGAGGTGATCGGTCCGAACCCTGCGATGAACGAGACTTTCATGCCGATGCTCCGTGACCTGCGGCGGCCACCCCCCGCAGAGCGGGCACGACCTCGCGGCCGTATCGGTCCAGTTGTTCTTCCTCGTCTCCATTCATGAGGTACACGTTGAACTGGTCGACACCCGCGTCGGCCAGCTGGTGGAGCTTGGCGATGTGCTCGGTGGGGTCGCCCAGGACGCAGAAGCGGTCGGTGACCTCGTCGCCCACGAAGGCCGCGTTGGCGGAGCCGACCTCCGCGTGGTGGTGGTAGTCGTAGCCCTCGCGTTCGGTGACGTAGCCGGTCAGCGCCTCGGGGAGCTGCTCGCGGGGATACTTGTTCACCAGGTCCACGACATGGTTGCTGACCAGGGCCGGGAACCAGCGGGTCCGGTCCTGGCCCAGGTCTCGAGGACCCACGTGCGCGGGCGCGGCGGCCTGGACCTTGATCGAGCCCGGCGGACGGCCGGCGGCGGCCTCGGCCTCGCGAAGCTGGGAGACGAACCAGCGGATGAGGTCCGGATCCGCCAGCTGGAGGATCAGCCCGTCGGCCACCCGGCCGGTCATGGCCAGGGCCATGGGTCCGTAGCCCGCAACCCAAACCGGGAGGTGCCATCGGCCGGCCCAGGTCAGCTGGAGCTCGGTGCCCTCGTAGGTGACCGCGCGGCCCTCGACCAGGTCGCGGATGACGCCGATGGCCTCTTCAAGCGTCTTCATGGTCGTCGGGGGCTTCCCCAGCACCCGCCTGGCACTATCCCCGCGGCCAATCCCCAGGTTCATCCGCCCGCCGCTGATCTCGTTCAGCGCGGCGAGGGTGGATGCGGTGACCGAAGGCTCGCGCGTGGCCGGGTTGGTGACGCAGGTCCCCAGCCGCATGCGCTCGGTGGCCCCCACCATGAGCGTCAGCAGCGGGTAGGGGTCGCGCCACAGCACGTGAGAATCGAAGACCCAGCCGTGGGTGAACCCATTCGCCTCGGCGCGCCGGGCCAGGTCCAGCGTCCGGGCGGGGTCGTGCTCCAGCTTGAGGGTGAACCCGAAGTCCATGCCGGTCTCAGCTATCTCTTGTCATTCGTTCCGAGCCCTTGGATACACATAGAGCGTGTACATCGGCGCATGAGGAGTGGCCGAGCCCTGAAAACGGGCGCTGATACGCACTAGGTGAGTAGGGGCATACCGAAACTCGGCCGCAGCCTCATGGAACGGGGTCATCGTTGCGGATGTACACATCCTAGGAGTAACGCGGTGTGGACCGGCAGGTCCCGGGCCCTCACGGCCGAACAAGGTCGTCGTAGGCGTCCGGCCGGCGGTCGCGGAAGAACTGCCACGTCTGGCGCACCTCGAGGATCTGGTCGAGGTCCAGGTCGCGGACGATCAGTTCCTCATCGTGCGCGTCTCCGACTTCGCCCACGAACTGGCCGCGCGGATCCACGAAATACGACTGGCCGTAGAAGTCGTCGTCGCCCAGGGGCTCGATCCCGACCCGGTTGATGGTGCCCACGAAGTAGCCGTTCGCCAACGCATGGCTGACCTGCTCGACGCGCCACAGGTACTCCGACAGACCGCGGGACGTGGCTGACGGGATGAACACCAGCTCGGCGCCGTTCAGGCCCAACGCTCGCGCGCCCTCCGGGAAGTGGCGGTCGTAACAAATGTAGACCCCCACCTTGCCGACCTTGGTATCGAACACGGGGTACCCCAGGTTCCCGGGACGGAAGTAGAACTTCTCCCAGAAGCCCTTGACGTGTGGGATGTGGGTCTTGCGGTACTTGCCCAGGTACGAACCGTCGGCATCGATGACCGATGCGGTGTTGTAGTAGATGCCGGCGGTGTCCTCGTCCTCCTCGTACATCGGCACGATGAGGACCATCCCCGTCTCCTTGGCCAGCGCCTGCATGCGCTTGGTGGTCGGCCCGTCGGGGATCTTCTCGGTGTAGCTGTAGTACTGCGGGTCCTGGACCTGGCAGAAGTAGGGTCCGTAGAAGAGCTCCTGGAAGCACATGACCTGGGCGCCCTGCTTGGCTGCCTCGCGCGCGTACTTCTCGTGCTTGGCGATCATGGTTTCCTTGTCGCCGGTCCACTCGGCCTGCAGCAGCGCTGCGCGGACGATGCGCGCCATCGGTGTATGCAACCCTCCGTGAGAGAGCAGAGTCGGGTGGGAAGGTGCGTACTTTACACCCGGCTGTAGCCCTGGCCGCTACCCTGTCCCTGTGCCCTGGAGCCGCCCGGCCAAGATCGCGTTTATCGGCTCGCACTCGGTGCGCAAGACGAATGCGGTCCATGCCTTTGCCAGCACCGTGGGCCGCGCCGGACGCTCCGTCGAGGTAGGCCGCGAGCTCATCCGCTTCAACCCGCTGGGCCTCAACGAGGGCGCCACGCCGGAGGCCCAGCTGTGGGTCCTGATGGCCCAGGTCCAGCAGGAGCTGGAGCTCCGCGGCCGGGCTGACATCCTGGTCACCGACCGCAGCGTGGTCGACAACTTCGCCTACTTCCTGCGCGTCACCGACGGCGCCGATCCGTTCGGGGTGGAATCTCTCGTCCGGCGCTGGGCTCAGACGTATGACCTGTTCGTGCGGCTGCTCCCCGACGTCGCGCTCCTCCCCGATGGCGTCCGCTCCACCAGCGACGCGTTCCGCGACGAGATCGAGGCCATCCTGGACCGGATCATCCCAACCTATGTCTCCACGGACCGATATTTCCGGCTCCCCGCATCCCAGGTGACCGAGGCCTACGACTGGTGGGCCCTCGCCGAACGCCTGGCTCAGCTGGTGGGCCAGCCCCTCCGCGACTCGGTCCAGGCATAGGCACGCCGGCGTCAGCCCTGGGTTTGCTCCTCACGGCGGGCGGGGCGGAATCGGAAGTAGGCCCAGAACAGGATCGAGAACGCGCCGAACAGCGCGAAGACGCCGAGGGCCGCCATCAATGTCGGGACCGATAGGTCGGACAGGTAGCCAGTGTTGGGGCCAATCAGGATGTGAATGAAGCCGAACACGGACAGGCCGAAGAGGACCGCCCACACCCGCCGACGCCATCGGTATATCACCCAGCCCGCAGGGCGAGACGGGTGGGCATTGGTCCGCCCAGTATCGGAGGGGGCGCAAGAGGTGCCGGAACGCACCGGCCGAGCCATGGCCGGCGAGGTGCCGCAGCGTATCGGGTTGTGGTGTAATCGGCCGCATGACCGTCACGCCCACCCGTCGCTTGACCGCCGAGGAAGTCGTCGCGCTCAACCGGCAATACACCTTCTTCAGCTGGTCGGCCCAGGCCAAGATCAACCCCATCGCCATCGACCACGGGGAGGGGATCTATTTCTGGGATCCGGACGGCAAGCGCTACATCGATTTCAACAGCCAACTGATGAGTGTCAACATCGGTCATGGCGACAAGCGCGTGGCCGACGCCATCGCCCAGCAGGCCCATCAGCTGGCGTTCGCCGCCCCCCAGTTCGCGACCGAAGTCCGGGGCAGGCTGGGCGAGCTACTGGCCACCCTGACCCCGGGCAACCTCAACAAGTTCTTCTTCACCCTGGGCGGGTCGGAGGCCAACGAGAACGCCCTGCGCCTAGCGCGGATCACCACAGGGCGGCAGAAGGTCATCGCCCACCATCGGTCGTACCACGGCGCCACGGCAGGCTCAATCAGCGTGACCGGCGATCCTCGCCGCTGGGCCAACGAACCAGGCGTCCCAGGCGTGATCCGGGTCCTCGACCCGTGGCGCTGGGGCCAGACCGAGCCGGAGCCGGTTGATCGCCAGCTGGAGTACCTGGAGGAGGTCATCCAGTACGAGGGTCCGCACACCATCGCGGCCTTCATCCTCGAGACGGTCACCGGCACCAACGGCGTCCTGATCCCGCCCGACGGCTACCTACAGGGCATCCGCGAGCTGTGCACCCGGCACGGGATCCTGATGATCTGCGACGAGGTGATGGCCGGCTTCGGCCGCACCGGACGCTGGTTCGCGGTCGACCATTGGGACGTGGTCCCCGACCTGCTGACCATGGCCAAGGGCCTGACCAGCTCGTACCTGCCGCTGGGGGCGGTGGCCATGACGCCGGAGCTCGCCGAATACTTCGACGACCGCGTCTACTACGGCGGTTTGACCTACTCCGCCCACCCGGTCAGCTGCGCGGCTGCCATCGCCGCGGTGGGCGTCCTGCGCGACGACGACCTGGTGGGCAATGCGGCCCGCCTGGGCGTGGTCATGCGCGAGCTGCTGACCGATCTGCAGGCGCGCCACCCGAGTGTGGGCACCACCCGCAACATCGGCCTGTTCGGGGTCATCGAGCTGACCCGCAACAAGCAGACCATGGAGCCCATGACCGCGTTCAACGCCTCGTCCCCGGAGATGGCCGCCCTCGACGCCCGGCTGCGAGCGGACGGGCTCTACACGATGCAGCACTGGCACCAGGTCTTCACCAACCCACCCCTGTGCATCACCGAGGAGCAGCTGCGCGAGGGGTTCGCGATCATCGATCGCGCCCTCGAGGTGACCGATGCCGCGGTCGCTTAGGCGACCGCTGAGCCTCCGCCCGGACCGATGACAGCCGGCACTGCACCCTCCCGGCGCAGCCGGCGCCGGCGGACTCTGGCCATCCTGGGGTTCATCGGTCTGGTGCTCGTCCTATGGGAGGGCGTGAAGTTCATCGGCGGCGACCCGTGGCGCGCCAACGGGGAGCTGATCTGGACGCCGCCACTGGATCTGAAGTTCGCCACCGATATCAACCTGCCCCACGTGTGGTCCATCGCGGCCGCCCTGGGCGACCCGTGGCGCCGCAGCGCCGACACCTCCCTGTTCATGTTCCTGGTGGGCAAGGCGCTCTACACCTGGCGCGAGGCGGCGATTGGATTCGCCCTCGGCGCCGTGACCGGGATCGCGCTGGCGGCGGTCTTCGTCCATTCCCAGCTGCTGGAGCGGGCGTTCGTGCCCTACGTCGTGGCCAGCCAGACGATTCCGATCGTCGCCCTGGCACCCATGATCGTGTTCTTCGTGGGCAACGAGATCCTGGCCGTGGTGGTGGTCGCCACCTACCTGACCTTCTTCCCGGTCACGATTGCCATGATCCGTGGGCTCCGATCACCTGACCCCCGTGCGCTGGAGCTGATGCGGTCGTACGCGGCCAAGCGGCGGACGATCTTCTGGAAGCTGCGGATGCCGGCATCGGTCCCCTACCTGTTCACGGCGCTCAAGATCGCGGCCACCGCCAGCATTGTGGGCGCCATCGTTGGGGAGGGGCCGGGCGGGGTCCAGGACGGGCTTGGGCGCGCCATCCTGGACTTCAACCAGACCTACATCACGGGTCCCGAGAAGCTGTGGGCCGCCATCCTGGTCACCGCTTTGCTGGGGATCAGCTTCTACCTCGTCGTCCGGATCGCGGAGCTGTGGTGGCTGCGCGACCGTGCCTCCGACGTCCTGACCTGAGGCGGTGTGATGTCCAGCCAGGCCGTGGTCCAGCTCTCTGACGTCACGAAGACCTTCGACGTCCCGGGGCGGGGCACGATGATCGCCCTTTCGGGGATCGACCTGTCGATCGGACAGGGAGAGTTCGTCTCGCTCATCGGTCCATCCGGGTGTGGCAAGTCCACTCTGCTGCGACTGATCGGCGACCTGACCGTCCCGACCAGCGGCATGGTTGAGGTCAACGGCAAGCCCGCTCGGCAGGCGCGCGTGGACCGGGATTACGGGATCGTTTTCCAGTCTCCGGTCCTGTTCGACTGGCGCAACGTCGAGGAGAACGTCCGCCTTCCGCTGGAGTTGATCGGTACTGAAAAGGCTGCCCGAGAAGCGCGAGTCACCGAGATGCTGGAGCTGGTGGAGCTGTCGGATTTCCGTCGACACCATCCGTACCAGCTGTCGGGCGGCATGCAGCAACGGGTGTCCATTGCACGGGCCCTGGCGTTCGAGCCGGCGCTGCTCCTCATGGACGAGCCGTTCGGCGCGCTGGACGAGATGACCCGCGAGCGAATGAACTCCGAAGTGTTGAAGGTCTGGGCCCAGACCGGAATCACGGTCGTCTTCGTGACCCACTCCATTCCTGAGGCAGTCTTCCTGTCGTCGCGGGTGGCGGTCATGAGTGCCCGCCCCGGACGAATCACCAAGGTCGTGGACATCGACCTTCCGCGGCCCAGGACGGTCGAGACGCGCGAGAACCGTCGCTACTTCGAGCTCGTGACCGAGGTCCGCGAGGCGCTGCGTGGCATGGACGGCCGGGTGGAGGCCGATGTCGCGGCCCTCGAGCGGGCCGCCGCTGAAGGCGACATCGGATGAGGGCCCTGCGTCGCAACCTGCCGGCGATCGTAGTGTTCTTCGCAGCTCTCGTCCTATGGGAGGTCGTCATCAGCAGCCTGGACGTGCGCTCGTTCATCCTGCCCGCGCCGTCGTCGATCGCCAACGCCCTGGTCGAGAACTGGGATGTGGGTTATCAGATCTGGCCGGCGGCCCAAACGACCTTCCTGGAAGCGGCTGGCGGGATGGTCATCGGGACCGTGTTGGGGGTCCTGATCGCCCTCGTCATCTCGCGCTGGACCCTCGCTGGCGACATCGCTCTGCCGGTTGCCGTGGCCATCAGCGCCATCCCGATCATCGCCTTCGCGCCCATCGCCAACAACTGGTTCGGCGTCCTGTCACCGACCTCGAAGATGGTCATCGCGGCCGTCCTCGTCTTCTTTCCGATCATGATCAACGTCCTGCGCGGGCTGACCGAGGTGCCCAACTCCTCGCTGGAGCTCATGCGCTCATACGCCGCCGGGTCGATGGCGGTGTTCCGCAAGGTCCGCGTTCCCAATGCCCTTCCCTTCTTCCTGACCGGGTTGAAGGTCGGGACCACCCTGGCCCTCATCGGCGCAGTGGTGGGCGAGTACTTCGGCGGACTGAACGTGGCCCTGGGTCGGATCGTGGTCCAGAGTGCCAGCAGGCTCTCGTTCGAAGTGACCTGGGCCGCCATCATCGTGGCCTCGGTGGTCGGGATCGCGATGTACCTGCTCATCGTCGGCATCGAGCGCATCGCCATCCCATGGCATCCGGCCGTCCGCGGGGAGCGGATTGGCTGACCCTCGGCCCGACGGCCAGTAGAATCAGCCTTCACGGAGGGCCCCGCCCGGGCCGTCGCATTTCGAGGAGTGGAGATGAGGGTTACGCGTGTTCTTGCTGCGCTGGCGGTAAGCGCCAGCATGTTGCTCGCCGCGTGTCAGAGCGAACCGGCGAGCGTGAGGGTCGTTCTGCAGTGGGTGCCCCAGGCGCAGTTCGCCGGCTACTACGCCGCCGAAGCGCTGGGCTACTACGAGGACGAGGGTCTGAACGTCGAGATCATCCCGGGAGGCCCAGAGGTCTTCCCTCAGGTTGAAGGATCCAAGGCAGACGGCCCCGAGTTCGCCGTGTCCTGGGTGCCCAAGGTGCTCCAGGCGCGTGAGAGCGAGACCGGGTCCGACCTGGTGAATATCGCCCAGATCTTCCAGCGCGCCGGCACCCTGTCGGTTGCGTGGGCGGACAGCGGCATCGACTCGGTCGAGGACTTCGCCGGCCAGAAAGTCGGCGCCTGGGGCTTCGGCAACGAGCTCGAGGTGGTCGCGTCGGCCCGGCTCATCGGCCTGGAGGACGGGGTGGACTTCACCCGCGTCGAGCAGCCATTCGACATGACGCTGCTGATCAACGCGTATGACGGGTGCGCTCCAGAGGACAACGACTGCGTCAACGTGGCCGAGGCCATGATCTACAACGAGTACGCGCAGCTCTTGGAGACCGTCAACCCGGACACCGGTGAGCTGTTCCAGCCTGAGGACTTGAACGTTATCGACTACAACGACGTCGGGACAGCCATGCTGCAGGACGCAATCTGGTCGCGTGCCTCATGGCTGGCCGAAGGCAACAACGAGGAGACCGCGGTTAAGTTCCTGAAGGCCACCTTCCGTGGCTGGATCTACTGTCGCGACAACCCCGCCGAGTGCGAGCAGTTCGTGGTCGACGCGGGTAGCACCCTGGGAGCCGGCCATCAGAAGTGGCAGATGAACGAGATCAGCAACTTGATCTGGCCGTCGCCCAACGGGATCGGCATCCTCGACGCAGCGGCCTGGGCCCAGATGGTCGAGACCGCGCTGGCAGGTGGCATCCTGGCCGGCGAGCCGTCAGACGACGCCTACCGGACCGACCTGGCCCAGCAGGCGCTGGACGCCCTCGGCGACGAGGACACCACCGGCGAGAGCTGGGAGAAGGCCGTTGTCGAGATCACGCCCGGAGGCGAGTAGCCGAGGGGTGGGACCGCTCACCCAACCCTGAGACCGATGGAGGCCCCTCGTCCGCCAGGGGCCTCCACTCATCTAGCCTCAGATGAGGTATCGCACCCACACGTAGGCCGTGGCGATGACCATGGTCGCCAGCGTGACCGGGACCCCGTACCGGGCGAAGGTGCCGAACCCGATGGGGTGTCCCTCCCGCTCCGACAGGCTGGCCAGGGTCACGTTGGCCGAGGCCGCGATGACGGTCGCATTGCCGCCGAAGTCGGCCCCGATCGCGAGCGACCACCACAGGACGTCAGCAGCGTGGCCTTGGGTTCCGACCAGCTGGTCGACCACCGGGATCATGGCGGCGGTGTACGGGATGTTGTCGATGAGACCCGACAGGAGCGCGGACAGCCACAGCAGGAGAAGCGAGGTCGAGGCCAGATCTCCGCCGGTGGCCTCGGCGATGCGGTCGGCGATGAGATCGATCAACCCCACCTCGATGATGCCGCCGACCATGATGAACAGGCCGATGAAGAAGAACAGCGTGGTCCACTCGACCTCGCGCAGGACCTCGTGAGGTTCGATGCGTGACAGCAGGAGCAGCATCGCCGCGCCGGCCAGGGCCACCGTGCCCGGCTCGTAACCCAGCGCCCCATGCAACAGGAAGCCGATCAGGGTGGCCGACAACACGATGAGCGAAATCCGCAGCAGGCCTGGGTCGCTGATCATCTGCCGCTCGTCCATGGCCAGCAGCTCGTCTCGCAGTTCCGGGGCGATCTGAAGCTGGCCGCCGAACAGCCAACGCGCGGCGACCAGGTACAGGACAAGACAGATGATGGCCAGCGGCGCCATGTGAGCCAGGAAGGCGACGAAGTCGAGCCCGGCCGCGCTGGCGATGAGGATGTTCGGCGGATCGCCAATGAGGGTGGCGGCCCCGCCGATGTTGCTGGCCAGAATCGCGCTGATGATGAAGGGCATCGGGCTCAGCCCGAGGCGGGCCGCCAGGAAGAGTGTGATCGGCCCGACCAGCACGACCGTGGTCACGTTGTCCAGGAGGGCGGACGCCACCGCGGTGATCAGGCTCATCACGACCAGGATCCGATAGCCATCACCCCCCGCCAGGCGCGCGGCTCGGACCGCCATCCAGCCGAATACCCCGGTCCGGCGAATGATGGCGGCCAGGACCATCATCCCGGCCAGCAGGAAGATGACGTTGAAGTCGATGGCCGCGAACGCCTGCTCCTGGGAGCTGATGCCCAGCAGGATGATCGCGACCCCCCCGAGCAGGGCCGCGACCGTCTTGTGGATTCGCTCGGTGGCGATCAGGGCGTAGGTGACGACGAAGACGGCTACGGCAGTCCAGAACGCCAGGTCCCCAGTCAATACGCCGGACACGCTCAGGTGGTCCCTTCGCGGGGCGGACGAAGCAGGGCGCTTCGACCGGTGGACCTGATCCACACCAGCAGCAGCTCCAGCATGTCCAGGTAGCCAATGACCCGGCCATCGGAATCGCAGATCGGGAGGCCGTTCATCCGGCTGTGGTGCATCCGCTCGAACGCGGTACGCACCGTTTCGGTCGGCCGCAAGCTGACG
This sequence comes from Candidatus Limnocylindria bacterium, assembly GCA_046717345.1. Lineage (GTDB taxonomy): Bacteria > Chloroflexota > Limnocylindria > QHBO01 > QHBO01 > DASTEQ01. Next base: position 1,567 of record JBKJVN010000029.1, on the reverse strand, counting down.
GGGTCAACCATGATGTCCGCGGCAGTGCGGGCGGCGATGTGGCTGGCGTACTGGAGAGCGGCGTCCAGGTCCGCGATCTCGCCGAGGAACTCCTCTGGCACGATCTTCAAGAAGATGTCGTTCACCAGGACTCGAATCGGGATGAGGCCGGCCAGCCGTCCGTCGTCGTCGACCACCGCCAGCACGCGGCAGGTGGGGTTGTTCACCGCTCGTTCGGCGATCGTCTCCAGGCTGTCGTTCCGGTTGACCACGACCGCCTCGGCGGTCAGCAGATGATCGGCATCGGCGATCAGCGTCTGGCTGGTGATCGACTCCCGGCTGGTCATCGGTGTTCTACCTCAGCGCCCAGATACCAAAAGACTGCACAGCGGCTGCGCAGTCTCCACCTTTGACCGGCGATACGGGCCCGGTCAGGCCCTGTTTCGAGTCTAGACCGATGTCGGCGCGGGCGGCAAGCCCGCGAAGGCCCCTTCGAGGTGGGCACCGAGCTCGGCCAGCGAGTCAATCACCGCAGCCGGTCGCGCGCCGTCTGGGAGGCGTTGGATGAAGCCCCATGGGCCGCGCCGGATCCAGATCGATCGGAAGCCGGCTGTAATGGCCGGGATGACGTCGTTGTCGACCCGATCCCCCACGTGGGCCACCGAAGCCGGATCCGGGCCACCCAGCAGCTCGAGGACGCGGCGGAAGTAGGCGGGCGCGGGCTTGGCAACCCCCATCTCCTCCGACATCGCGATCACCTCGGCCGGCAGGTCCAGCGCCCGCAGCTCCGCGGTGCGATGGGCGGGCTGGTTGCCGAAGATCGCCAGCCGATAGCCGTCCGCGCGCAACGCGGCCAGGGTGGGCCGCACGTCGGGATACAGGTCGTCCTCACGGAAGCCGCCGTAGGCCGCTTCCAGCTGGTCGCGATGCCGCTCCCAGTGCGGCGAGCCGACGGCCTCGAACACTTCCTGGTGGGCGCCTCCGCGGGCAATGACTGCCCCCAGGAGGGCCATGAACGTCAACCGAGGCACGCCGACGACATCGGCCCACATTCCCCACACCCGGGTCTCGTCGACCAGCGTCTCGCCGACGTCGAAGACCACCCAATTGTCCTGGCGGCTAGTCACAGGAGAATGGTATCCGGCGCGAATCGCCCATCCGTCGGCACTTGAGTCACATGTGATGTGCGCCTGCCGGAAATCGGCCCGTTAGAGGTGTTCTCAGTCACGTGGGAATTGGATTCGGGCTGTCGCGCTCGGGCGCCCGCGATAACTCGGAAACAGCGCGAAACCGCACCGGGTAGGATCGGCCGCCCATGACCCTGGTCGTCGACAGCATCACCAAGCGCTTCGGCGAGATCGTGGCCCTGGATGGGGTCAGCTTCTCCGCCGAGCCGGGCCGCATCTTCGGGCTGCTGGGGGCCAACGGGGCGGGCAAGACGACCAGCATGCGGATCGTGTTGGACATTCTCCGCGCCGAGTCGGGAACGGTCACCTGGCGGGGGCGGCCCAACACCGAAGTCCCCCGTCGGACGTGGGGCTACCTCCCCGAAGAGCGGGGCTGTACCTCCAGATGACGGTCATGGAGG
>JBKJVN010000028.1:0-3687 GCA_046717345.1 Candidatus Limnocylindria bacterium | reverse complement strand
GATCATAGGCGTACCCTCTTGGGTGGCCCCCGTAGCTCAGTGGACAGAGCGCAGCCGTCCTAAGGCTGGCGTCGGCGGTTCGAGTCCGTCCGGGGGCGCCAGACTAGTTGTGAGCGCCGGACGCGTTGAGGAGCACGACGCCCAAGACGATCAGCATGATCCCGCCGACGCCCACCCAGCCCAGGGTCTCGTGAAAGAACACGATGCCGATGAGGGCGATCGCGGCCGTTCCGATGCCCGACCACACCGCGTACACGACGCCCAGCGGGATGTCGCGCAGTGACAGGGACAGGAAGTAGAAGCTGGCGGCATATCCCGCGACGACCACGATCGACGGCGCCAGTCGACTGAAGCCATCTGAGGCCTTCAGCGCGCTGGTCGCGATCACCTCAGTTCCGATCGCCAGCAGGAGCCAGATGACCGGCGGCACGTCGGGTAGGATGCGCGATCGGGCGGGCCTTCAGCAGCCGAAGGCGGCGACCCGGAGCTAGAGGACCTGATGCGAGACTGGGCACCTGCGCTGGTCGCGGAGGCAATCGGAACGTTCCTGTTCTTCTTCATCGCGGCCGGCGCCGCGCTCGTCGTGACCGGTGACCCGGCTGCCACCCTGCTGGTGGTCGCGCTGGCCCACGGCCTCGTCCTGGCCGTGCTCGTCTCGTCGCTGGGAGCCGTTTCAGGCGCGCACTTCAACCCCGCCGTGACGCTGGGCCTGTGGGTAGCCGGCAAGATCGATGCCGCGAAGGGCCTGGCCTACGTTGTCGCGCAGCTGGTGGGTGGCGCGGCGGCCGGGTTCGCGTTGGCCCTTTGCTTCACCGATGTCGGACCGGCGGTGCCGGCCCTGGGTCAGGGTATCGATGCGGTCGGGGGCATCGCCCTGGAGGCGATCATGACCGCGGTCCTGCTGCTGGCCGTGTTCGGCACCGCCGTCGATCCCCGCGGCCCGAAGGTCGGGGGTCTTGCGATTGGCCTGGCGGTGGCGGCCGACATCCTGTTCGGCGGCCCGCTGACCGGTGCGGCCATGAACCCCGCCCGCTGGTTCGGCCCGGCCATCGCCGCCGGCGCGTTCGACAACTGGTACGTGTGGTGGATCGGGCCGTTCCTGGGCGCCGTCGTCGTGGCGCTCCTGTATCGGTACCTGCTCGCCCCGCCGGCCGAGGGCTAGCCGGGCCTAGAGGAACAGTCCGCGGAACAGACCCGCGATCCGGGTGAACGCGTCGAGAACGATCAGCACCCCGATTCCGACGACGGCCAGCCCTGAGCCGATGCGCATCGCCCGCTCGTGGGCCCGCAGCCAGCGCAGCGCGGGATGGATGCGCGGCAGGAAGGCGGCCGCGGCGAGGAAGGGGACCGCGAGCCCGGCGGCGTAGGCCATCAGCAGGACCGTCGCGGCGGCCACATCCTGGGTGGACGCGCCCATGGCCAGGATGGCGCCCAGGACCGGGCCGATGCACGGGGTCCAGCCCACCCCCACCAGCGCCCCCAGGCCCACGGCCCGCGCCGCCCGACCGGCCGGTAGTGTTGCGGCTGGGGTCGGACGCGGCAGGCGGTCGAGGATGGGGCCGAACATCCCGGTCATGAGCAGACCGATGGCGATGACTACTACGCCAGTCAGTTGCCGAACCAGCGGATCGCGGAAGAGCGTCACTCCCAGCAGGCCTGCCGAGACGCCGAGCAGCACGAACACGGCGCTGAAGCCGAGCGTGAACAGCAGGGCCTGGACGATGACCGGGCTTGAGCCGATGGCCGGGCTCCGGACTATTGCGGCACCGCCGGCGTCAGAGGCGGGAGCGCTCACCGCGGCCTCGGCCAGGAAGGCAAGGTAGACCGGCACCAGGGCCAGCACGCATGGGGTCAGGAACGAGACGACCCCGGCTGCGAATGCGAGTGCCAGGCTGAGCTCCATAGCGCTACGCCGGCTCGATCACGATGGGCTGGGCGATGATCCACAGCGACAGGACGGTGTAGCCGATCATCAGCACCACGAGTGGTAGGCCGGCCAAGATCGGGCGGGCGATCTGGTCCCGTAGGGCGAGGCGGTGGGCCAACACGACGGCCGCGATGTGGCCGCCCACGATGGCGCCAACCGACAGGTACCAGATGAACGCGGTCGGAATGAAGTCGAGCACGGGCGCCAGGGCCAGCGGGTCGACGAGCAGGAGCGGGAGCCAGCCCAGGCCCTGGATCACCAGCGTCAGGTAGTGCGCCACCAGGTAGCCGGCGGCGATGGGTAGCAATGTCGGGGCGTAGGTGCCGGCCACGCGGCCGACGGAAATACGCGCCTCGCCGCCTCCCGCGGCCTCCCCGATCAGCCGGGTGAGCCAGGCGGCCACGGCGAATGCCAGCATGAAGAGCCCGAAGATGCCGGCCAGCATCGCGATCGGGGCGAGGTAGCTGGCGGTGAGCGGACTGAACGCTTCGGCCAGCGGGGGAAAGAGGATGGTCAGGACTCCTCCGCCCAGGGATGTCTCCTGGATCCCGTCGAAGGTGACCCCCGCCAGGGCGAGGAGAATGAAGGCCGCGTCGCCCCAGCCGGCGCGCGCGGTTTCGGTCAGGCCGGTGACCCACCAGCGCAGCTCCACCCGCTGGTCGCCCCCTTCGCGCGCGGCCACGCATTCGGCGCAGTCGACGCAATGGTCAGGGTTGCAGGTCTCGCTGCAGTCGGCGCACAGCTGCGCCCGTCGGGTCCGGCGGCCGAGGGGTCCGACCCGCCCGAACCAGCCATTCAAGATCTCGAACAGCTCAAAAGAACGCAACCACGCCACGTTGCCGAACACCACCATGCCGGCCAGGGTCAGGCCGGTGTAGGCCGTCAGCAGCGTGGCCAGGAGGATGGGGTTGAGCCGGTCCGGCCAGACCAGCTCCAGGATCAGGAAGATGAAGAGAACGACGACCGCCGGACCCCGCCCCAGGCGCGGCAGCGACAGACCCAGGTCCAAGCGCCGCCCGCCGGCCGCCCGTTGCACAAGGCCATCCAGCACGTCGTAGGTGGTGCGGAACGGGCTCAACGCGGGCCACGGGTTGCCCAGGATGGCGGCGACCATGGGCACGCCGACCCAGATCCCGATCCAGAACAGGACGGCCGGCAGGTACGTGATGCCCCCGATCAGCCAGCCTGCGGCAATGGCGCCGTACCACCACACCAGGCCAACGACACGAAGGCCAATGCCGCCGACACGGGCCACGCGGTCCGACAACGGACGCACCGGGTAGCGTGGAGGATCCGCCGGCGGCTTGACCACCGCCACCGACACGATGAACGAGGCGGCCACCGCGACGGCGGCGCCGGCGAGGTACAGCCACAGCGGGACTGGAAGCGGGAACGACGAGCCGAGGGCGTGGGCAGCGACGGCGGTCGGCGTGAGCGCGGCGCCCAGAGCGGCCCACGCAGCCAGGTGCCGCCGGCTCCGCCTAAGGCTCATTGACCGTGAGGATCCCGATCTCGACCTCGCTCTCGCTCTCGCCCGAATGGGCGTGGAGCTCGATGATGAACTGACCGGCCACATCTGCGCTGAATTCGAGGATGGTGGCCTCACCCGGCGTCAGGCTGGTAGCCGGCACCCGCTCGTCGTACCCGTGCAGGTGGAACACTCCATCCGTCTCGCTGCGCAGCTCCAGGGTCACCTCTTGGCCGCGGCACACCGCCAGCGCGGAGGGGTCCATGGCCTCGTCGGTCACGGTTGCTTCCAG
>JBKJVN010000027.1:0-8286 GCA_046717345.1 Candidatus Limnocylindria bacterium | reverse complement strand
CCGACCGCTCATGCGGTGGTCCGGATCACACCGCCGACCGGCACGGGCGCGCCGGCGCACTGGGTCCTCGCCGAATCCTCGTGGGCCGACGTCTTCCGACCGGCAACCTACGCTGAGCTGGCTGGATGGGCCGTCACCGTCGGACCTTGGGTCTTTGCCACCCAGGTGGCGGGCATCGTGAGCCGAATGGAGATCGGGGAATCGGTCCCCCCACGTCTCCGCCTCGCGCTGATCCCCGTCACGCTGCTTGTCGGCACGGTCATGTTGCTGGGAGCCGCGATCGTGGGGCTGGTGGTAACCGCGCTGGCCCTGGCTTTCGTCCTACTCGCGATCACGCGGCTCCCCTTCATCGCAGATTTCGCTCGCTCGCTGCAACGAGCCCTTGCGAACGGGTTCGGCGACGCCTACGTCCTGACGCGGAGCCCCATGCGCTTCGGCGCCATGGCAACCCAGGTGCGGTCCGACCTGCAGGTCCTGCTCCGCGAATGCGCCACCGTCGCCGTGGTCGCCCACTCCCAGGGGACGGCCGTGTCCTGGTATGCCCTGAAGCATGAGCTGACCGATCGCCCGGCTGTCCCCAAGGAGGGGTCGCCGAAGCCGGCACCCATCGGCCTGTTCGTCACGTATGGCCAGGCGGTGCGGAAGCTCACGTTTGTCCTGACCATGGCACGAGGGTCGCAGACGGGAGCGCAGACGCTGTCCGCCATCGGCAGTGCGGCCTTCCTCGTCGTAGCGGGGCTGACGTTCTTGGCCGGGGCTTCCTGGCCGCTCATCGCCGCCTCCGTCCTCCTCGCCGTCATCGCCGAATTTGCCCTGCTCAACTCCGCCCGACGCATCTGGACCGAATCGGGGCAGGACATCGAATCGGACTGGGAGAAGGTGATCGCGGTGGAGCCAGGACTGGAGTGGCTGGACCTGTGGGCATCGGCGGACCCGGCGCCGGTAGGGCCGCTGGACGTGGCCGGCAAGCAGATCCGCTCGTACAAGATCCGAAACCTCGCCTCCACGATTTGGGATCACGTCGTCTACTGGAGGAATCCCACCGAGTTTGTCGCCATCGTGGCGTCACGCCTCTTCGCGCTCGGCGGCCCGAAGGCGTACGCGGCACCACTCACGGATCCGCGACTCCAGGTCGCCGCGATGCGACGGCACGCGCGTGTTCTCCTGTTGCTGACCATGCGGGTGTTCGTGGGCGGCGCAGTCGTCGCCGGATGGGTCTATGCCTGGCTGACCCCCGCCTTCGGAAGCGGCCTGATGGAATTCGTGAGTGCCCTCGACCTCCCCCTGGTCGACGCGTTCATCGACGCACCTCCCGCATGGGTGGTCGTCCTGGCCGGTTTCATCGCCGTGGCGATCCTGGGCGTCATGGCCTGGCTGCCCGTCAGCCTGGTGTGGAACGCGCTCATGGGGGCGGACGAGACCACCTATTTCCGAGGGATTCGACGGCCGCTTTGGACACTGCCGTGGTATGCGCTCGGTGCGCTGGTGGTCCTCATCACGGGCGCGGCTTTTGCCGTACTTTGGCTCGCCCACGGTTCGACGCTCGCCACGGCGTACGTGCTTGGAAGCGGATTCCTCGCGTTGTTGGGCCTCGGGATCCTCTCGAGCGGTGGCTCGACCTTCGCCGGCACCGAAGAGTCCCAGAGCACGCTTGTCGCAACCAGGAAGATCACCGGCCGAATCTCATCCGGCGTCGCGGTCGCCGTCGTGGGTGCGCTTGTCCTGGTGCTGGTGCCAATCGCGGCTGCGCTCCTGTTCCCGGCTGCGATCGGATGGATCCTCGGGGCCGAAGCAGTGGTCCTTTCCGCCGTGCTCGCCGCCGAAGGCGTCCGCGAGTATCGACTCTTCCGGGTCGTGTTCAACTCCCGAAACGCAAAGCTCCCCGAATCCGAACCACAGCCGACCACAAAAGGAGGAGACCGATGACCATGACGCACGAGTCCGCTGTCGAGATGCTCTTGGACATGGTCGTGGCCTTCAATCGACACGACCTTGACGCGTTCATGGACTACTTCACCGATGACGCCGTCTTCGAGTCTCCGCGCGGACCGGAGGCGTGGGGACGGCGCTACGAGGGCAAGCAGGCTGTGCGCGAGGCCATGGAAGGGCGGATACGGGACATTCCCAACGTCCACTACGGCCAGGACACGCACTTCGTAATTGGAGACCGTGGCGTGTCGGAGTGGACCCTGACCGGTACGACACGCGACGGGCAGCGGCTCGAGTACCGCGGCTGCGACCTATGGACGTTCCGCGACGGCCTTGTATCGCGCAAGGATTTCTTCTGGAAGATGGTCGTTGCCTGACCCCTGCCCACCGATGCCTGGCTCTTCTGGGGACGGCATGCAGCGGACCGAAAAGCGGACGTGAACCGATGAGGGCGGTCGTGCACGAACGCTACGGGCCTCCGGAGGTCCTCCGGCTCGAGGAAGTCGAGCGGCCTGTGCCCAAGGACGATGAAATCCTCGTCAAGATCCACGCCACGACCGTGACCCGGACCGACACCGGCCTTCGCAGCGCCAAGCCGTTCTTCTCTCGCTTGATCACCGGCATTCGCCGACCCAGGAACAAGATCCTCGGCATGGAGCTCGCCGGCGAGGTCGAGGCGGTCGGCGCAGCCGTCACCGAGTTCAAGGTCGGTGACCACGTCTTCGGCGGCAAGGGCTTCGGCGCGCACGCGGAGTTCGTCTGCATACGGGAGAGCGGCCCCCTGGCACAGATGCCGGCCAGCGTGACCTTCGATGAGGCTGCATCGGTCTACGACGGAGCGAGCGAGGCACTGGCATGCCTCAGAAAGGCAGGTCCTCTCAAGGGGCGCAGCATCGTCATCTATGGCGCCTCGGGATCCATCGGGACCGCGGCCGTGCAGCTGGCCAAGTACTTCGGCGCCCACGTCACCGCCGTATGCAACACCAAGACCGTCGAACTCGTGAGATCGCTGGGAGCCGATGAGGTCGTCGACTACACAAAGGAAGACTTCACCAAGAACGGCAAGATGTACGACGTCATCTTCGACAGCGTCGGCAAGCACTCGTTCAGACGGTCCAGACGCTCACTCAAGCCGGGCGGGGTCTTCCTCGAAACGGACCTGGGGTTCATGTGGCACGTTCCATTGCTGCTCCTGCTGACGAGGTGGATCAGGGACAAGAAGGTCAAGATGGGGATCCCTCGATACACGAAGCAGGACGTTCTCTTCCTCAAGGAGCTCATCGAGGCCGGTAAGTACCGCGCGGTCATCGATCGCGGCTACCCGCTGGAGGACGTGATCGAGGCCACCCCCTACCTCGAGACGGGACAGAAGACCGGAAACGTCGTCCTGACCGTCATCGGCGACCGCGCGACCTGAATCGAGGTCAATCACGCCAACTCCGGCTTGACCCCGCGGCGCAGGATACCGATGAGCCGACGCGCAGTGTCGACAGTCCAAACCCGAGGAGACTGACATGGGCGACAAGGGACCTGGCTCAAAGAGCAAGGCCACGAAGAAGAAGAAGCTCAAGAAGGACGCCGCCAAGTCCGGGACCACGAAGAAGTAGGCGCTCTCGCCACCGCGGCACCTGCGGCCATACTCAACCCGTGGCCTCAACGGATGAGCCCGTCGAGGAGACCGCGCACGACGCCAACGGCAAGATCAAGTACACCGGCTACCGACTGAACGGCGAGATGCACGGCGCGTGGTCCTTCTATCGGACCGATGGTTTCCTCATGCGTAGCGGCGCATTCGACCGCCGGCTTAGACGCGGGGAGTGAGCGGATCGAGGTGACTGCGCCGCCAGGACGCTACGGCGGTCAACTCAAACCGCAGTCGCGCCGCGACCGGGATCCAGGACGCTGGTACCGCCGAGTCATGGGACCTAAGGCGCGCTAGGCCCGGCGACGGTGCCCGCGGACAATGCGTCCGTGACGCTCGAAGGGAAACGGGCAGCCACCCGCGAACTCGCGCAGGTCCTGTCGGCCAAGTCCGGCCTCGGGCGTGCGGACCGCATCAGCTGGCGGGCGCTCGCCGCCGCAGCGCTGATCCCCCTCACCGGCCTGATGGCGTTAGTCGCGGTTCGCTTGACGGGCGGCTCGCCCAACCCGCTGAACCACCTGGGCTATCTGCCGATCCTCATCGCCGCCTACGCCTACGGCTGGCGGGGGGCGTTGCCGGTGAGCCTAACGGTGTCGGTGCTGCTCGGACCGCTGGCCCACTTGCTGAGGCTGCCGGGCGGGACCGAGCAGGTCGATGCATGGCTCATCCGTGCCGTGATGTTCGTGGCCGTCGGCGCGATCACCGGCGTCCTCTTTGACCGCGCCCGACAAGCGGCTCTCGGCTGGCGGACCGCGGCCATCGAAATCGCGCAGCGCGAGCGGGACGGCATGGTGGCCCTGGCCCGGGGAGCAGAGGCCAAGGACTCCGACACCGGCGACCACATTGTCCGCGTTCAGCTGCTTGCCGAGGAGGTGGCCACCGCGGCCGGTCTCAGGCCGGAAGATGCGGTCAATATCGGCTGGAGCGCGATGCTCCACGACGTTGGCAAGCTGCACATTCCCGACGCCCTCCTGCTCAAGCCCGGCCCGCTTACCGCCGACGAATGGGTCCTCATGCGCCAGCACCCGATCTTTGGCGAGGCGATCCTGTCCCAGGGGGTCGGCTTCGAGACCGCGCGGCGCATTGCGCGCTGGCACCATGAGAACCTGGATGGCAGCGGCTATCCCGATGGGCTGAAGGGCGACCGGATCCCGCTCGAGGCGAGGATCGTCCGCGTCGTGGATGCGTTCGATGCAATCACCAGTCGCCGGCCCTATAAGCCGGCCCGCAGCGTCGAGTGGGCCATGGCTGAGCTCCAGCGGCATGCCGGCCGACAGTTCGACCCTGAACTGGTCCGGATCCTGCACGACCTGGTAGCAGCCGATCCTCGCCTCCTGAGCCGCCTAATCGACCGCCGCGCGTCGAACCTGGAGCAGCATCAGTCGCTCGCATCCGTGCGCTGACGACCTGACACCGGTTGTCAGGCGCGGACCCCGATGACGAACTGGGTCAGGTTGCTGAAGTGCCGAGCCTGGCTGGGGTTGGGCCACATCGTGCCCTGGATCGCCTGCTGGGCTTCCCGCTGACGCTCCGGGGACAGCGATGCCGCGATGACGCCGGCGAGCACGTCCCACGCGAAGGGCAGATTCGGGAAGTCGAACCCGGTCACCTCGGTCTCGATGTGTGCCGCGATGTCTACCCCTGCCAGCTCGTCGAGGAATGGCTGCGGATCGGCCATGGCGCCCGGACCCACGCCCTGAACCGGGGGCGGAGGGGCGAACTGGCTGACCGTCCGCTGGAAGAGGACGAGGTCGCAGTGTTCGGGCGCCGCCCATACCGCGGCTACCAGGCGACCGCCTGACCGCAGGACGCGCGCCATCTCCCGGGCAGCAGCGGCTCGGTCGATGACGAACATCAACGACAGCGACGCGAGGATCACATCGAAGGACCCGTCGGCCGCGGGGATGCTCTCGCCCGACCCTTCCGCCAGCTGGAACCTGACCGATGCCTGGTCGGCCCGTCGCCCGGCCAGCAGGAGCATCTCGGGGCTGGGGTCAACGGCGAGGACGTGCCCATCAACCCCAACCGCGAGGGCCGCCTTCTCCGCCGCGGCCCCCGTCCCGGTCCCGAGGTCGAGGACCCTCTCCCCTGACTGGAGTCCAGCCCGCGCAAGCACCTGGTCCAACACGGGCACAAGTCGGCGATCGATCTCCCGCCGATAGACCTGGGACATGCGATCCCAGACCCCAACCTGCCAGGCCAGTCCTTCTTCCAGGTCGCTCATAGCGACGCAAGTGTCCACTATCCGGGGAGGCGGGAACGATCGTCCATGATCAACCGATCGCCCTTGCTCCCACTGCTAGGCTCTCCACGCACATACCCGCCAGTCTCACGCGGGGGGACCGATGACCGAGTTCGCCTCCAACGTCCTGTATTACGGCGACAACCTCGACATCCTGCGCCGCTACCTGCCCGACGCCAGCGTCGATGCCCAGCTCCTCGCCTTCGAGGACACCTGGCGATGAACGAGGACCTGGTTTCCCAACGCGTCCGCAAGTTCATCTTCGATCACTTCGTGGACCACGCAGCGCCGCCCATCGTGGAGCAGGTGATGACGGGGTTCTCCCTGTCGCGGGACGACGCGACCGAGGTGCTGCGCAACCTCGAAGCGGCCCGCCACATCGCCCTGGTGAAGGGCACCGCCCGCATTCTGATGGCCTTCCCGTTCTCGGCAGTCGCCACGCCCTTCCGCGTCACGGTCCGCGAGCGACAGTACTTCGCGAACTGCTCGTGGGACGCCATCGCCTTCCACGCCATGCTCGGTGACGACGTCCGGGTCGACTCGTTCTGCCACCACTGCGCGGCGCCCATCGAGATCGAGATGACCAATGGGCGAGCCGCCAAAGTTGAACCCCACGACGCGCTCGTCTACCTCGCCCTGCGCCCGACCCAGTGGTGGGAAGACATCATCACCACCTGTTCGAACACGATGGTGTTCTTTGCCTCCTCGGACCATCGCGACGCGTCCGGCCTGGGTGCACCCGCCCAAGCCGCCGCATCGTTGACGCCCGATCAGGTCCATGCCCTGAGCATCCCGATCTATTCCCGCAAGCTGGCCCTCGACTACGCGCGCCCCTCGAAGCAGGAGCTGCTCGACCACTTCGCCGCCATGGGCCTCGCGGGCGAGTACTGGCAGCTGTGAGAGATGACCGAGGACCGATGACGGAGCTCGCCACCAACGTCCTCTACTACGGCGACAACCTCGACATCCTGCGCCGCTACCTGCCCGACGCCAGCGTCGACCTGAGCTCCCTCGACCCGCCGTTCAACTCGAACCGCGACTCCAACGTCATCTTCAAGGACGAGTGCGGCAACCCGACCGATGCCCAGCTCCTCGCCTTCGAGGACACCTGGCACTGGGGCTGCAACGCCACGACCAAGTGTGGAATCGGCGAGATCTAACCCCCATTACAGCGAGCCCCTGGTAGGCGTGCTCGAGGCGGCGGCGTATTCTCGCCTCTGTGATCGGCAGACGTGATCTCCCGGCCGGCACCGTAACGTTCCTGTTCACTGACGTCGAGGGTTCCACCAGGATGCTGGAGGACCTTGGCGAAGTGCGGTACGCCGACGCGCTGGCGGAACATAGGCGATCCCTCCATGAGGCTTTCGAGCGACATGGGGGAGTCGAGGTCGACACCGAGGGCGACGCGATATTTACCGCATTCCCGACCGCACCGGGCGCCCTCGCGGCGGCGCGCGAAGCGCAGGCGGTGCTGCAGGAAGGGCCAATACGGGTCCGCATGGGCCTCCACACCGGCGCGCCGCTCAGGACCGACGAAGGCTATGTCGGGATCGATGTCCACCGGGCAGCACGGATCGCCGCGGCCGGCCACGGGGGCCAGGTCCTGATCTCATCAGCGACCGCGGCACTTGTGCCCAACGGAGACGTACCGCTCACCGATCTCGGGGAGCACCGGCTGAAGGATCTGACGGCACCCGAGCGCATCTACCAGCTCGGGGGCGGCGCCTTCCCACGGCTCAACACCCTTTCGCCGTCCAACCTGCCGGTTCCCGCGAGTCCCTTCGTCGGTCGAGGGGCGGAGCTCAGCAGAGTCGTCGAGATCCTGGGTGACCGCTCGGCCCGACTGCTGACCCTGACCCGGCCGGGAGGGATCGGCAAGACGCGGCTCGCACTCCAGGCCGCCGCCGAGTTATCGCTCTCCTTCCCTGACGGGCTATGGTGGGTGGGGCTCCTGCCCATCCGCGAGGCCGAACTCGTCCCGGCCGCGATTGCCCAGACCCTGGCGGTGCGCGAGGAAGAGGGCAAGCCGCTGGAGCAGAGCATCGCCGAGCACCTCTCGGGTCGGCGAGTGCTGCTCCTCCTGGACAATGCCGAGCATCTGCTCCCGGCCCTGGCAACTGTCGTCGCCGGCCTGCTCTCGCTGACGAAGACATCCGCGTTACTCGTGACGAGCCGCGAGCGGCTCCAGATCGGGTCGGAGCAGGTGTTGCGCGTCCCAGCCATGACCGCCGCTGACGCCGAGGAGTTCATCATCGGTCGGGCGGCCGCCATCGGCATGAACCTGCCTCCTTCAGAGGCGCTGACAGCGCTCTGCGAACGTCTGGATCGGATGCCGCTGGCTCTGCAGCTCGCCGCCGGTCGCCTACCGCTGTTCTCGGTGAAGCAGCTGCTCGACCGGCTCTCGGACCGGCTGGACCTGCTCGGCGGAGGACGTGACAGCGAACCGCGTCAGCAGACGCTCCGCGCGACTATC
>JBKJVN010000026.1:0-12425 GCA_046717345.1 Candidatus Limnocylindria bacterium | reverse complement strand
GCCTGGTCCGACTACCTCGAGGCGCTCGAGATCGCCCGCCGCATTTCAGACGCGCAGGCGGTGTCGAGGCTGAGGGCGAACGCTACCCTGCTGTGGTCTCGGTACGCGGGCGCCTTCAGCGGCACGGAGTGGAGGGAGCGGGCTCGCGAGATACTCGAGAGCGGACTGGAGGAGATCGGCGAGGACAGCGTCAGCTTCGAGGCGGCGGCGCTCCTGGCCGGGCGATCCGTGTCCAGTCACTGGGGCATCACCGACCGCGAGCAGAGCGCGAGTGTGCGCGACGCTGAGCGTGCCGTCGAGGTGGCCGAGATCGTGGGCTCCCCCTACCTCTTGTCTTATGCGCTGGATGCCCTGGCGGGCGTTGTCGAACGAGAAGGCTTCTGCCGTGCCGTCGAGATGGCCGAGCGGACGCTCGAGAGCGCCAGGGGCATGACCGATCGAGTGCAGGCCCACGAGCTGCTGGTCACGGCAGCCCTGTCGTATGCCGACGCGGGGCAGTTCGAGCTCGCAGAGTCGGTCGCCGATGAGGCCGCCCAGCAAGCGGCACGCCTGAGTCCACACCACCGGCTGCATGCCGCATCCGCCCAGACCGCGTGCCTCCTTCCGGCCGGCCGACTGGCGAAGCTGCGCGAGGCGACGTCCCAGGTCGTCGAGCTCGTCCTTGAGGAAGGCGGTCACACTTGCGGGCACGGAGGGCATGCCCTCGTCGGACGCGCTCTCGCGCTGTTCGAGGCGGAGGAAGCCGCAGCGGCGAGTCGTACGCTCGAGCTCCTGGATCGCGCGGCCCCCAAGACCGGAGGTGCGACCTGGAGGGCACGCACGCCGGAGGTCCTTCGTCCCTTCCTCGGTCTCGACGAGGCGCGTATGAGGGTGGAGCGGATCGAAGGCTCAGAGACGGTCGTCGACAGGGTGCGGAGATTGCGGAGCGAGCTGCAGCTTCGCGCTCTGGCGCGCGAATGGGATGACCTGCAGCGCGCCGCCCACGAAGCCCGCGAGCTGGCCGCGCCGGTCTGCGCGCCATACCTCGCCTGGATCGCGGACTGGGCGGAATCGATCCAACTCGCGGCCGCCGGCCGCTCCGCCGAGGCGCTAGAGAATGCGACCGAGGCGGCAGGAGCGCTCGCAGCCTTCGGTGAGCGGTACACGGCGGTCCGTCTCCTCGTCGATCTGCTCCCCTTCCTCGACTCCGGGGCGCGAGGCCCGCTCGCGCAGGAAACGGCCCATCGCCTCGAGGCGATGGGCGCGCTTGCCAGCGCCGCCGAGGCGCGCTCAAACCAGGTGCCATAGCAGGTCGGAGAGAGACGATGGGTTTCGAAGAGCTGAAGGCTCGCCAGAGCACCATCTGGGGGTCGGCGCCGTGGGAGCGCGTGGCGGAGACTCTCGCCGACCTGCATGACGATCTCGTTGCGCGCCTCCGTCCGCAGCAGGGCGAGCACTGGCTCGACCTCGCGACCGGGACGGGAGCCGTCGCCATCCGCGCCGCGCGCGCCGGCGCCCAGGTCACCGCGCTGGACCTCGCACCGGCGCTGATCGAGACGGCGAAGCGTCTCGCCGCGGACGAGGGGTTCTCCATCCGTTTCGACGTGGGCGACTGCGAGAAGGTCCCCTACGCCGATGCGCGCTTCGATGTGGTGGCGTCGGCGGTAGGCGTCATCTTCGCCCCCGATCATGTCGCAGTGGCCCGCGAGCTCGCCCGCGTCTGCTGCCCGGGCGGCCGGCTCGGCCTTGCCTCGTGGCGGCCCAACCCCAGCTATTCGGCAGTGATCGAGCCGTTCCGAGCGCCTGTTGAGCCCGGCGCGGGCGACCCAAACGACTGGGGCCGCGAGGACTACGTGCTCGAGCTGCTCGGCGACGCCTTCGAGCTCGGGTTCGCCAAGGGCGAATGCCAGCTGCGGGGCGAGTCGGGCGAGGCGATCTGGCAACTCTTTACCAGCTCGCACGGAAACTTCAAGGCGTTGGTCGAGTCGCTCGCTCACGACCGGCGCGAGGAGTTCCACCGGGCCTTCGTCGACTACCTAGAGCGGTACCGCGCCGACGGCGGCATCCGCGCGCCGGATGACTACCTGCTCGTCCTCGGTAAGCGGCGCTAAGGCGGAATCAGACGAGGGTCCGGAGTTCCGCCAGGCATCTGTATGGAAGTGGGCTGAACTACGGCTGGTCGTCATCGCCAACAACAAAGAGGTTGTCCTCGGGTGCCGCCAGGAGGGACACGAGCCGCAGCTGGGCGGCATCCACGTCCTGGAACTCGTCGACGCAGACATGGCTGAAGCGCGACTGCCAGCGGTGGCGGAGGCCCGCATCGTGCTCCAGCAGGTCGACGGCGCGCACCACGAGGTCGTCAAAGTCGATCAGCCCGCGAAGGTCCATCAGGGCGGCGAAGGCACGCACCGTGGTCACTGCCTCGGGTGGCGGCGCTCGCCCCTCGATCTTGAGGGCCGACACGATGGTGTCTAGCGCCGCCGCGGTCGGCGGCTCAGGCGGCGGCTGGTCGCCGGCCCCGACCTGGCGCTCCGCCAGCGCCCGCCGTCGGGCGGCGCGCAACAGCGGGAGCCGGTCGCTCACCAGGCGCCCTGGATGACCAGCGTCGAGCAGGACCTGGCGGGCCATGGCATGCAGGGTCCGGACCTCGATCGTCTCGGCGCCGGGGAGATGCGGCGCCAGCCGGCTCGCGATCCGGCCGGACAGCTCCAGCGCGGCGTCGCGATTGAAGGTGACGACGCAGATCCGGTCGGCCGCCACGCCGCGCGCCAGCAGCACCCCGAGCCGGGCCACCAGTGTCGTCGTCTTGCCACTGCCGGCGGGCGCGATGATCTGGGCCGGCCCGTCGGCCAGCTCGGCCGCCACGCGCTGCTCGGCATCCAGCCGGTCGAGCCGGTCGCTGACAGCCCCTGACGGCGCGCCGACGGGGGCGGCAGCGGGGAGGTCCGAGACGGTCGCCCTTCCCATCGGCGTAGGGTGACGCCGGCCGCTTACCGCCCAATGATCGTCCGCATATCGATGGACCATCCTTGCGGTGCCCGCCAGGGGCTGCGCACGCCGGACGCCGGCCGAGTGCCACGACGACACCGCCTTCACCGATCGTGGCTTCGAGCCCGTCCCGGCCTTGGGAACATCTCCAGCTCGGCCGCCTCAGGCCGGCACGCTTGACATGCAAGAGGTCACTGGTTCGAGTTCAGCGCACCAGCCTGTTGGATAGGAGCTTGACATCGCTCCCCAGGCCCGCACTATGGAACATACGCAATAGATCGGCCGGATGGTGTCGAGTTGCGACGGAGGAGAGGCCGTGTTCAGCGTGCGGAGGGTCGGGCCGGCACTGGTCTCATTCCTGGTGGCGTTCGAGCTCCTGTTCGCCAACGCCGGCAGCGCGGTCGCCCAGCACTCCGCGAGCGCCCTACTGCCGGATCTGGCCATGCTCCAACCGACCGACTTCTACCTCGAGCTCAAGTCGGGCGGCGTGCGCCTCCTCCGATTCAGCACCTCGATCGTCAACTTCGGCCCCGGACGGTTCGACGTCTATGGCTCGGAGCCCGATCCCACGGACTCCAACAAGCTCACCAAGGTGACCCAGCGCCTGCAGCAGGATGGCGTCTGGGTCGAGCACCCCAGCGCGGCGACGATGTTCTATGCCGGCGACGGCCACAACCACTGGCACGTCTTCGGGCTCCAGGATTGGAAGCTCGCGTTCCAGGCGACCCCGAACGACACCATCGCCACCGGCGCCAAGACGGGCTTCTGTTTCTGGGACAACGTCAACCTGTCCAATGCGCCCAAGTACTACGACGGCACCAGGGAATGCAAGAAGCAGGCTGACGGCACGGTGCCGATGGGCTTGTCGGTCAACTGGGGCGACGAATACCCGTGGAGCATCGCCTTCCAGTACATCAACGTCAGCACCCTCCCGTACGGCAACTACTGCCTGACGCTGACCGCGGACCCCCGGGGCGAGTTCATCGAGGCCAGCACCGCCAACAACAGCGTTCGGACGCTCATCGCCATCCAGTCTTCCGGGGTGACGGTCCTCGCTCCGGACTGCGCGGCGGACACGACCCCGCCGGCCACACCGACCGGGCTGACCGCCACCGCCCGGGATGGCGCGGTCGACCTCGACTGGAGCGACAACATCGACATTGTTGCCGGCTACAGGGTCTACCGAGGCTCGAGCACATCGCCGATCGCGACCTCCACCACCAGCGCCTATGCCGATGGCGGCCTCACCAACGGGACTCCCTACTGCTACCGGGTGACGGCCGTGGATAGCTCCGGCAACGAGTCGTCGCCGTCTGGCGATGCCTGCGCCACGCCGGCTGCCGCGGAGGCGCGCATTGTGCACGTCGCCGATCTCGACGGGACGGCGAGTCGCAAGGGCAAGAGCGGACGATGGGAGGCCTTCGTGACGGTCACCATCCGCGACGGTACGGCGGTTCCCGTAGCGGGGGCGACGGTGACTGGCGATTGGAGCGGTGCCATCAGTGGCAGCGTCTCCGGCCTCACCGGCAGCGACGGGTCGTTGACCCTGCGGACCGGCAACCTCGCCAACGGGACTCAGGTGACCTTCAGCGTCTCGAACGTCGCGGGGGCCGGCTTTACCTACAGCCAGGAAGCCAACACCGATTCGGACGGCTCCAGCACGGGTACGACGATCACCATCTTCAAGCCATAGCACCGGCGTTCCGTTCCGTCGATCCTGGCGACGACTGCATGCTGACTCGCGCCGCGGCACAGAGCGCGGTGCTGGTCTCGGGTGATTCGCACTTGGTTGCCCTCGCCGGCGAGCTACCGATGCATGCGCCCGCGAGGTTCCTTGCGCTCCTCAACGCGGAGACGCGGTAGGGTTCGGCGCGGAGTCAGCCGGGCGTGGTTATGGCAGGCCCAAGCCCTCGTGAGCCACCGATCCCAGTGTCCCCCTGCAGTCTTTCCGGCGCAGAGTCGGCGGGACCGCGAACGTCGATTACCTGCAGCCTCTCGCCTCGTTGGGGCGGCTCATACAGGCGCTGAGCTCCTCGCTCGGCTCCGCCGCGAGCCGCGGGGCACATCGGCACCGAGATCCGCGCTCCTTTGGGCGACTTCCTGTATGCGCTGAAGCTGATCTACGACTGGTCGTCGTCACCGACCACGAACAGGTTGCGCTCCGGCTCGGCCAGCAGCCCCCGCGTTTCCCGGATCGAGCGGCTATCCTTCCCGGCGCTCGATTGCAGGAGATCCCGCCGGACTTGACCCGCCGCTGATGTTTCGCCGCGCAGGGCGCGACCACGCCCGCCCATCGGTCCGCACCCGACGCCTGCAAGCGGCCGTGGCGCGGGAGGAACGCCTGCGGAAGCGCGGTGTCGACACCGGCCAGTGGCGCGATGAGCTGGCCGCGGCTCGCGACGCGTCCTTGCGGGCGGACGCCCGTCGGGTGGCCGAACCGGCGGCCGGCGCGGTGCCGATCCGACGGGTCCTCCTGTCGGGCCTCCTGCTGTTGATCGGGGGCCTGGTGCTGGGCGCCGTGCTGCTCTGGCAGCGCGTCGATGCCTTCAACCGGGCGGTGAGCAGCGCCCCAAGTCTCTCCTCGTCCCTCCTGGGCCCGCTGAGCGGGAGCCAGGCGGTGAATGTCGCGTTCCTCGGCTACGCCGGCCGCGAAGGGCATGGCGGTCAGTACCTGGCGGACTCGATCAACATCCTGTCCGTCGACCCGGCCACCGGCGCGACCACACTGATCGCCATTCCCCGCGACCTGTGGGTGGAGGGCCACCCCCTCTTTCCGGAGAACGGCAAGATCAACGAAGCGTTCGCGGCTGGCTGGGACATCGGCGGCGTGCACAAGGCGGGGCGCGCGGCCAGCGACGTCCTGGAGCACGTGACCGGGCTCACGATCGACCATTGGATCGCCCTCGACTTTGACGGGCTGGCGGCGGTCGTGGACGCGGTCGGCGGCGTGACGATCGACAACCCGCGCGCCTTCGCGTACACGCTCAATGAGCAGAACTACGAGAACAGCTTCTTCGAGGCCGGCAGCTTCGAGGCCGGACCGCTGGAGCTGGACGGCGCCTCGGCCCTGGCATACGCGCGGGCGCGATACACGTCGGTTCTCGAGGAGGCGGGCGACTTCGCACGCTCGGAACGCCAGCAGCGCGTCCTGGCCGCGCTGCGCGCCCGGCTGGGGGACGGGTTGCCGGGGTCGATCGGGCCCGGGTTGGCGCTCATGGATGCCTTGGCCACCCACCTGGCCACCGACCTGTCGGCCATCGACCTGGCGCTCCTGAGCGGCCATCTGTCAGCCGATCGGCGCGTCGCGCTGACCGAGGGCGTGATCCTCGAGGCCACCACGACCTCCGACGGCCGCTACACCCTGGTCGTGATCGGTCGGGCCCATGGGGCGGACTACACCCCTCTCCACGCCTACCTGGCGGCCGCGCTCGCCGAGCCGATGCCGACGCCCATCCCGACCGGCAGCCCGAGCTCGACCGGCAGCCCCTGAACCCGGTCTCGGCGCCGCCCGCCTAGAATCGGGCGGTGGCCAGTCCCCGGCCGCAGTCGGCCCACCTGCGTGCCATCCTCCGACAGCTCCCCAGCGCCCCGGGCGTGTACCTGTTCCGGGCGGCGGACCGGCGCGTCCTGTACGTGGGCAAGGCGAACTCCCTCCGGAGCCGTGTCCGGAACCACTTCGGCGCCGGCGGCCAGGAGGAGGCGCGGCACGCGCGCCTGGTGGCCGACACGGCCGACATCGAGTACATCGTCACCGACACCATCGGCGAGGCGTACCTCCTCGAGGGCAACCTCATCAAGGAGCACCGGCCGCGGTGGAACATCCGGCTGCGCGACGACAAGAGCTACCCGTTCGTCCGGATCACCATGGCCGAGGACTACCCACGCATCGTGCGCACGCGCAAGCTCGTGCGCGACGGAAGCCGCTATTTCGGGCCCTACGCGTCCGCGTCGTCGGTGGACGAGACGCTCCGCCTGCTGAGCAAGATCTTCCTGTTCCGAACCTGTGACCTGGACATCCCGGCAGGGAAGCGGGTCCTCGAGCGGCCGTGCCTGCTGTACCACATCAAGCGCTGCCAGGGCCCGTGCATCGGAGCGGTGGAGCCGGCCCCGTACCGGGCCACCATCGATCGGGTGGTCGACTTCCTCGAGGGCCGCCAGGAGGGCATCGCGGACGACCTGCGCCGCGAGATGGACGACCATGCCGAGGCGCTCCGGTACGAGGCGGCCGCCGTGGCGCGCGACAAGCTCAAGGCGGTGGAGTGGACGATCGAGCAGCAGAAGGTCGCCGCGTTCAGCCGCGCGGAGCACGACGTGATCGGCCTGGCGCGGGATGGCACCCAGGCCTGCCTCCAGGTCTTCGTCATCCGCAACGGGAAGATGATCGGCCGGGAGCATTTCATCGTGGAGGGTGCCGGCGACGTCGGCAGCGACGAGGTGTTGGCCTCGTTCGTGCAGCAGTACTACGCTGCCACGGAGGGGCCGCCCCGTTCCATCCTGCTGCCGATGGCGCCGGCCGACATGCCGGGCCTGGCCGTGTTCCTGCGCGAGCGGCGGGGCAGCGGGGTCCGGCTCCACGTCCCGGAACGCGGGCCCAAGCGCCGCCTGGTGGCCCTCGCTTCGGAGAACGCCTCCGAGGCCCTGGCCAAGGACCGCGCAGAGTGGCTGGCGGATCAAGGGGCCCGGGCCGAGGCCCTGGCCGGTCTCACGGCGGCCCTCGGCCTGTCCAAGCCGCCGCGCCGCATCGAGTGCTACGACATGAGCAACATCCAGGGCACCAGCGCGGTGGGCAGCATGGTGGTCTTCACCGACGGGGCACCGGACCCCAAGCAGTACCGCCGGTTCCGGATCCGGAGCGGCGAGACGCCGGACGACTTCCGGATGATGGCCGAGGTTCTCGAGCGGCGGTTCGGGCGCGCCGCTCGCCTGCGCCGCGAGACCGGGGCGCTGGAGCTGTCCGCGGTCGGCGCCGAGGACGACACCGCGGAGCCCGGGGACTGGGCCCTCCCGGATCTGGTCATCGTCGACGGCGGCAAGGGGCAGCTCTCGGCCGCCACACGGGTCGTGCGTGGCCTCGGCCTCAAGGAGATCCCGTTGGCGGGCCTGGCGAAGCGCTTCGAGGAGCTGTACGTTCCCGGGCGGTCCGCGCCGATCGTGCTGCCTGCCACGGCCCCGGCGCTGTACCTGGTCCAGCGCATCCGCGACGAGGCGCATCGGTTCGCCATCACCTATCACCGCCAGGTCCGCGGACGTCGCGCGCTGGGCAGCGTCTTTGACGACGTTCCGGGCATCGGTCCTGCCCGACGGGCGTCGCTGATCCGGCGCTTCGGCAGCGTGCGGGCATTGCGCGACGCGTCGGTGGACGAAATCGCGGACGCCCCGCTCATGAGCCGCGTGCTGGCCGAGCGCCTGAAGAGCGCGCTGGCCCGCGAGGGTCGCCTGGCCTGACCGTTTCTTGCCCGGTCGGAGGGGCGCACCTATACTCTGGCACGGCCGCCGCATGGCGGCGCGTTTGTTGTCCGAGGGCTGGAGGGACTCCCCGCCGAGCATGACCTGGCGCCGCATGGCCCCATGGGTGATCCTGGCGATCACGCTGCTGGCCCTCTACATCGACATCCCGCGCAAGACGACCGGGATGACCTTCCTGCCGCTGCCGGACAGCATCCGGACCGTGCTGGGCCTCGACCTGCAGGGCGGGATCGGCGTCACCCTCGAAGTCCAGGCCCTGGAGGGCGACGAGCCACCGACCCCTGAACGGGTCGAGTTCGCGCGCGCCATCATCGAGCGTCGCGTGGCGGGGCTGGGGGTGACCGAACCCCAGGTTCGGACCGAGGTCGGCGCCAACGGGCAGCAGCGGATCGTGGTCGAGGTCCCGGGCGTGAGCGACCGCAACCAGGTCCTCGAGCTGGTTGGGTCCACCGGCCAGCTCCAGTTTATCGACCCTGCCGGGACGCCCCTGGAGGCGGGTCAGAACGTCGTCGAGCTGATCAACGCCGGCACGGTCAACGTGCTCTTCGATGGAGGTGAGATCCAGCAGGGGAGCGTGGTACCGGACACCAGCCAGGGAGGCCAGCTGGGCGTCAGCTTCGAGCTCAGCACGGAGCCCAAGGACGGCCGACCCTCGGCGCGCGACATCTGGTGCGAGTACACGCGCACCCACCAGCAGCTGCCGGGACCCATCGCCCTCGACGGCGAGGTGATCACGGTCCCCACCATCCAGAGCGCCATCTGCGGCGGGCGCACGATCATCACCGTCGGCACCGGCGCGCAGGCCGCGGTCGAGCAGACCACCCTGTACAACCAACTTCGCTTCGGCGCCCTGCCCGTCTCCCTGCGCGTCCAGGAGGTGACCGCCATCCAGCCCACCCTGGGCCGTGACTTCCTCGACCAGGCGCTGGTGGCGGGGGTGGTGGGCCTGGCGCTGGTCCTGTTCTTCATGATCGCGAACTACCGCCTGCCCGGCCTCCTGGCGTCGCTGGCCCTTCTGTTCTATACGCTCGTGGTGTACGCCGTCTTCCGCCTCGTCCCGGTCACCCTGACCCTGGCCGGCGTGGCCGCGTTCATCCTGAGCATCGGCATGGCGGTCGACGCCAACATCCTCATCTTCGAACGGATGAAGGAGGAGATCCGGGCCGGCAAGACCCTCGGCCCGGCCATCGAGGCCGGCTTCAACCGTGCCTGGTCGAGCATCCTGGATTCCAACGTCAGCTCGTTGCTGATCGCGACGTGGCTGTTCTGGCAGGGGACCAGCGTGATCCGCGGCTTCGCGCTGGTTCTGGCCATCGGCGTGCTGGTCTCGATGTTCAGCGCCGTGGTGGTGACCCGCACGCTCCTTCGGTTGATGATCCACACCGAGCGCGGGCGGCGGATCGAGTACTACCACGTGGAGCGCTGACCGATGTACGACATCGTGGGCAAGCGCCGTTGGTATTTCCTGTTCAGCGCGCTGATCACGATCCCCGGACTGATCTTCATCGCCCTGGGCGGGCTCAAGCCGTCGATCGATTTCACGGGCGGCACGGTCTGGCAGGTCCGATTCGCGGACGATCCCGCTCCGGAGGCTGTGCAGGCGGCGCTGATCGAGCTCGGGCACACCGAGGCCGCGGTCAAGGCGGTCGACAGCGGCTACCTGGAGATCCGGCTGAGCCCGGTCGAGTTCCCGGTCGTGGGTGGGATCCCGACTCCACTGCCGTCCGCGTCTGCCAGCCCGGCAGCATCGGCCTCGGCGAGCGCGGCTCCATCGGCAAGTGCGGCTCCTTCGGCCACCAGCGAGCCGGCCGCGAGCGGCAGCCCGGCAGGGTCGCCGACACCCAGTCCATCACCCACCCCGACGCCATCGCCGACACCCAGTCCGACCCCCACTCCGGCCCCGACCCCCGCTCCGCCGCCGAGCGTCGAGGGCACGCCCATCGAGGAGCTCGCGGCGGCGCTCGAGGACCGGTTCGGGACATCGGAGACCCGGTCCCTGGACACGGTGGGGCCGATCATCGGGACCGAGCTCATCCGGAGCTCGATCATCATCATCGCGGTCGGCGAGTTGTTCATCCTCCTCTACCTGTGGTACCGCTTCGGCTTCCGGTTCGGTACCGCGGCCATCGTCGCGCTCCTGCACGACGTCGTCGTCGTGGTCGGTGCCTTCGCGGTCCTGGGCTACTTCTTCGGTGTGGAGTTCGACGCCCTGTTCGTGACCGCGATCCTGACCGTGGTCGGCTTCTCGGTCCACGACACGATCGTGGTGTTCGACCGGATCCGGGAGAACCGGCTGCGCCACGCCGGCGAGCCGTTCGGGGCGATCGTGAACCACTCGATCCTGCAGACCATCGGCCGCTCGATCAACACCTCGCTGACGGTGGTCGTGACCCTCAGCGCCCTGCTCCTCCTGGGGCCAGTCACGATCCAGACCTTCACGCTGGCGCTCCTGATCGGGATCATCAGCGGGACGTACTCGTCGATCTTCAACGCCAGCCAGATCCTGGTGGCGTGGGACGAGTGGGCCGCTCGCCGGAAGGCACGCCGCGCGCCGACCCGGTAAGTCGCCCGCCACCGCCCGCCTCTACCATGGCGGCACATGATCCAACCCCGGTTCGCGTGGCTGCTCCCCCCACCGCTTGAGGATCCGCCGCTGCTCGCCGGGTTCGGTGCACCGGTGGCAACCCTGCTGGCTCGGCGCGGGTTCTGGACCGATGCTGACCTGGCCCGCTTCCTGAACGCGGGAACAGCCGACCTGGCACCGCTGGAGCTGATGACCGATGCCCAGGCGGCCCTGGACCGGATCGACGCCGCCGTCCAGAGCCGCGAGCCGATCGCGATCTGGGGGGACTACGACGCCGACGGAATGACGGCGGTCGCGATCTGGGTCCTGGCCCTCCGTCGGCTGGGGGTCGAGCCGGTCCGATACGTCCCGTCCCGCCTGGCGGAGGGCTACGGGCTCTCGATCGACGGCCTCCGCTCCCTGGCCGAGCGGGGCGTGCGCCTGGTCGTCACCTGCGACTGCGGCGTCGGCAACCGTGTCGAGGTCCAGGCCGCGCGGGAGCTGGGGATGGACGTCGTGGTCACCGACCATCACATCCCGCCGGCTGTGCTGCCGGCCGCGGTGGCGGTGGTCGATCCCCATCGGTCTGATTGCGCCTACCCGAACCCTGACCTGACCGGCGCGGGGCTGGCGTACCGGTTGGCCACCGCCCTCCTGGCGCGGCAGGGCCTGGCGGCGCCCGACCTGGCAGCCCTGGCCGCGATCGGGACGATTGCCGACCTCGCGCCCATGACCGGGGAGTGCCGCGCCATCGTCCGCCTGGGCCTGGCCGAGCTGGCGAGCACCCGGCATCCGGGCCTGCGCGGGCTGGTGGCACGGGCGCGCGAGGACCCGGGCCCGCCGACGGCCCGGGATGTGGGGTTCGGTGTCGTCCCGCGCCTGAACGCGGCCGGGCGGATCGCGGATGCCGAGCTGGCCCTGGACCTGCTGGTTGAGGACGACCCGAACGCCGCCCAGGCGCGGCTCGCCGAGCTGGAAGAGGTCCATCTGCGCCGCCGCGAGCTGACCACGGTCGCCATTGACACCGCACGCCAGATGGCCGCCGCCGCCCCGGGCGTGGGCCCTCTCGCCCTCCGCCACGACGATTGGGCCCCGGGCCTGCTGGGCCTGGTCGCGGGCCGCCTGGCCGATGAGCTGGCACGACCGGTGGCCGCCGCCGCGCTTCTGGAGTCGGAGATCCGGGGGTCGGTTCGGGCCACGCCCGACTTCCACGTGGCTTTCGGGCTGGAGGCCTGTGGAGCGCACCTGACCAAGCGGGGCGGGCACGCGGCGGCTGGGGGGTTCAGCGCCCTCCCCGAGGCGTGGGATGCCTTCGCCGACGCGTTTGGCGCCCTGCCCCGGCCCTTTCCGCCCGACGCCGCCGAGGTCGTCGCCCGTCCCGGGCAGCTCGGCGTGGACCTCGTCCTGACCGCGCGCCACGTCGGGTGGC
>JBKJVN010000025.1:0-2869 GCA_046717345.1 Candidatus Limnocylindria bacterium | reverse complement strand
CGGGGCAGACCATCCTCGAGCCGTCGAGCGGCAACACCGGCATCAGCCTGGCCATGATCGGTTCGCGGATGGGGAATCCGGTGCGGATCGTGATGCCGGACAACACCACGCCCGAGCGCGAGAAGCTCCTGCGCCTGTTCGGTGCCTCAATACTCTTTTCGCCGGGGGCCGAGGGATCGAACGGAGCGATCCGGATGGCGCAGCAGCTGGCCGAGGAGGACCCATCGGTCTACATGCCGTTCCAGTACGGGAACGAGGCCAACCCTCGCGCCCACCAGGAGGAGACCGGCCCGGAGATCCTGGCTGCCGTGCCCGAGGTCGACGTGTTCGTGGCGGGGCTGGGGACGGGCGGGACGCTGACCGGGGTGGGGCGCGCGCTGAAGGCGGCGCGGCCGAGCGTGCGGGTCGTGGCCGCAGAGCCGCTCCCCGGGGAGCAGGTGCAGGGCCTCCGCTCCCTGGAGGAGGGCTTCGTGCCCCCGGTCCTGGACCAGTCGGTCCTCGACGACCGCTATCTGGTCAGCAACCGCGAGGCCGTGGTTGGCGTGCGGAGGCTGACCGCCGAGGAGGGCATCTTCGCGGGCCTCTCATCGGGGGCCGCGCTGGCGGTCGCCCTCCGGGTCGCGGCCGAGATGGATCGAGGGTCGATCGTCGTGCTGCTGGCCGATGACGGCGCGAAGTACCTGTCAGCAGGGCTGTGGGATCGCGACCTCGACACGCTCGAGACCGAGATGGACGGCTCGGTCCTGTGGTGAGCGAGCCGACCTCCCCCGCCCTCACGATCTCCACCGCCCTCGCCGACGAGCTGCTGGCCCATGCCCGGGCCGAGGCACCGAACGAGGCGTGCGGCATCCTGGCCGGCTCGCAGACGAACCGGCGGGCGACTGCCTACCACCCGGCCCGCAACGCCGACGCATCACCGTTCGTCTACACCGTCCACCCCGACGACCTGGTCCGCATCGTGCTGGGTATCGAGGACGCCGGCCAGGACCTGGTGGCCATCTTCCATTCCCACATCCAGTCTCCGGCCGTCCCATCGCCCACCGACCGCCGCCAGGCGATGTACCCCGACGCGTTCTACCTGCTGGCCACCCTGTTGGATCCGGACCTCTTACCGATGCAGGCGCTTCGCGCCTGGCGCATCCGCGACGGCGAGGCCGCCGAGGTGCCGCTGAGGATCGGGTAGAGCGGGCGTCGCCGCCCGGGCCTCCAACAATCGTTAGCCTACGTTGCGACGATGGCACCGCAGACTCGATATGCACGGTCGGGGCAGTTTCACATCGCGTATCAGCTCGTTGGCGATGCGCCAATCGATCTGGTCTTCGTCCCCGGTTGGGTCTCAAACATTGAGGAGTGCTGGGAATTACCGGGACTCGCCGCGTTCCTCGAGCGCCTCACATCATTCACCCGCCTCATCCTCTTCGACAAGCGAGGCACAGGTCTGTCTGACCCGGTCGCCACCGACCGCCTCCCCACACTCGAAGAGCGGATGGACGACGTCCGCGCCGTGCTCGATGCGACAGGATCCCAGCAAGCTGCGATCTTCGGCCACTCCGAGGGAGGCAGCATGAGCCTTCTGTTTGCCGCCACTTTCCCGCACCGCACCCGGGCTCTGATCACATTCGGAGTGTTCGCTCGTCGACGCCGCAGCCATGACTATCCGTGGGCGCCGAGCGACGCGGATCGGCAGGCGACCATCGACCAGGTCGAGCACGAGTGGGTCACCGAGGACATGCTCCGTCCGCTTGTTCCGAGCCGCGCAGACGATCCAACATTTCTCGGCCAGCTCGCCACCTACTTTCGGCGCTCAGCGAGCCCAGGCGCCGCGGCTCAGCTGTTGCGCATGAACACCGAGATCGACGTCCGCGCCGTCCTGTCAGCCATCCGCGTCCCCGCGCTCGTGCTGCACCGGACCGATGATCAGGACGCGCTGGTGGAGGAGGGCCGCTGGATTGCCTCGCAGATCCCGGGAGCCTCGTTCGTCGAGCTGGCGGGCGGCGATCACCTCTTCTGGGTGGGCGATACCGACGCCGTTCTCGCCGAGATCGAGGCCTTCCTGACCGGCGTGCGCCCCGCACCGGAGCCCAACCGGGTGCTGGCCACGGTCCTGTTCACCGATTTGGTCGCCTCCACCGAGATGGCCGTGCGCCTCGGCGACCGCCGCTGGCGCGAGGTGCTGGAGACTCACCGTGCACAGGTACGAAGCGCCCTCGCCCACTGGCGCGGCGAGGAGATTGACAACGCCGGCGATGGATTCCTCGCTGTGTTCGATGGCCCTGCGCGAGCGGTACGCTGCGCCCTGACGATCCGAGATGCCGCCGGGAAAGCAGGACTCCAAGTCCGGGCGGGACTGCATACTGGCGAAATCGAGCGGCACAGCGGCCGGGTGGACGGGCTGGCGGTGCATATCGGCTCACGCGTCATGGCCACCGCCGGTGCCGACGAGGTCGTCGTGTCGAGCACGGTGAAGGATCTCGTAGCTGGGTCGGGAATCAACTTCGCGGATCGCGGCACGCACGTGCTGAAGGGAGTCCCGGACGAGTGGCGCCTTTACGTCGTGCTCTAGCGAGGCAGCAGCCCTGAGGCAGAGCAACTTGGAAGGCTCACCCTCGTTTCGGCCCTAGTAGGCTTGCGATGTGACCGCGTTCCCGCCAACTGTCCATCGGCAGCGACTCGACGCTGCCGCGGCGGAAGCGACGTCGCGCGGCCTGGATGCACTGTTGGTCACGCCCAGTTCGGATTACCTCTACCTGCTCGGTTATAACGCGCCGCCCCTGGAACGGCTGACGTGCCTCATCGTGCGGCCTGACACGGCGCCCACCCTCGTCCTGCCCCACCTGGAGGAGCCGCTGGCGCGCCACGAGCTGGGTCC
>JBKJVN010000024.1:0-2518 GCA_046717345.1 Candidatus Limnocylindria bacterium | reverse complement strand
AGACGCCATGCAGGCGAACGCCCTTCTCGATGACGAGGTTCGACAGGTCGACCGCCACCGGCTCGCCGAAGATCCCCAACAGGCTGATCCGCCCCCCGCGGGTCACGAAGCGCAGGCCCTGGTCCAGGGCCGCCGCCGATCCACTCATCTCGAGCACGACGTCCACCCCGTCCCCGCCGGTCGCCGCCAGCACCCGCTCGACGGTGTCCGGCTCCCGGCCGTCCAGGGCCAGGTCGGCGCCCATTAGGGCGGCCAGCTCCCGCCGGTACGGTTCGGTGTCGGTGGGCACCCCCCACGTCGCCCCCGCCGCTTTTGGAATTCCCACCCCGCCCACCCCGATGGGTCCGCAACCGGTGACCGCCACCGTCCGGCCCGCGATGGGCTCCACGAACGCGGCGTGCACCGCATTGCCCATCGGCTCTTGGAGGGCAACCACCGCGGGGTCGAGCCCGTTCGATTCCACGGCGTTGGCCTCCGGTACGACCACGTACTCGGCGAAGCCACCGTTCACGTGGGCGCCGATGACCCGCAGGTTGCGGCACAGGTGCGGGGAGCCGGCGCGGCATTGGGCGCACGTCCCGCAGTACAGGTGCGACTCGACCCCGACCAGGTCCCCCTCGCGGACACGGGTCACGCCTGCGCCGGCGGCCACAACCCGCCCGGCCAGCTCGTGGCCCAGGATGACCGGGGTCTGGATGTTCTCGGCCGCCCAGCGGTCCCACAGGTAGATGTGGCGGTCGGTCCCGCACACGCTGGCCGCTTCGATCCGGAGCTGGACCTCGCCCGGGCCTGGGTTGGGGACCGGGGCGTCGATGATCTCGAGGCCCGGCTCGGCCCGGGTCTTGGCCAGGGCACGCATCAGGCGATGCCGGCCGGCTCGGCGATTCCGGCCGCCGTCGCGTGGTCGTCGGCGCGCGGCTGCTCGTCGACGATCGGGTTCTCCAGGACCCCGATGCCTGCGATCTCACACCCCATGACGTCCCCACCCGACAGATAGCGGGGCGGGTCGTGGTAGTGGCCGACCCCAGCAGGCGTGCCGGTGGCCAGGATGTCGCCTGGCTCCAGGGCGATCGATCGGGACACGAAGGCGATCAGGCTGGGTACGTCCCAGATCATCTCGGCCGTGGTTGACTCCTGCCAGGTCTCGCCATTGACCCACGAGCGCAGGGCGAGCCGACCGGGGTCGGCGATCTCGTCGCGGGTCAGCACGACCGGCCCCAGGGGCGCAAAGCCGTCCCAGCTCTTGGCCCGCAGCCACTGGCGGTCCTCGCGCTGGAGGTCGCGGGCGGTGACGTCATTGAGGATGGTGTAGCCGAAGACGTGATCCAGCGCCCGGTCGGGGGCCACCTGCGATGCGCGGCGCCCGACGACCACGGCCAGCTCGCATTCGAGGTCCAGCTTGTCCGTGGCGCGGGGCCGGACCAGCTGGGCGCCAGGGTCGCTGATGGCGTTCGCGAACTTGGCGAACAGCATCGGGTAGGCCGGGGGCTCGACGCCCTGCTCACGGCAGTGGTCGTGATAGTTCAGCCCCACGCACACGATCTTGCCCGGGTGCCGGAGCGGGGCCAGATGACGCATCTCGGCCAGCGGGATGAGAGCCTGGCCCGCCGCGACAGCCGCGGCTGCGGCGTCCGCGATCATGGCCTCCGGGTCGAGCTTGGCCAGGACCCCACCCAGATCGGCGCCCAGCGCATCGGTCAGGTCCAGTACGCCGTCGGGCTGCTCGAGCCCCAGCCGCCGGCCAGGCGGGCCGTCAGCCTGGGTATGGGCAAACGCGACCAGCCGCATCGGGCCGTCAGTCCTCGGTGAACCAGGACCGCGTGGCGGGCCGAACCAGGCCGGCGATGAGGACCACCGAGATGGCGGCGCCCAATGGGAGCATGAGGGTGGTCCACCCCGCGGCCGCGTCGGCGGGCATGGCCAGGGCGACCGGCACCAGGCCAGCCAGGATGGGGGCAGGCAGGAGCGAGATGCCCAGCGCGAAGCCGAAACCGGCGCGCTTGTGCTGGAGCACCAGGGTCAGGCCGAACAGGACCGCGGCCAGCTCGGCCATCATGAACAGGCCCAGGAGCGAGAAGGGCGCCTTCTCGCTGAAGTCGACGAAGGCGATGATCCGGGGCAGGAGCAGCCCGGTAACCCCCAGCAGCAGCCCAACCCAGACGAACCAGGCCATCAGCCCGAACGAGGGGCGGTGGCGGGTGGCGGGGGGAGCCGGCTCCATGTCGGGCATCGTAGCAAGGGGTCGTCCTCTACCATGCGGCGTCATGTCTGCGCGCGCCCGCTCCCGCCTTGCGTCGCGGGCCATCTTCGTCGGAGCGGCCTTTGTGACGCTCGTCGTGGCACTCGAGGCCTGCCTGCCGCTCCCCACCCAGACGCCGTCTCCCTCACCCCGGGCCACGCCCCGTGCCACGCCCACGGCCGAACCGAGCATCACGCCGGAGGCGACGCCCCGGCCCTACTCGCTTGAGAACCCGGCCCTGCAGGATGAACGTCTGATTCAGGTCACGGTGGCCCCGAA
>JBKJVN010000023.1:0-3257 GCA_046717345.1 Candidatus Limnocylindria bacterium | reverse complement strand
CACCTAGTTCCGCGACATCCCGGTGGCATTACTGGTAGCCCGCCACCGCCAGCTCTACGTGCTGATCGCGGCCCTCAAGATGAGCTACACGCCGCTGATCGGGTTCGCCATCTCGCGGGCCGCGGCCGAATTCCCGACCATGACCCGCGCCTACCTGGAGGCGGATGGCAAGCCGCACGCCCGCGACTCGGGCGCGGTCAACCTGGGGCTGGCGGTCGACGTCGAGCGGCCCGACGGCAGCCGCTCGCTGGTGGTCCCCGTCATCCGCCGCGCCCAGGTCCTTGACTTCGCGGAATTCCATGCCCGACTCGAGGAGCTGGTCGCCGGCGCGCGGGCCGGCAGCCTGGGCCCCGATGACTATGCGGGGGCGACGATGACCCTGACCAACCCGGGGACCCTGGGCACCACCGCTTCAGTTCCCCGCCTGATGGTGGGCCAGGGCTGCATCATCGCCACCGGCGCCATCCGCGACGTGGGTGAGGCTCGGGTGATGACGATCACCTCCACCTACGACCACCGGGTGATCCAGGGCGCCGAATCGGGCGCCTTCCTCCGACGAGTGGCCGCCCTGCTTGACGGTGCCGACGGTTTCTACGAATCGGTCGCCGACAGCCTGGGCGTCGCGCCGCTCCCGGACCTGGCGGCCACCGGGCCGGAAGCGGCCGTCGAGCCGGAGGCCCAGCCGGAAGCAGTCGCCGAACCTGCGGCCGCGCCAGAACCCGCTCCCCCGTCCGCGCCGATCCTGACCGGGCCGCCCGGCCCGGCGGTGACCGTGTCGGGCGCCGACCTGCGGCGCATGGCATCCGCCATGGCCCTCATCGACGCGTACCGGCTGTATGGCCACCTCGCCGCCCAGCTCGACCCGCTCGGCAGCCCACCGCCTGGCGACCCTGCCCTCGACCCTGCCTTCCACGGCCTGGACCCGAGCAGCCTGGATCGGATTAGCGCCGACCTGCTCGACGTCCAGGTCTGGGGCGACACCCTGGCCGAGGTCCTCGGAGGCTTGCGCCGAACGTACAGCGGGACGATCGCGTACGAGGTCGAGCACATCGCCAACCACACCCAGCGGGTCTGGCTGCGGCAGGCGATCGAGTCTGGGGAGCATCGGTCCGCGCTCGAACGCAAGGAGCAGAGGCGCCTCCTGGCCCGGCTGACCGCCGTGGAGGGCCTCGAGCACTTCCTGCACAAGGCGTACCTGGGCCAGAAGCGATTCAGCATCGAGGGCCTCGACACCATGGTACCGATGCTCGACCTGGTGCTGGAGAGGGCCGCGGATGAAGGCACGCGGCGCGCCGTCATCGGTATGGCACACCGGGGACGTCTGAACGTGCTGGCCCACATCGTGGGCCTGCCGGTGGAGTCCATCCTGGCCGAGTTCGAGGCCGGCAGGGGCGTGGAGCGGGCGCGGTCCGCCGACGTCGAGATTGACGACGTGAAATACCACCTGGGAGCGACCGGGAAGCACGGAACCGGCCGCGGCCGCGTCGAGGTCACGCTCATGCCCAATCCGTCCCACCTGGAGGCGGTCGACCCGGTGGTCGAGGGCCGTGCCCGCGCCGAGCAGACCGATCACTCCGGGCCGCTGGTACGCCAGGACACGAGCCGCACGATCCCGATCCTGATTCACGGCGACGCCGCCTTCGCGGCCCAGGGCGTGGTGGCCGAGACCTTCAACCTTTCCCGCCTCGTCGGCTATGCCAACGGCGGGACCGTGCACCTGATCGCCAACAACCAGGTCGGCTTCACGACCTCGGTTGAGGAGGCCCGCAGCACGACCTGGGCGTCGGACCTGGCCAAGGGCTTCGACATCCCGATCATCCACGTCAACGCCGATGACCCCGAGGCCTGCCTGGACGCCGTCCGGCTGGCCATGGCCTACCGCGCCGAGTTCGACGGGGACGTCGTCATCGATCTGGTCGGCTACCGCCGCTACGGGCACAACGAGGCCGATGAGCCCGCCTACACCCAGCCGCGGATGTATGACGCCATTGCGCGCCAGCCTTCGGTTCGCGCCCAGTACGCCGAGCGACTGGTGGCGGCCGGGGTGGTGACCGCCAAGCGGGCCGCGGAGCTGGTCGACGAGTCACGGCGCGACCTGTTGGGTCGCCAGGCCGCGGTGCGCAAGGCCCAGGCGGAGCCGCAGCTCGACCGGGGCGCCGAGTCGCTGTCCGTCGAAGAGATGGACGAGCCACCCACCGCGGTGCGGATGGACGTGCTGCGGGCGCTCAACGAGCAGCTCCACTCGGTGCCGAAGAACTTCACGGTTCACCCCAAGCTGGTGCGCCAGATCCGTCGCCGTCGCGAGGCGCTGGCCGCGGATGAGGCGGCCGTCGAGTGGGGTCATGCCGAGACGCTGGCGTTCGGCTCGCTGCTCCGCGACCGGGTCGCGATCCGGCTCACCGGCCAGGACACGGTGCGCGGCACGTTCAGCCAGCGACACCAGACCCTGGTCGACGCGGCCAACGGCGCCACCTGGACTCCGATTCAGCACCTGGATGGGTCAAAGGCCAGCTTCGAGATCCACAACTCCCCGTTGAGCGAGTACGCCTGCCTGGGCTTCGAGTACGGGTACGCGGTGACGGTGCCCGAGGTCCTCGTCTTGTGGGAGGCGCAGTTCGGCGACTTCGTCAACGCCGCCGAGATCGTGATCGACCAGTTCCTGATCGCGGGGTTGGCCAAGTGGAACCAGACGTCGCGCCTGACCCTGCTTCTGCCCCACGGATACGAGGGCCAGGGCCCGGAGCACTCGAGCGCCCGGTTGGAGCGGTTCCTGGCCCTGGGGGCCGAGGGCAACATCCGGGTCGCCTACCCCACCACCGCGGCCCAGTACTTCCACCTCCTGCGTCGCCAGGGGCTGCACGCCGAGCCTCGGCCGCTGGTGGTGATGACCCCCAAGTCGCTGCTCCGCCTGGCCGAGGCGGCTTCGCGCCCGTCCGACCTGGCGGGCGGCGGCTGGGCGCCGGTGGTGGATGACCCGGACCGCCAGACCGATGCGAGGGCGGCCGCCGTGAGTCGCGTGATCCTGTGCAGCGGGAAGGTCTACTACGACCTGGTCCTGTCCGAGCTCCGAGCGTCCGCCCCCGAGACGGCCGTCATCCGCGTCGAGCAGCTGTACCCCTTCCCCACCGACGTCCTGCGGCAGGTGCTCGCCCGCTACCCGCACATCGCCCGCGTGAGCTGGGTCCAGGAGGAGCCGCGCAACATGGGGGCCCGCAAGTTCGTGCTGCCCAAGATCCGGCCCCTGGTGGCATCCGAGA
>JBKJVN010000022.1:0-6094 GCA_046717345.1 Candidatus Limnocylindria bacterium | reverse complement strand
CGGGGCAGACCATCCTCGAGCCGTCGAGCGGCAACACCGGCATCAGCCTGGCCATGATCGGTTCGCGGATGGGGAATCCGGTGCGGATCGTGATGCCGGACAACACCACGCCCGAGCGCGAGAAGCTGCTGCGCCTGTTCGGAGCCGAGATCGTGTTCTCGCCGGGAGCCGAGGGATCGAACGGAGCGATCCGGATGGCGCAGCAGCTGGCCGATCCGCCTCATGATGAACTGGTCGGCCTCGCCCCAGCAATAGTCCTGGCTGAAACCGGTCCGGGCGACGCAGTCATCGATCTTGCTATCGAGGCCGGGCACGCTCGAGACCGGGTATCCCCACGATCTTGTCGCGCAACTGCTCCCGCATGGCACCGCTTACACAGATGCCGCCGGGTTCGGCGAGGTTTTCGAGCCGGGCGGGCGACATTGACACCATCGCCATAGAGGTCGTCCCCGTCCACGTGACGTCGCCCAGATTGATGCCGATGCGGAACTCTATGCGGCGATCGGGCGGCCGGTCGGCGTTGCGCAGCGCCATTCCCTGCTGGAGTCCGGCGATGGCATCGACGACGCTGGCGAACTCAACGAGCATGCCGTCGCCCGTCGTCTTGACGATCCGGCCGCGGTGCTCGGCGATCGCCGGCTCGACCAACTCGCCGCGGAGAGCCTTTAGCGCGCGGACTGTTCCCACCTCGTCGGCTCCCACGAGCGGGCTGTAACCAGTCACGTCGGCCGCCAGGATCGCCGCCAACCGCCGCTCGACACGCCCCTCCGCCACCGCGCCCTCCCTCGAACCGTCAGCTTATCAGCGGAGTTCCACGAAAGTCAGTCGGAGCGCTTCAGGCCCCAGGGCCAGCGCCTGCGGGCCCCAACACGTACCGGGAACGCCGGCGGGACGCGGCCCGTTGTGTTCCGCGAGGTGGAGGATGCGAGTCTGATCGGCCCCGCCAGCCTGGACCCTTATTTGGACCCTTATGTGCGCTGTTTCATGCGTCTCATGCGTCTCCGTGAGGCACCGGGTGAACGCGGCTGAGACGCATGAGACGATTCACCTGGAATCCGGTATGCGGTACCACTTCACCGCAACATATAGGGCTTCCACCGAGCCGGCGTACGACATGTTGTGATTTGGGCGCGTGGGCATCACCGAATCGCACGATTGGTCCCCTGTCAGGACCCTTATGCCGCAAGATGCCTGACAACCAATCAGGCAGTCAGCGGCGAAGGCCGGCCTGGGACGGAACTGACGAGTGGATGGACGCCGGTGAGCGTGGGGCGCGCGGCGGCGCCTCCCTATCGAAGAGATCGACAGGGTTCCCGCCTCCCAGTCGTCATTCGGAGTGACCCCGACCGAATGGGGCTTTGTCCCTGCCCTCCGCGGCCTGCCGTTCAGGGGCTCGTAAAGACGAGACCCGCAAGACCCGAAGACCCGAAGACCGGAGAAGTCTCTCGTAATACGGACAGATCCCAGGTTAAGGGAGACACGAGCCATGGAGAGTAGTCCACAGTCGGACAAGCCGAGGCGGTTCGATGCCGCGCAGGGACCGCGCATCGTCGGTGCGGAGGACGGTTTGACGATCGATCTCGGCTCAGTTGGCGTACGCTTTCTCGTCTGGGGGGCCGAGTCCGGCGGGGGCTTCTCCCTTGTCGAGCACCCCATCCCGCCGCGCGGTCTGGCGGCTCCACTCCATCGCCACGCCCACGAGGACGAGTACAGCTACGTCTTGGAAGGACGGCTGGGCGCGATGCTTGGGGACGGCGTCGTGTTCGCGGAAGTAGGGGATCTGGTCTTCAAGCCGCGCCAACAGTGGCACACCTTCTGGAATGCCGGCGACGGCCCCTGCCGCATCCTAGAGATCATCTCGCCGGGAGGCTTCGAGCAAGTGTTCGCCGAGATGGCGTCAGACCCGGAGGCGATGGCCGGCGATACGGCCGCGGCCGCGGCGATGGACCGACGCTACGGGATCGAGGCCGACTACGAGAGTGTGGCGCGCCTATGCCAGGAGCACAACCTCGTCTTCCCGGAGTGAACCCCCGCCAGCCGAGGCTCGTCGCGGTGATCTGGCGGGGTCGACCATTCGAGTCACATTACCGATTGCGTTCGAATTCGATGGCTTGCGCTCCGGATCGGACGGTGGGCGGCAGGGCCCAGCCGACGCGGTCCTCGGCGTCCAGCGAGGCTGGATCGAGTCGTAACCGCCAGCCGGCTCGTAGTTCTTGCTCGCTCGTGCTGGGCGACAAGCTCCCTGGTGCCTCGGCCATTTACGAACAGGTCGACTGCAGTCCAATGACCGAGGTCTTGCGCTTCGTGAGGGGTGAGGTGCACGACCAGGCGATCCATCGGTCAACGAGCATAAACATGACGCGCCTTCTCCCTCGTAGGGTTCGCAAGCGGGTCGGCAGGGCGGGCTGGTCCCTTATCTGGACCCTTATCGATGGTGTCTCATGTGTCTCATGCGTCTCTCCGTGGTGCTGCGGGAACGCGCCTGAGACGTATGAGACGTTTCACCGGGAATCCGGTATGCGGTACCAAACCCGCCTTCATCGGCCCCGATCTGAGCTCGGATCGGGCCTCTTCGTTGGCCGCCGAGGGGCGTCTGGACCCTTATCTGGACAGGCTCTAGGATTTCACCATGTACGGTAATCCTGTCCCTGGGATCATCGCCGGTCCCGGTCAGTCAGCCGCCGCCGGTCAGTTCCGGGTCACCAAGACCTTTGCCCAATACGCCCCCGCTGGACATGGGGTAGATGTCGCCAATGGACGATACGGTGATCCCATCTTCGCCATGCGCTCGAGCATGGTATCGGCAGTGTTCAACGACACCAACGGCGCCAAGGTCAGCCGTGCGCTGGACAGCCTGCGCGCAGCCCTTTCCGAGCCCCAGGTGGACCGATGAGCCACGACGACATCGAACGTGCCCTGCGCGGCGCTGGCCCACGGGAAGCGGGCGAATCGCCGCGCCTGCTGCCCCCCAGCCTGGCCGATGCCGGCTCGGACCTTCGGGCGGTCGAGCGCCGGCGACTTGTGCCGCGACGCCTGAGCATGACGATGGGCGTGGGAGCCGCGGCGGTGGTCCTCGTCGTGGCGGTTGTGCTCGCGGCCTCGTTCCTGCGTCTGGCGTCGAATCAGGTCGGCGGCGGTCCGTCCGGGGGCCCGTCGACGAGCCTGGACGGTTCGACGCCCGTTGCGTCACCGGAAGCGTCGGCCATCTGTGAGTTCTTCGCCGAGGGCGGGCCGGAGTCATTGATCACGACTCCCGCGACGATACCGGCCATGGGGTTTCCGTAAACGCCATCGGCGGTGTCACCGGAGACGGCCGCCGAGGCGATGGCCGAGGCAATGGCCGAGCCGATCGACGCCACCAACCAGTTTGCTGAGCGGGTCTCGGGCGTTGAGAGGGACGATGTGCTCGCTCTGGCAGCCGCTATGGCCGAGT
This sequence comes from Candidatus Limnocylindria bacterium, assembly GCA_046717345.1. GTDB lineage: Bacteria > Chloroflexota > Limnocylindria > QHBO01 > QHBO01 > DASTEQ01. The sequence goes on along the minus strand of JBKJVN010000022.1, from coordinate 2,661 downwards.
TCGCAGCCGCTCTGAAGGAGGCCGCGATGACCGACCCTGGCTCCGCGGACTGGACTGCCATCAACGAGGAGTTATCTGTCGCGATGGATCGGACCCTATACGGAGAGCACGGTCCGGAGGCGTTCTACGTAAAGTACGGTCCGCCCTGCGGCCAGCCCCTTCCCGTCGTCGACTGCGGCCCGCTCGACCAGGCCACGTGTGACGCCACCGTCGCCGAGATCGCCGCCGGGCCGCTGGAGGGTCCGTACGCACCTCCGATTCCGATGCCGCTGACACGCGTGAACCTGTGGGGGCCACCCGACTGCCTCTCGTCCGAGGTCGCCTGGCTCGGGGGGTTCGGTTACCACGCCGACGCCGATTTTTGCGAGGCCAATCCGCTGCCCACCCCGACGGCGGTCGTGGGGTCGCCCGAGGTCGGCGAGCCGTACCAGGTGGTCGTGCACTGCACGGTCGACTTCCCACTCGGCGATACCTGGTGGCGCTTCGAGAATGCTGGGCCCACGCCCGGACCCGTCGTTTCGGATCTAAGGGGGTCCGTGCCAGCCATCGTGACCCTGACCTCGCCGGACACGGCGATCTTGCGCGCCGTAGATGGATCTGAACTCATGCTCTCCCGGGTCGACGAGCCAATCGAGGCCAGCTGCTTCGGAGTGTAGGTCGGGACTCCGGCTGGGCGCGGGCCATCGGTAGCGTGCGGCGACCCTGGTCCTCGGGTCGCGGCTGATCGGGCCGCCAGACTCCCGGCGGCTCGACCGCGCCCGGTGGCGTGGACCCTTATCTGGACCCTTATGAATCTTGTCTCACGCGTCTCATGCGTCTCTTGGAGGTACTGGCTGCACGCGGCTGAGACGCATGAGACGGTTCACCGGGAATCCGGTATGCGGTACCACACAATATATTGTGCTGCACGCGCAGTGTGATACCACATATTGTGGTATTCCCAGACTCGCCCTTCACACTGGCGGAGTCTGGCTGACCTTCCCCGTACCCTTATGCGTACCCTTTCACGGTCGTGTTCGCGGGGAGAATGCGGATCGCGACCGTGATCCAACGGCCCGCTTTAGGACGCGGGCGTATCCCAGAAAGCATTCAGCGTCAGCCCGTAGTCCATGCTTGTTCGGTGCCTCGTTCTTGCCCGCGTAGTCGCGGGCCGGTCTTTAGTGGAAGTCGCTCAGCAGCCCAGGCGCCTCGAATTCGCCGGCGCACGCCGGGCAGGCGAAGCTGGGGATCGACGTGGAGCCCTCGACTCCGGCGCAATCAGCGCGAGGGCTGCGACGCTGGCCGCCTCGTCCTCGCGGTCCCTCGTCGACCTTGTCGGCAGGTGCCTGGCCCTGGGTCTCGCGATCGGCGGCGAGCGGCACGGTCACCAGCGGTCCACTCGCTAGGTCCGGCGCCGCAGCAGCCCGCGCGCGGTCCCCTCCATGCCCTCGGCCAGGGTCGGGAAGATGCCGACCGCGATGGCCAGTTCGTCGAGCGTTCCTCGACGACGCAGCACGACGGTGGGCGTGTACACCAGACCGCTTGCTACTGGGGCAACGCGCTTTCAGGCCGCTCGAGCGCGGAGTCGAGCCAGCCATCCCCGAAGCCCCGTACCCCGCGGCACAGGGCACTGACAGAACAACGCCGCCCGTCGGCGGTCAGCGGCCTGCACCGCATCGCGTATTGCTTTAGTGGCTACATGAAGCGCGACTACGACCTAGGTAGTGAGTTTCCCGGCCTCTCGAAGCGCCTCCTCGGCCTCTCGAACCAGCGCCCCGATGATCTCGGCTGCAGGCCGAATATCTCCAATCAGTCCAGCGCTCTGTCCGCCGAAGGGAACGTACTGCTCCATTCGGCCCTGCATGACGCTCGACCCCACCTCGCCCTGCAGGCGTTCTGCATCGCGACCGGCGTCAGCGCGACGTCCCTGCCATTCGTCGATAAACGCGGTGCGCAGTGCACGAGGCACGACATCGAAGGCGCCGCCTCCCGGCTTAGGGAAGATGTCGTCCCATACATCAACCTTCACCGCATCTTCGGACTTGGCGTTCACGATGGCCTGCTTCCAGGCATCGCTGACCGCCGCTTCGGTCGAGGCGAGAAAGCGCGTGCCAACGTTCACTCCCTGCGCGCCGAGGACCAAGGCGGCCGCCAGGCCCCGCCCGTCAGCGATGCCGCCGGCTGCGATGACCGGAATAGGGGACACCGCATCAACGACCTGTCTAACCAGCACGGACCCCGCCACGCGACCGGTGAACCCGCCTGCTTCAGTACCTTGGGCGATGATCACGTCCACCCCGCGCGCGGCCACCTGGCGCGCCTGTTCCACGGTGTGGACCTGCTGGATGAAGAGGACCCCCGCCGCATGGGCACGCTCCACAAGTTCGCCCGGATCGCCTAGGGCAAGCGAAATCGCCGCGGGCCTCGCTTCGAGGGCGATGTCGAAGGACTCGGGGCTCTGCTGCAGCCACGGCTGCGTGAAGTTGACCACGTAGGGCCGTTCAGTCCTTTCGCGCACCATGCCGAGCTGCGTCCGCAGCTGCTCAACGCTGCGCGCCGTGCCCCCCAGGCTTCCGAGTGCGCCGGCATTCGAGACCGCCGCCGCCAGCTCAGCCCCGCTTCCGAAGGGACCCATGCCTGCCTGGATGATCGGATGCTCGATCTCCAGCAGGTCACACAACC
>JBKJVN010000021.1:0-7056 GCA_046717345.1 Candidatus Limnocylindria bacterium | reverse complement strand
GCATCGGCTCGAGGGTGATCGTGACCGCGTTGCGGACGGTCGTACCCCACCCCGGGCGGCGCTCCAACAGCTCCGGCCGGGCCAGGGCGATGACCAGGATGGGGTGGGCGCGCGACCAGGTCAGGAGATGCTCGATGAAGTCCATGAGGCCCTGGTCGGCCCAGTGCAGGTCGCCGAAGACCATGATCACCGGGTCGCGATCGGCGATCCGCTCGAAGAATGTGCGCCATGCGGCAAACAGCTCGTCCTTCTCGCCGGATGGCATGGGCTCCAGGCCGAGGAGGCCCGCCAGCCGGGGCTCGATCCAGCGCCGCTCCTCGGCATCGGTCACGTATTCGCTGACCTTGGCGGTCAGCAGCCGACGGGCCTCGTCAGGGTCGACCCCTTCGGCGATCCCCGCCCGCTCTCGGACCATCTCGGCCAGGGCCCAGAAACTGATCCCCTCCCCGTAGGCCGGGGACCGACCCGAGTGCCAGTACCCGGTCTCGCTGATCCCGTCGAGGTACTTCTCGAACTCCCAGGCCAGCCGATGCTTCCCGATGCCGGCCTGACCGATGACCGACACCAGCCTCGGCTTCCGCTCTCGCCCGGTCGCGTGGAACAGGTCCTTGACCAGGCGAAGCTCCTCGTCGCGGCCCACGAACGGCGGCTCGAGCGTGCCGGTGCGGCCGGCCCCGCCCCGCAGTGCCTGGACGTGGAGCGCGTGCCAGGCCCGGACCGGCGCCGCCTTGCCCTTCAGCACCTGCTTGCCGGCCTCCTCGTAGGCGATGGCCTCGTTGGTCGCTCGCCAGGTGGCTTCTCCGACCAGGACCGATCCGGCCGGCGCTGAGCCCTGCAGGCGCGAGGCGGTGTTCACCAGGTCCCCAGCGACCATGGATTGGCCCGAGGCGCCTACGGTCGCCGCCGCTTCGCCGGTCAGGACCGCCGCTCGTAGAGCCATGGCCGCGCCGGCATCGGTCATGGCGCCGACCGTGTCGACGAGATCGAGTGCGGCGCGGACTGCGCGCTCGGCGTCGTCCTCGTGGGCGGTGGGCACTCCCCAGACCGCCATCACCGCATCTCCGATGAACTTCTCCACCGACCCGCCGTAGCGGGCGATGATTTCGTTGCACGCGTCGAAGTAACGTGTCAGGAGCTCGCGCGTTTCCTCCGGGTCACGATCCTCAGCCAGGGTGGTGGAACCGACCAGGTCCGCGAACAGGACCGATACGAGACGGCGTTCGGCGCCACCGGTCGCCGGAACCGGCTGTTCCCTGGCCGCGGCGACAGGGGCCGCCGCCGTAAGGTTCGTGCCACATTCCACGCAGAACTTGGCGCCGGGCACGTTCTGCGTTCCGCACGACGGGCAGCCCGCCAAGCGTGTCCCGCATTCGGCGCAGAACTTGGTGCCGGCCACGGCCGGCGTTCCGCAGGACGGGCAGTTCACGCCGGCTGCTCCGCGTCGACCGGGATGGCCTTGGAACTCACTCCGGCGCGCGTTGCGGGTGGTGCAGGCGTGCCCTTGAAGGCGGCGCGGTAGCGCTCAACCACGCCCTGTGCGCCGCGCTCCGCGAACCATGCCTCGGCCTCGGCGCCGGCGGCTCGCGCCTCCTCGAATCGGTCCCCGAGATACGCGGCGTACTCCAAGCCGAGAATTGATGCGTCCAGATTGGCGTCGAGGTCGCGGAAGGCGGATCGCGCCTGCGGGTATGTCGCGTGGGCCTCGTCCCACCGTTCGGCGGTGGCGGCCGTCGCCGCTCGGAGTTGGAGGCGAACCCCGCGGGCGAGCGCAGACGCCCGGTGCTCCGCTAAGCTCTCGGAAATTCTCTCCAGGGCCGCCCGGTCTCCCAGCTGTGCGGCGGACAGGGCGCCGATCGACGCCATGAAGATGTCCTGTCCACCGCCACCGTGATATGCCTGGATCCGGCCCAGCGCGCCGGCCGGGTCGCCCAGCAGGTGCAACGCCCGATTGAGCTCGACCTCGAGGCCGGCACGCTGCGGGAGGGTGTCGATCAATTGGAGCTGTCTTATCGCCTCCTCGAGGGCTGACCGACTGGACGACACATCACCACGCAGGGCCAGCAGCTGAGCGCGGTAAGCGGCGGCGAATCCGTACTGAAAGAGCTCCTTCGTGTGCCCCGACTGCTCGGCCGAGTCGCTCTCGGCGGCCTCAAATTCGCCCATCCCGATGAGCGTCGGTAGGCGGTGGGTAAGGAATTGGACCAGCCACCCCAGGTACCCGAACCTCCGCGCCAGCTCGAAGCCCTCAGTCACGAGGGCGACCATGTCCGACGATTTCACGTCCTCGACAATGGTCGATTGCAGGTTGTTACGCGCCCGCAGGGCCGACCAGTAATGGCCGTTGCGATCGGCGAGGATGATGGCTCCGCGGAGCGTAGCTTCGGCTTCGTCGATGCGCCCCGCGTCGGCGATGGCCGGACCCCGGGTGACCAGCGCCTCGACGATGACCTCTGTCTCGCGCAATGTCGCGGCGGCGCGCAGCGCCTTGTCGGCCATCTCGACGGCCTCAGCGTTGCGGTCGGTCAGCATGTAGACCCGGGCCAGCTCCGCAAACGCGGCCGCCGCACCCGGCTCGTCCTCGGACAGCCCTGCCACCAGCGGCCCGAGGATGGCGATGGCCTCCACGCCGTGTCCGCTGTTGATATTGAACCTGGCCGCCATGGTCGAGGCCCGGGTCGCGGCGGCCCGGTCTCCCAACCCCGTCGCCAGCTCCGCCGAGGTGCGCGCGTACCCCACGGCGGCGGCATTTCCGACCAAGTCCGCGGCGCTGGCGGCGTCCAGGTAGAGCGCGGCCTGCTCGGCCGGATCGGACGTGATGGTCAACGCGTCCTGGAGGTGGCGGAGCGCAACGGCATGGGAGTGGAGCGCCGTGGCGCGGTCGGCGGCCGCGCGCAGCGCGATGCGGGCCTGCGCCGCCAGGGCATCGGCCTCGGGTCCCGCCGCCGTGGCTCGCAGCGCCTCGAGGTAGTGGCTGGCCAGGACCCCCGCCACCTCCTCGTCGCCCAGCGCCTCGAAGTAGCGGGCCGCGGCCAGGTGCTTGGCGCGCCTGTCCTTCTTGGACAGGGTTTCATAGGAGATCTCGCGCACGATGGCCTGCACGAACCGATGTTGGCCGCGCTCGGGTGATCGGGGGTCGTCGTCGCGGATCAGGAGCTCGCGCCGAACCAGACGCTCCAAGGCATCGGGCAGGGCAGCCTCATCCCTTCCGGTCACGCCGGCCAGCGCGGCCAGGGTGAAGCTCTGCCCCAGGATCGCCGCGTCGGCCAGCAGGGCGCGATCCTCCGGATCGTTGGCATCGATACGGGCCGCCACCAGCGCCTGAAGCGTCTCCGGCACGGCCAGCTTCTCGATCGGGCCGGCCAGGACGTAACCGTCCCCGTCGGCGACCACGCGCCCCTGGTCGATGAGCATCCGAACGGTCTCGACGGCATACAGCGGAACGCCCTCGGCGCGGGCGAGGATCGTCGCGACCGCGTCATCGGGCAGGCCGGGCACCAGACCGTGCAGGAGCTCCTGCATCGGTCCATCCGCCAGAGGCTCGAGGGCCAGGGTGGTCGCATTGCGGACGGCGCTGCCGCCCCACGTCGGATGGCGCTCGAACAGGTCAGGGCGGGTCATGGCCAGGACGTAGATGGGATGGCTGCGCGACCAGGTCAGGACGTGCTCGATGAACTCCAGCAGCGCCGCGTCGGCCCAGTGGAGGTCCTTGAAGACCATGATCACCGGGTCGCGGTCGGCAATCCGCTCGAAGAACGTTCGCCAGGCCGCGAACAGCTCCTCCCGTTGCCCGGTGGGCATCTCCTCCAGGCCGAGCAGGCCCGCGAGGCGCGGCTCGATCCAGCGCCGCTCCTCGGCATCGGTGACGAACTCGGTCACCTTGGCGGCCAGCTTGCGGCGGGTGGAGTCGGGGTCATCGGTCTCGGCGATGCCGGCCCGTTCGCGGACCATCTCGGCCAGCGCCCAGAAGCTGATCCCCTCGCCGTAGGACGGTGAGCGGCCGGCATGCCAGTAGGCGGTCAGGGTCACCCCGTCGATGTACTTCTCGAACTCCCAGCCCAGGCGGCTCTTCCCGATCCCGGCCTGGCCGACTACGGTCACCAGCCGCGGTTTCCGCTCGCGGATGGTGGCGTGGAACAGGTCCTTGATGAGGCGCAGCTCCTCGTCGCGGCCGACAAACGGCGGCTCGATGGCCGTGCGGCGACCCGCGCCACCCCGCATGCCGAGCACCCGGACGGCCCGCCAGGCAGCCACCGGGGCAGTCTTGCCCTTGAGCAACTGCTCTCCGGCCTCCTCGTAGCCGATCGCCCCCGACGTGGCGCGGTACGTGGACTCGCCGACCAGCACCGTGCCGGGCGGCGCGGCGCCCTGGAGGCGGGACGCGGTGTTCACCAGGTCTCCGGCCACCATCCCCTGGCCGCTGGCGCCGATGGTCGCCGCGGCCTCTCCGGTGAGCACGGCGGCCCGGAGCTGGAGTGACTGACCGGCATCGGTCAAGGCGCCTACGGCCGTTACGAGATCCAGCGCGGCGCGCACCGCCCTCTCCGCATCGTCCTCGTGCGCGGTGGGCACGCCCCACACCGCCATGACTGCGTCACCGATGAACTTCTCGATTGTGCCCCCGTAGCGGCCGATCAGGTCCGAGGCGATGTCGAAGTAGCGCGACAGCAGATCCCGGGATTCCTCCGGGTCGCGATCCTCCGCCAGGGTGGTGGAGCCCACCAGGTCGGCGAACAGGATCGATACCAGGCGCCGTTCGGCCCCGGACGCCGAGGCGCTGGCGGGTGACGGGGTCGGCGGCGAAGTCGAGGCAGGCGCCGCCGCGGTGGCCTCACCAAGCAGCGCTGTCCCGCACTCCCCGCAGAACTTGGTGTTGGGCTGGTTGGCCGTCCCGCACGCCGGGCAGGCCGCGCTCAGGCGCGCGCCGCACTCGCCGCAGAATTTGCGGCCGGGCTCGTTGGACGTTCCGCAGTTGGCACAGTTCACGGTGGGTCCCCGATCGGTCCGCCAACTGTAGCGCGCGCAGCCACCGCCGCGGAATACCTGGACGACCGCAAATTAGACGCCTGCGAACAGGCTGGTCTCGGCCAATCCGTCTGGCGGCGGGGCCCCGTCAAACTCGCGCAGGACATACACCTCCAGGCCAAGGGCCGCGGCCTGCAGGTCCTCGGGCAGCTCGAGGGCCCAGCCCAGGTCCTGGCGCTGGGTCCGGTGGCAGGCCATGGCCGCGCGTTTGGCGTCCAGCCAGCCGGTCACGTCGACCCGTGTGGTGAGCAGCGACTCGGGCGTCCCGAATCCCTCTGCCGGCTCTCCCTCGGCCAGCGCCTCCCCGACCTGGCGCAGGGCCTCGACATCGGCCGGATACCCGTCCTCCAACGGTCGACCGGCCGCCAGCCGGACGACTTCGTCCTCGAAGTTCCACGGCAGACTGATACCCCGAGCGTTCATGGCGACCATCAGCCCCAGCCAGCGCTCGCGGCTGAAGGCGGTCTCGTAGCGCTTGCGGACCCGATGCGGGGGCCCGGCTTCGGGATACCGATTCGGGTCGGCGGCCGCTTCGCAGGCGGCCACGGCGAGGCGGTGGGCCTGGATATGATCGGGGTGCCCGTATCCGCCGTGCTCGTCGTAGTGGACCAGGATCGATGGTCGGACGGTACGGATGAAAGCCACCGTCCCGGCGACCACGGTATCCAGGTCGACGCGCCAGAAACTGTCCGGATGATCGTTCGGCGACGTGCCCATCATCCCGCTGTCCCGGAAGCCGAGAAGATGCTCCTGGAGGATGCCGCCCGAGTCGGTCGCCGCCGCCCCGAGCGCCGACAGCGAGCACCGCAGCTCGGCCTCGCGGATCTCGCGCAGCCTCGGCTGCGCCTCCGCCGGATCGAGGTCCGGGTCGTGGATTTCTCCCTCTTCGCCGCCGGTGCACACCACGAGGTCCACCCGCCGGCCCTCGGCCACGGTTCGGGCGATGGTTCCGCCGGTGGACATCACCTCGTCGTCGGGGTGGGCGTGGATCAGGAGCAGTCCGCCCCCTGGCCCGGACCCGGTCACACCGATGCGACCTCCTCGGCGGTCTCTTCAGCGGTCTCGATGCCGGTCTCCGAACGGGCAAGCGGCATCCCTGCCAGCGCTCGTTGGGCGGCCTGGTACCCGCGCCGGCGGGGAGTCTCCACGTCGCCGAATCGCACCCAGCTCACCCCGCGCAGGTTGGGCACGATCAGCAGGTCCGCCCTGGCATCCACCACCGGGTCCGTGATGCGGGCCGCGAGCAGGGCGGCATAGCGGCGCGCGCCCAGCCGCTCCCCCAGGCGCTCGCCGCGCGCCTGTGTCCCGAGCATCCGCGCGCCCGCGCGCAGCGACCACGCGACGGGCGATGACGCGAACCAGTCTGGCTTGGGCGCGATGACCTGGACCCCGACCACCGGCTCGGACGACAGGCCGCGGGCCAGCGAGATGGGCACCACCTCCCACACCCCGGCATCGGCCCAGATGGCGTCACCGTCGGCCACCGGGGTAAAGACGACCGAGATCGCGCAGCTGCGGATCAGCGCTTCCGACACCGGCCCGCTGGTGATGAGCTCGTGCCGCCCGCTCACCAGGTCGAACGTCGCCGCCCCGAACGGGATGGGCAGATCCTCGATCCGCGGGTGGCCGACCTCGGCCACCACCTGCTCCATCAGCGGTCGGTGGTCGAAGATGCCCAGCCGCGCCGGCCGGCGCGCCATCCGCCAGGGGTCGAAGCGCGAGGCCAGTTCCACGATCCGCTCCGTGGTCAGCCCAGCCGCAAGCCCGGCCCCGATGACCGACCCCATGGAGGTGCCAACGATGCGCCCCGGCACGAGGCCGCGCTCGGCGAGCGCCTCGGCCACGCCCAGGTGCGCGAATCCCCGCGCCCCACCCCCACCCAGGGCCAGGCTGAAGCCGGAGGCCAGGGCCATGGGGAGCGGCGGAGCGGATCGGCTCATGGGTTGCCGTGCTCGCCGCAGGCGCACATGGACCGGAGCTTGGTGTAGGTGAACAGGCCTGTGTCGTGGCCGTCCGCCCAGATGGGAGCCAGGG
>JBKJVN010000020.1:0-23540 GCA_046717345.1 Candidatus Limnocylindria bacterium | reverse complement strand
TTGGTCTGCGTCCGGGACCCGACGCCCGGGCACTTGACGCCGGGCCTCGGAAGCAGGCCAGGAGGCTAACCGGCGCCCGGTTACCTCGGTCTTACCGTGTGGTCACCACGTTCACCAGGCGTCCGGGGATGTGGACTACGCGGGCCGGCGCCTGCCCGTCGAGATGCGCCTGCACCCGCGCCGATGCGAGCGCCAGCCGCTCGATTTCGGCCTCCGGGGTGTCGGGCGCCACGAGCAGCCGGTCGCGCAGCTTGCCGTCGACCTGGACCGGCAGCTCGATCAGGTCCGCAGCCGCCAGGTTCTCGTCCGCCACCGGCCACGCCTGCTGGTGGATCGAGTACGGCCGCCCTCGACGCTCCCACAGCTCCTCGGTCGTGTGCGGCGCCGCCGGCGCCAGCAACAGGAGGAGCGTGTCCACGGCCTCTTGATAGGCACCTGTCCCAGCCAGCCCGTCGTCTCGAGCCCGGCCAATAGCCGTGGTCAATTCCATGAGCTTGGCGACCGCCGTGTTGAAGTGCAGGGCCGCGTAGTCCGCGCTGACCGCCGCGATCGTCTGGTGGGTCACGCGCTGGAGCCCGCGGCTGCCCCCCTCGATGGCGGCCAAAAGATCGTCCCCCGACCGACCGCCGCTCCCTGGGATCTCTCCCGCTACGGAGCGGACCGGCATGCCCGGCACCGGGGCCGCGTTGGGCACAGGCTCGGCGACCGATGCCAGGGCCTGATTCCAGACCCGGGACAGGAAGCGCGACACGCCCTCGATGCCGGTCGGGGACCACGGCCCACCCTGGTCCCAGGGCCCGATGAAGAGCAGGAACAGGCGGACCGTATCGGCTCCGTATCGGGCCACCAGATCGTCGGGGTTGACGACGTTGCCGCGGCTCTTGCTCATCCGGTGGTGGTCGGCGCCCAGGATCTGGCCCTGGTTGCGGAGGGCTTTGAATGGTTCGTCGAACTCCAGATGGCCCATGTCGCGCAGGGCCTTCACGAAGAAGCGGCTGTACAACAGGTGCAGGACCGCGTGCTCCGCGCCGCCGGTGTACAGGTCGACCGGCATCCAGTGGCGCATGGCCTCCGGATCCCACGGGCCTCCGTCGAACCGCGGGGAGCAGTAGCGCAGGTAGTACCACGATGAGTCGACGAAGGTGTCCATGGTGTCGGTCTCGCGCCGCGCCGGCTCGCCGCCCACCGGGCAGGTGGCGGCGAGGAACCCCGCGTGCGACTGGAGCGGCGAGACGCCCGTGGGGGCGAAGTCCACGTCACGGGGCAGGAGCACCGGCAGCTCGGCCTCGGGGACTGGCTGCGGCCCATGGACGTCGCAGTACACGATCGGGATGGGTGCGCCCCAGTACCGCTGCCGGCTTACCAGCCAGTCGCGGATCTTGTACGACACGGCCGGCCCGCCCAACCCCCGGTCGGCGAGTTGGGCGGTGACGGCCCGAATGCCCTCCGCCGCGCCCATCCCGGTGAACGTGCCCGAGTTGATGAGCACCTCGTCATCGGTGTGAGCCACAAACGCGGCGTCTGGAGCGGGCTCGATGCCCCGGGGTGCCACCACGTATCGAATGGGGAGCTCGTATCGGCGCGCAAAGTCGAAGTCGCGTTCGTCGTGCGCGGGCACGCCCATGATCGCCCCGGTGCCGTAGCCGGGCAGGACGTAGTCGGCAATCCAGATCGGGATCCGCTCCTCGGTCAACGGATTGAGCGCGTAGGAGCCAATGAACATGCCGCCTTGTTCCCGCTGGGCGCTCAAGCGCTCCATCTCGGTCTCGCGTCGGGCCGCCGTGACATAGGACTCCACCTCGGCCCGCCGATCATCGATGGTCAGCCGGGCCACCAGCGGATGCTCAGGGGCAAGGACCATGAACGTGGCCCCGAAAATGGTGTCCGGGCGGGTGGTGAAGACCCGGATCGGCGCGACGGCATCGGTATCGGCTCCGTTGGGCTCCAGCGGGAAGTCGATCTCCGCGCCTTCGGATCGGCCGATCCAGTTGGTCTGCATCAGGAGGATCGGCTCGGGCCAATCCAGCTGAGAGAAATCGAGCAGCTCGTCCGCGTAGCGGGTGATGCGGAGGAACCATTGCTCCAGGTCGCGCTTGATGACCGGCGTCCCGCACCGCCAACAGGTGCGCTCGGCGCCCAGCACCTGCTCGCGGGCCAGGACCACCAGGTCCTTGGGGCACCAGTCGACCGGGGCCATGGCCTTGTACGCCAGGCCGGCGCGGTAGAACTGCAGGAACAGCCACTGGGTCCAGCGGTAGAACGCTGGATCTGAGGCGATGACCTCGCGCGACCAGTCCCACGCTGCACCCATCGTCCGGAACTGGGCCCGCATGCGGTCGATGTTGGCGTTGGTCCAGTCCGCGGGATGGATGCCACGGTCGATGGCCGCGTTCTCGGCGGGCAACCCGAACGAGTCAAAGCCCATCGGCAGCATGACGTGCTCGCCCCGCATCCGGTGCATGCGGGCCACGACGTCGGGCCCGGTCGAGGCATACCAGTGACCGATATGCACGTCGCCGCTGGTGTACGGGTACATGGTCAGCAGGTAGAACGGCCCAGGTGCGTCGTCGCGGGCGCGGTACAGCTCGTCGCGCTCCCAGCGCTCGCGCCATTTCGCCTCGAACGTGGCCGGGTCGAGGCGTTCCACCTCCTTGGCGCGGCTGCTCGCCGCTCCGCCGCTCACGGCGCGTCCTCGCGAGCCTGCCATCGGTCCGATGCTCCGCCATCGGGGAACCAGGCCATCAGGAGTTCATCCCGATACGTGCCGTCCGCCTGGCGGTATTGCCGGCGGCGCAACCCTTCGCGGACGAACCCAGCCCGCGTGTAGACCGCGATCGCCCGCGCGTTGTCGGGGAAGACGCTTAGCGCCAGCCGGGCCAGGCCCCGCTCGCGGACCCAGGCCTGGGTCGCGGCCACCAGATCGGTCCCCAGGCCGACGTCTCGCCAACCCTCCGCCACCGTCACGGACAGGATGCCGACGTGCCGCGAGCTGACGTCCCGATCCGACATCACCAGGGCATTGCCCACCAGCTCCCCGCCGGCCTCGGCGACCAGCACGGCGGCCTCCTCGGCGCGGATCAGCTCCGCGATGAAGAACGCCTCGGACGGGGGATTGATGGCCGTCGGCGGCGTCACCAGCCAGCGTCCCTCGGCCCGGACCGCGGCGTAGAGGCGCGCCAGCGGCTCGGCGTCAGTCGGCCGCGCGGGGCGCAGCAGCCAGTGGCGGCCATCGGCCGCGGTGCGCTCCGAGGTTGTTGAGGTGGACGTGGTCACCGCCGAGGCTCCGTTTCGTATCGGTCTGCATCTGTTGCTAAAAAACGCGACCCCGCTTCGTCAGGACGAAGGGGGTCAGCCTCGCGGTACCACCATGACTTGACCGATGGTGGTGGAGCTGGGGGGACTCGAACCCCCGACCCCCTGCATGCCATGCAGGTGCTCTCCCAGCTGAGCTACAACCCCACGGTCGGTCCACTCAGTGGCGTGATATCGGACGCCGCCCCGGCCTTGCGGCTGCTCGGCGGGCGAGTTCCCCGCGCCTCCATCACCGGCTTCCACCATCCCGGCTCGCTGCGGAAGAGGCCGCGCGTACTGCTCCCGCGTCAACGCGTTCGGCGGGGAGTATACGGCCGGGGCGCACGGTGGGCATCATCGGGTGCCAGGACCATCGGTACATGGCTCGAACTCGGATCGCGCGTATCCTGCCCGGGTGTCATCGGCCTGGTCGTCGTCTTCCTGACCGCGTGGTCTGGTATGCCGTCGCCGGCGGGGCGGCATTGACCGACCCGGCCGAGATCCTGGCCCGCGGGGCCGAGGCGACCTCGGAGGCCGACAGCTACCACGTGGCCCTGACCGCCAATGGCAGTGTCACCGATCCCGAGACGGGCTCGAGCATGCCGCTCGATGGGGTGTCAGTGGAAGGTGACCTCGACATGTCAGGAGAAGCCGCGCACGTCACCTTCGCCGTGCCCTTCCTGCTCGGCCTCGGTGGCGAGGCCATCGTCGTCGGCGAGGACCTGTACCTGCTCAGCTCGCTGAGCGGGGACAAGTGGATTCACATGCCCGTTTGGAGCGGTCACGAGCCAAGCCCGGTGCCCACGGCAACGCTCAACCCGGAACAAATCGCCGACAAGATTGCCGAGTTCCTGGCCACGGAAGGCGTTTCGGCGGAAACACTGGCCGATGAGCCTTGCGGCGACGCTACGTGCTACCACGTCCGGCTCGACATCTCGGCCGAAGCCCTGGCCGCGCACCCCGAAGCCCATGCCGGACATGGGTGAGTTCGGAAGCCTGCTTCCGGAGGACGCGTTCGCCGGGCCGCTGGTCGTGGACGTGCTGTTCGACCACAAGGGCCTGTGGCTGCGCGAGGTGTCTACGAGCTTTGCGGGTGAGGGGGCCGCGGAGACCGAGCAAGTGAGGTTCACCGTCACGTTCAGCGACTACAACGCATCATTCGACATCAGCGCACCGGCGGCCGACGAGGTCACCGAGGAAGGGGAATTCCCGCTCTTCCCGAACTGAGAAGCGATTGCCCGCAGGACTAGAATGGGCGGCATCGACGCGATTTGAATGCCGTGTCGCCCATGGCATCGCGTCCAATGGTGGGAGGTACCGTCATGAGCAGCCGCGTCGTCCCCGTCGGCTTTCTTCTTGTCGCGATGATCATCGCGGCGTGCGAATCGACGCCTAGTCCCTCTCCCTCGGCTGCGGCCGAGGGAACGGCCGCACCGACACCGGCCCCGCCCCCGGCCGAGGGGCGCCTGGCCCTGGTGCAGGAGCGCGGGATGTTGATCTGTGGCATCAACGGCAGCCTGCCGGGATTCAGCTTCCTGGATGCCGCTACCGGCGAGACCACCGGCTTCGACGCTGACTTCTGCCGCGCCGTCGCCGCTGCCGTGCTGGGTGACCCGACGCTGGTGGAGTTCCGGCCACTCAGCGGTGACGCTCGTGGCCCGGCGCTCCAGAGCCAGGAAATTGACGTTCTCATCCGCAACACGACCTGGACCGTCACCCGCGATACGGATTGGGGCCTGTTCGCCCCGACCACCTTCTACGACGGCCAGGGGATGATGGTCCGAGGGGCGGACGGGATCGAATCGCTGGCGGACCTGGAGGGCGCGACCATTTGCGTCCTGACGGGCACCACCAACGAGCTGAACCTGGCCGATGCCTTCGGGGCTGAAGTCATCGACTTCACGCCGCTGCCCTTCGGAGAGACCGAGCAGGTGTACTCCGCGTACGACGAAGGCAGTTGCGACGCGGTCACCAGCGACCGCTCCCAGCTCCTAGCGCAGCGCACGACGCTCAGCAGCCCGAACGACCACGTCATCCTGGACGTCGTCATGTCCAAGGAACCCCTGGGCCCGGTCGTTCCGCACGGCGACGAAGCGTGGTTCAACGTCGTCAAATGGGTCGTCTTCGCCACCATCGAGGCCGAGGAGCGGGGGATTACCCAGGACAACGTCGCCGACAAGGTCGGCAGCGACAACCCGGTCATCGCTCGGCTGCTCGGGGCAGAGGGAGACCTCGGCCTCAGGCTGGAGCCCGACTGGGTCGTCGACGTGATCTCGGCCGTCGGCAACTATGGCGAGATCTACGAACGGAACCTGGGCCCGGACACGGCATTCGACCTCGACCGAGGACCGAACAGCCTGTGGACCGATGGTGGGCTCTTGTACGCACCGCCCTACCGATAGTCGAACCCCTGGCCTCGGGACTGAGCCAGCTCCGCCCCGAGGCTGACCTCAACGCCAGGCCATGACAGCGGTCGGGCACCCGGAACACGAGCACGTCGCGCCACCACCGTGGCGCGACGTCCGCGTCCTGCGCGTCGTTGCCCAGGTGGTGCTGCTCCTCGTGGTGGGCATTGGCGCGGGGTACCTGATCAGCAACCTGACGACCGCTATGGGGGAGCGCGGCCTGTCGTTCGGGTTCGACTTCCTCGACCGGAGGGCGGGCTTCGAGATCGGCGAGAGCCCGATTCCATACAGCGCCACCGCCACGTACGGGCAGGCATTCATCGTCGGCCTGCTGAACACGCTGTTCGTCAGCGTGGTCGGGATCGTGCTGGCCACCCTGCTCGGATTGGTCATCGGCGTGGCGCGCCTGTCGCCCAACTGGTTGGTCAGCAAGGTCGCCGCCGGCTACGTGGAGGTGATCCGCAACACGCCGCTCCTGGTCCAGCTGTTCGTGATCTACTTCGCCGTCCTCGTCCAGCTCCCCGCGGTTCGCGACACGATCGCGCTTCCCGGGTCCATCTTTCTGAACCAGCGCGGCCTCTTCGTACCAGCCCCCCAGATCGGCGCGACGTTCGGCCTCTGGCTGGCCATGCTTGGCGCGGGCCTGACGCTCGCCGTCGCGGGGCGACTGATTGCCGCACGCCTGGAGGCGGCCGGACGACCGACCTACCGTCTCGGCTGGCTTGGGGCGCTGGCCTTTGTCGGCCTGGCCGTGGTCGGCTGGGCCCTGGTGGGCGACGCTCCACTGACCCTCGACCCGCCGGTGCGCGGTCGCTTCAACTTCTCCGGAGGGCTCGCCCTGTCGACTTCGTTCACCGCGCTGCTGGTGGGGCTCGTGCTCTACACCGCCGGATTCATCGCCGAGGTGGTCCGCGGCGGCATCCAGGCCGTGCGCCGAGGGCAGCTGGAGGCCGCCCGGGCCCTCGGGCTGTCGGAGGGCGACACGCTGCGGTTGGTGGTCTTTCCCCAGGCCCTGCGGGTGATCGTTCCGCCGCTGACCAGCCAGTACCTGACCCTGGCCAAGAACTCGAGCCTCGCGATCGCGGTTGGCTACCCCGATCTGTTCAAGATCGGGACCACGATGGCCAACCAGACCGGCCAACCAGTGCCGGTCATCGCCCTGGTGATGGGGACCTACCTCGCCATCAGCCTGGGCACGTCGCTGCTGATGAACCTCTACAACCGCCGGGTCCAGGTGCTGGAGCGCTAGAGACACATGACCGTCGACGAGCACGCTCCTCCGCCCGACAGCATCGGCCCCGTGGCCTGGCTGCGGAAGAACCTGTTCTCGAGCGTGGCCAACACCGCGCTCACGGTAGTGATGACCGGTCTCCTCTTGTTTGTCCTCATCGGGATCAGCCAGTGGGCGCTGTCCGAGGCGCGCTGGGACGTCGTCACCCGGAACCTGCGCCTGTTTCTCATCGGCCAGTACCCGGCCGATCAGGCCTGGCGGATCTGGCTCAGCCTGTTCGTCCTGTCCGGCCTGACGGGCCTTTCGGCGAGTGTCTTCGGACGAACCACACGCTCGCTGGCCATCGCGTTGTCGGCCTTTCAGGCGGTGCTCGCCGGCCTGGCGGCGGTCTCGTCGGTGGGCCCCCTGATCACCATCGGTCTGGCGTTGAATGCGGCTCTGATCTGGGCGGGGCTGGCGGCTGGCCTGCGGCGACTCGTGCCCCGGCGCCTGCTGGTGATCGCCTGGCTCGCGTCGATCCCGGTCATCTTCGTGCTGGTGAATGGGCTCGGCGAATCGCCCGTCCCGGCCGTGAGCTCGAACCTGTGGGGCGGGCTGCTATTGACGGTGCTCCTCGCCGCGTTCGGCATCATCCTGTCGTTCCCGCTCGGCGTGCTGCTTGCCCTTGGGCGCCGCAGTGCGCTGCCGGTGATGCGGATCCTGAGCACGGCGTACATCGAGCTGATCCGCGGAGTCCCGCTAGTCACGATCCTGTTCATGGCCGACATCCTGCTGCCGTTCTTCCTGCCCGGTGAGGTGCGGATCGACCGCGTGACCCGGGCCATGGGCGGCATCACGCTCTTCTCGGCGGCTTACGTTGCCGAGAACGTGCGTGGCGGCCTGCAGGCCATCCCGACCGGCCAGATCGAAGCGGCCCAAGCTCTTGGCCTGAGCACAGCCCGGACCAACATCCACATTGTGCTGCCGCAAGCGCTCCGCTCGGTGATCCCGGCCAACGTGGGGCTCTTCATCAGCCTGCTCAAGGACACGACGCTGGTGACCATCATCGGGCTGATGGAGCTGCTAGGCATCGGTCGTGCGATCCTCGCCCAGCCGGAGTCGCTGGGAGCCCACCTGGAGGTCTATTTCTTCATCGGCGCCGTCTTCTTTATGCTCTGCTATGCGATGTCCCAGGCCAGCTATCGGCTCGAGTCTGCGCTTGGGGTGGGAACTCGATGAGCACCGATGCAAAGGCGCGCGACATCATCGTGGCGCGTGACGTTCACAAGTGGTTCGGTCAATTGCACGTCCTGCGCGGGATCGACCTGACCGTCCGCACCGGCGAGGTGGTCGTCATCTTCGGCGCGTCCGGCTCGGGCAAGTCGACCTTCATCCGTACCATCAATCGCCTCGAGGAGCACCAACGCGGCGAGATCTTCGTGGATGGCATCGAGCTGACCAACGACATCCGCAACATCGCCGCCGTCCGCAGCGAGATCGGGATGGTCTTTCAGTCGTTCAACCTGTTCCCGCATCTGACCGCGCTCCAGAACATCACCCTGGCGCCGATGCGGGTGCGCAAGTGGCCCCGTGAGCGGGCGGAGGAGGCGGCCATTGCCCTGCTCAACCGGGTCGGCATCCCCGAGCAGGCCCACAAGTTCCCGGCGCAGCTGTCCGGCGGCCAGCAGCAGCGGGTCGCGATCGCCCGAGCGCTGGCGATGCAACCGAAAATCATGCTCTTCGATGAGCCGACCTCGGCGCTCGACCCCGAGATGATCAGCGAGGTGCTCGACGCCATGCGCGAGCTGGCGGAGAGCGGGATGACAATGGTCTGCATCACCCACGAGATGGGATTCGCGCGGGCGGTCGCGAATCGGATGGTCTTCTTCGACGAGGGCCTGGTCGTGGAGGAGGGCCCGCCCCGTCAGATCTTCGAGGCGCCGGCGCAGGAGAGGACTCGCCAGTTCCTGTCCCAGATCCTGCACTGACGGGCACGCTGACGTGCCGACTCGTCTTTGGTTGGTGGAGATGAGGGGACTCGAACCCCTGACCCCCGCGATGCGAACGCGGTGCTCTCCCAGCTGAGCTACATCCCCACGGGGCGCCCCGATGGGGCGCCGGCAGGATAGCACGGCCCCTTCCGTGGCTCTAAGGCGGGGATTGCCATAGAACATCTGTTCTATTAGACTGACCGATGTGACCCTGCCGGCTGCCCGTCCGCTCCCCGAAGTACTCGTTGCGCTCCGCGAGCGCGGCCTGCGACGGGGCGTGGCGCCGCTCCCCGGGGAGCCGTCGATCCCCGCCGTCCCCACCGGTCACGCCGCGCTGGACACTGCGCTGGCCACGGGCGGCTGGCCCCGGGGCGCACTGGCCGTTCTGGATGCCGCTCCCGGCCACGGCGCCACCTCGCTGGCCCTCGACTCGGTGGCCGCCAGCCAGGCGGCCGGGGGCCTGGTGGCCTGGGTCGACCTGGCCGGCACCTTCGATCCGGCCCTCGCCGCCCGTCGCGGCATTCGCCTGGAGTGGCTGCTCGTGGTCCGTCCGGCCGACGGTGCTGAAGCCCTGGAGCTGGCCGCCTGGCTGGCCCGTTCCCGCCTCATCGACCTGCTGGTGATGGATCTCGACGGGCCCGCGCCCTCCCGGTTTGACCGGCTGGTCACGCTCCTGTCCCGATCCGATGCCACTGCCCTGCTCCTCGCTCCTACCGCGCTGCGCGAGGCCGCCGGCCGGGTGGCCGGGGTCCGGGTCCGCCTCGAGCGTCAGGCCTGGCTGGCAGTGGGTCGGGACCTGGTCGGGCTGCGGGTGGCGGCCAGCGTGACGCGCCATCGCTGGGCCCTGGCCGGCGGCCAATCGGAGATCGACCTGTGGTTCGGGGAGGGTCGCCGCATCGACCCCCTGCTGCCCGCCCTCGCCGTCCCCCAGCCAGCTGCGGAGTCCGCCACGGTCGAACCCGCCGAGTCACTCCCCGCGCTGGCCGTCCTCAGCGCCTGACCCCAGCGGGTCGTCGGAGGACCGTGGATGCGGGTGCTGATGCTGGTGTGGCCGACGCTCCGAGCCGACGGGGGTGGACTGGAGGTCGCGGCCCGCTGGGAGGCGCTGCTCGACCGGCTGGACGACCTCTCCCCACGGATCGAGGCGCTGGAGGTGGGTGTGGCGCTCATCGACGTGACGGGCCTGGAACCGTTGCACGGGTCGGAGCGGCGGATCGCGGCCCGGGCGGTGACCCTGGCCGACGTGTACCCGGTCCGAGCGGGGATCGGCGACAACCGCTGGCTGGCGGCCCTGGCCGCTCGCCTGTCTCGAGCCCGGACCGGCGACGACCGGGCGTGGGCCGCCTGCCTGATCCTCCCTGCCGGGGAGGGGCGCAGCACGCTGGCGGAGCTGCCCATCGGCCTGCTGCCGGCGGAGCCGGCCGTTCGGGATCGGTTCAGCCTGTTCGGGCTGACCAGCATGGGGCAGCTGGCGGGGCTGCCGCGGTCGGCCGTGGCCGCCCAGTTCGGGGCGGTGGGGGAGCGGCTCCAGGCCCTGGCTCGCGGGGAGGACCCGAGGCCACTTGTCCCGCGCCGCCGGCCGGAGCGGCTGGCCACCACGGTCCGCTTTGAGCCGCCGGCGGAGGGTACGACGGAGATCACCCTCGCCCTGCGCCGGGCGGCCACCAGCCTGACCGACCCGCTCCGTGGCCGTCACCTCGCCCCGGGCCGCGCCACGCTGACGCTCCACCGGGAAGCGGCCCCGCCCCTCACCGTCACCTTGGCCCTCCCCGAGCCGACCACCGATCCCGACTGGATCGCACGCCTGCTGCTGGCCCGCCTGGAGGCCGAGGTACGGTCCCGCACGGCGGCAGTCGCGGACGATGAGCCACGGATCACGGCCATCGGCCTCGCCCTGGACCGCCTCACCAACCCCGCCGCCCGGCAGCTCCCCGCCTTCGAGCCCCAGGCCGGACGCTGGGAGGAGCTGCGCTGGTCGCTGGAGCGGGTCAGCGCGCGGTTCGGGTCCGGCCGCCTGTGGCGGGCGGTGGGCGACCGACCGACCGCCATGCTCCCCGAGCGGCAGTCGCGGCTGGTCGAGATCGGTATCGAAAACGCCGTTGGTGCGGACCGATGACCCGCCTGCATGCCACCCACCCCCTGGTCCAGGTCGAGACCGACGCGGCCGGCACCCCCATCCGCCTCCGCCTGGACGGCACCACCCACGCCGAGGTGGGGATCTGCAACCGCTGGCGGGTGGCCGACGACTGGTGGCGCGACCCGGTGGCCCGCGCCTACTTCAAGCTCGTCACCCGCGATGGGCTGCTGTGCACCATCTTCCTGGACGAGAACCGTGGCACCTGGCACCTGGAGCGCATCTTCGACTGACCGATGCCGATCCGCGCATCGGCAGGTCACTGCGCGCGCCTCACAGGCCCTCGTGCCATCGCGTAGCACGTTACCGCGATATCACGAACGGTTGTGATACCGCGGCCTTCCCGCCGGCACCCCGACTAGCATGGGCCCGATGACCGATTCCACGCCGCCGCGCTTCATGGTCGACCGCCTGTGGCCCGATCCCGCCTCCGGCCTCGACCTGGATGCTGCCTTCGCGGACCTGGCCCTGCCAGACGCCCCCGCGGACCGTCCGTATGTGGGCCTGAACATGGTCACCAGCCTGGACGGGCGGGCCCAGCGGGGCGGTACCGCCGAGGGACTCGGCACTCGAGCCGATCGACGACTGATGCGGCTGCTGCGGGTGGCGTTCGATGCCGTGGCCTTCGGGGCGGGCACGCTGCGAGCGGTGGACGGCTGGACCGATGTCCCGGCCGACCTGGCGGCCGCGCGTGTCGCTGCGGGCAAGCCACCGCAGCCGCTGGCGGTGCTGGTTGCCGGGAACGGACCGATCCCGACCGATCGGCGCTGGTTCGGCACCGACCAGCCACGGCTGGTGGTGGTCGGCGCGGACGGCCCGCGCCAGGCTCCCGGTTCCGAGGTGCTGGTCGCACCGACCGAGCGCCCCGAGCCGGCATGGCTGTTGCGAGCGTTACGTGAGCGGGGGATCGGTTCCGTCCTGCTCGAGGGCGGCCCCACCGTGAATGCCCGCTTCCACGCCGCGGGCTTCATCGACGAGCTGTTCTGGACGGTGGGGCCGTGGCTGCTCGGCGGCGAGGGGCTGCCCATGCTCGCCCCGCAACCCTCGTCCGAGACCCCGCGACCGGCCCGCCTGCTGAGCGTCCACCGCCACGGGGAGGAGCTGTTCCTCCGCTACCGGCTGGCGCCCGAGTCGACCGGGTAGCATCGGTCCATGGCGGACGGCGACCGGGGACTGGGCCGGATCGGCGTGTGGAGCGACTTCGACACGCTGGCCATCGACGAAGCCCTGATCTACGCAGCGCGCGTCGAGTCCCTCGGATTCGGGACCCTGTGGGTGCCCGACGTCGTGGGTCGCGAGCCGTTCACCCTACTGGGGTTGTTGGCGGGCGCGACCTCGTCCATCGGCCTGGGGACGTCCATCGTCTCGATCTGGGGCCGCGATGCGCAGGCCACCCGGATGGCGACGCTCACCCTCCAGGAGTCGACCGGCGGGCGGTTCACGCTGGGCCTGGGCGTGTCCCACCTCCACCTGGCGCAGAAGCTCCGCGGCCATACCTATGAGCGGCCGCTGACCCGGATGCGCGAGTACCTGGCCGCGTATCGATCCGCCATCTACAAGGGACCGATGCCCGCCGGAATGCCTGAGCCGCTGGTCCTGGTGGCCGCCCTGCGCGAGCGGATGCTGACCCTGGCTGCGACCGATGCCGACGGCGCCTTCCCGTACCTGGTCACCAGGGAGCGGCTGGCGTGGGCGCGCCGGGTGCTCGACGCTGCTGGTGCGGCGCAGCGACCGATCCTGGCCGCTAGCCTGCCGTGCGTGCTGGAGACCGATCCGGACGCCGCCCGCGCCACGGCGCGCGCCTACCTTGCGCCTTATCTGCGAACCCCGAACTACCGGGCCGCCTGGGCGGAGCAGGGATTCGATGAGGCCGATTGGGACAAGCCGGGGAGCGACCGGCTCGTTGACGCCATGGTCGCCTGGGGTGACGCCGATGCCATTCGTGCCCGGCTGGGGGAGGTCCTCGCGGCCGGCACCGACCACGTGGCCATCGTTCCGGTGACCGCCTCCGGCGACACCGTTGACCTGCCGGTCCTCGAGGCCCTCGCCGGCTAGCCATCCAGCCATCCAGATGGTAGGATGGCGATATGAAGGTCACGATCGCGTTCCGCGATGACGCGCTGTACCGATCGGTCAAGGTCCGCGCGGCGGCTTCGGGTCGACAAATCCGCGACGTGGTTGAGGAAGCCCTCGAGGACTGGCTCGAACGCCAGGAAGATGCCGAGGACATCGCCGTGTCTCAGGTCGCGCTGGACGCGTTCGCCAGAGGGGAAGGGGTCGACGCGGAAGAGTTCTTCCGACGGATGGTTGCTGAGGGCCGGATCGACTACCAGACCGATCCGGAGCGGTGACCCACCGGGTCATCCTGGCGCCTGCGGTCGCGCGCTCCCTGGGCAAGTTGCGAGGGCCCACCTTCGTTGCGCTGCGCGGCGTCATCCTGGCCCTGAGGGATGATCCGCGTCCGGCCGGCTGCCGGAAGCTCCGCGGGCGCGATCTGTACCGGATCCGACTCCGCATCGATGGGAAGCCATGGCGGATTATCTATGCGGTTCGCGATTCGGAGCGGGAGATCTGGGTCACTCACGTCGGCCGACGGGACGAAGCCACCTATCGAAGGCTGTAGTCGAGGCGGCTATCCGCCCGCGGCGCGCTGCGCCTCCCATTCGGCCCGGGTGATCGCCCACAGCCCGGTCGTGTCGCCTCGGAACGGAACTTCGCCGCGGTATCGCTCGCCGATCCGCTCCGCCACGGCGATGGACGGCTTGTTGTCCGGTCGGATGACGCTCACCAGCTCCGGAACGTCGAGGTGCGTGAACCCCCAGTCTAGGGACGCCCGGGCCGCCTCGGTGGCGTAGCCCTGGCCCCAGAACGCGCGCCCCAGCAGCCAGCCGACCTCGGTCCCCGGCCAGCCCTCGGGCTGCCAGATGCCGATCCGACCGATGAACGTGCCACTCGACCGCTCCTCGACGGCCCACATCCCGAAGCCCCGAAGCGCCCAGTGGCCAAGCCACAGCGCGATCGACCGCCAGCACGCCTCGCGGAGGGGGACGTTGTTGTATGCCACGTGCTCGGCGATGAGCGGGTCTTGGGCCAGGGCGAACAGACCATCGATATCGGCCTCGCGGAATCCGCGCAACATGAGTCGCTCGGTCTCCACCACCGGGATGTCCAGGCTTGTCACGTCGGGCCGATGATCGCCCATCGCAGTTGCACGCCGCGGCCCGGCCGCGCCAGCGGCCGGGCCGTATCGGTCTATGGCTGCCCGGACTCAGTCGCCGGGGCGCTGTTCCTTGGCCTTCGCCGGATTGGGCGAAATGCGCCGCAGGACTCGGAATCCGATGAAGAGCGCGATCCCGAGCACGGCGAGGGCCGGCAGGCCCACGATCACGAACCAGATTCCGGCGCCGACCAGCCACTGGCCAAAGCCGACCAGCTGGGCGACTGCTTCCTGGACGATGGCGCCGGGGTCGAAGTCGGTGGTTGCCTGCTCGACCGCCCCCGGGATGATGGACACGGTCAGAGTCGCCATGTCGGCCTGGTCGTTGTAGTACTCCAGCTGGGCCTGCATGGCCTCGATCTCGCCACGCACCTGGAACAGCTGGTTCTGGATGGCCAGGATGTCCTCGATCCGCTCGGCGCGATCCATGAGCTCGCGGTACTCCACCTCCGCCGCCCGCAGGTTCGTCAGTCGGGCCTCGATGTCGACCACGGCCGCGGTGACGTCCTCCTCGCGCGTGGCCTCGGCCTTGACGTCGCCGCCCAGGTCGTGGACCGCGGCAATGGCCTCGTCGAAACGGTCGGCCGGGATGCGCATAGTGAGGGTGGCCGACTCCTCGAACTCGCCCTGGAACGAGCTGCTGATGTAGCCGTCCAATTCGAGGGCCAGGGCGCGGACCGCGCCGGTGGTCTCGGCCACGTTGTCGACCTCGACCGTGATCTCCCCGGTCTTGATGATCGACCGATCTGCCTGCCCCGCATCAGCGCCTTCGCCGGTGAATCCGCCGTCTTCATCGGGAGCGACCGCCGCCCCGGGCTCCACGAGGTCGCGCCCGGTCGTGTCACCGACCGGGACCTCGCCGGGCTTGTACGGCGCGAGAGCCGCACCGGAGCAGGCGGAGATGACAAAGGCCAGGATGGTGAGCCCGATCAGGAGCATGGCTCGCGGGGTCTTCACGGACGTGGTCTCCGGGTATGGATGGTTGTCACCCGCCAGACGCCACAGTATCCCGCGCGGTTCCGTCCTCTAGATGCCGAAAGGGTTTGGCGGCTGGTCGGTGCAACCTGATTCGTCAGGCATGAGCGGCTCGATGTAGACCGACACGACTCGCGTCTCCGCCCGATCCCCAAGTCGCAGCTCGACATATGCGGCGGTACCCAATCCCTCATCCAGATACGGCTCGGCTCCAGGCGCTCGGAGCCCATCCGAAAGCGTGACGGCCTCGTCGCGACTCACCTCCCCGCAGCGGAGCAGATAGGCGGGGTCGGCCGCGGACACGTCGATTTCCTCGCCCCAATCGAGTATCTCGCCACCCAGCGGCCAATCGATGTCCGCGATGTCAACCGGCAGCTCATCGAGGCTGCCGCCCCAGGCTTGAGCCTCGACGAAGACCAGGAAGCGCTGGGCCTGATAGTCGCACTGCTCAGTTGACGCCCACTCTTCGGCCGGCAGCCACGTTGTGAAGTCGACCATGTGCGTTGCCAGAGCATCGAGCGCCTCGCGCTCCGGGGAGGGTTCGTAAAAGGTTGCATCGTCGGCGTAGACGGAGGTCCAGCCGACCACGACCTGCTCGGAACCCCGAGCGACGGTGATGCTGTAACCCGATGCGCCTCGGCCGGGGGGTTCAACGCCCGGGAGCGGGACTGGCGGGTACTGTGCGCTCGCCTCGAACAGGCCCGTGTCGAGGACCTCGCCCACCAGTCGCTCGACGCCCGCATCGGTGAGGAAGCGGACGATCATCCACGCCTCGTCGCTGTACACGTTGGGCGTGATCCCGGGTGTCAGAACCCGGCCATCGTCATAGATGCTGATGACCCAGGTCCGGCCAGTCTCTCCGATTGCCTCGATCCGGAGCCTCAAGGTCCCCGATTCGTGGGCCGACTCACATCCAATCGGCTGTGTGGGTTCTGGCGTTAGTGACGGCTCCGCGCTCGCGAGCGCGCTCGGTTCGGCCGTGAGCGATGGCTGACCTCCGGGCATTCCGGCAAGAACTGCCACGGCCAGGCCGACGGCGATGGCGATGATGATGACGACGGCGAGAATCGGGCCGGTCCGCATCTTGTTTTCCACCCTCCACGATGCTGAGCGGCCCCGCTCCAGGCGTCAAGGCCGGGCTGGCGAGTCGGGTCTCGACAAACAGAACAGCCGTTCTATACTGGACCGTCCGATGGTCGCGCCGGACGCCTACTGCGAGCTCCACGTTCACAGCAACTTCTCGTTCCTCGACGGGGCCAGCCACCCCGAGGACCTGGTGGCCCGGGCGGCCACGATCGGGATGCCGGCACTCGCCCTCACCGACCACGCGGGGCTGTACGCGGCGGTGCGCCTGTGGAAGGCGGCCGAGCAGACCCAGACCGATGAGGGCCGCGCCGCGGGCCTGTCCCCGGTGGTCCCGATCCTGGGCGTGGAGCTGGCCATCCCCCGCGATGAGCGGGAGCTCCGGGCGGCGCGGCGCGGGCGGCGCCTGGCGGCGCCACTCCGCGGGCCGAAGGCCAGCCGCGGCTGGCCGGGGGAGCATCACGCCGGTCCCGCCCCGGGCGACCACCTGGTCCTGCTGGCCCGCGACCCGGACGGGTATGCCGCCCTGTCGCGGCTCGTGTCCGCCGGCCACCTGGCCGGCGAGAAGGCGTTCCCCGTCTTCGAGGCGGCGCGCCTCGAGGCCGCCCTGGACGAAGCGCGCGGCCACCTGATCGGGCTCAGCGGCTGCCGAAACGGAGAGGTCCCGCGCCGCCTGCTGGCCGGGGAGCGGGCCGCGGCACGGGCCGCGGCGGAACGCTGGGCACGTTGCTTCCCCGACGGGGACTTTTGCGTGGAGCTGTCCCATCACCTGCTTCCCGACGACGACTGGCTCGTCTTCGAGCTGGCATCACTGGCCGATGAAACGGGCCTCCCCACCGTCGTCACCAACGAGGTCCACTACGCCGAGCCGGCCTCCCATCGGCTCCAGGACGTTCTGGTCGCCATCCGCCACGGCGCCTCGCTGGACGACACGTGCGAGCTGCGCCTGCCGAACGCCGAGTACGACCTCAAGACCGGCCCCCAGATTGCGGCCATCGGCGCCGACCTGCCCGACCCTCGCGCCCGGCGTGCCTGGCACGACGGGATGGCGCGGGCGGCAGCCATCGGCCAGGCCTGCCGGCTGGACCTGGGCTTCGAGCGCTATCGGTTCCCGGGCTTCACCGTTCCCGACGGGGAGACGCCGTTTTCCTACCTGTACCAGCTTGCCCACGACGGCTTACGGCGTCGTTATCGGCCCATTACCAAGCGCGCCCTGGAGCAGCTGACACACGAATTGAGCGTCATCGACCGCACCAACCTGGCCGAGTTCTTCCTGATCGTGTGGGACCTGATGGAGTTCGCGCGCCGGAACGGGATCATCGGTCAGGGAAGGGGGAGTGCCGGCGACTCGATCGTGGCGTACTGCCTGGGCATCACCAAGGTCGACCCCATCGAGCACAAGCTCCTGTTCGAGCGCTTCATCAACGAGGCCCGCGCGCTGCCCGACATCGACATCGACTTCGACGTCAACCGCCGCGAGGAGATCATCCAGTACCTGTACCGCCGCTACGGCACCGACCATGCGGCCATGGTCTGCAACGTCATCACCTACCGCGCCCGGTCCGCGGTGCGCGAGGTGGCCAAGGCGCTCGCCTTCCCGGCCGAGGTGGTGGATCGGGTGGCCAAGGCGCTCGACACTCGCGACGCATCCGAGGTGGCGGCCGACCTGGCGCTGGACGGCGAGTTCGGCTGGCTGTTCGAGGAGCTGGGCCAGACCGATGCGAAAGCCGATGTGAGGTCCGATGGCGATGCCGCCCCACTGGTCGTCCGCAGCAACGACAACCCGTGGCATTTCCGCGGCCGGCCCACCCTGCGCCCCGACCTGGCGGCTGCCGAGGCACGGGCTCGCGAGGCGGCCGGCGACCACGACGGGCGCCCGTACAGCGAAAGCGGCTGGTACCCACCCCGCCGGCCGAATGCCCTGGACCAATCATCGGTCCAGGTGCGTCACGAGGGCTGGGAGCGGCAGCGCTATACGGGCGCGGCCGGCGATCCGGGGGTGAGCGATCCGAGTGGCCACGATGGGCACGTGCCGGTCGATCCGGAGAGCGGCATGCCGGCGGACCGCCGTCCCCGCCCATCGGTCCTTGCCGAAGCGCCACCCGGCGAAGCCGTCATCCAGCCGCGCAACCGATGGCAGTGGCTGCTGGCCCTGTGCGCCGAGATCGACGGATTCCCGCGCCACCTGGGGATCCACGTCGGCGGGATGCTCGTCACCCGGACCCCGATCACTGAGCTGGTCCCCATCGAGCGGGCCACCATGCCGGGTCGGGTCGTCACCGAGTACGACAAGGAGGACGTCGAGGCCCTGGGCCTGGTGAAGATCGACCTGCTCTCCCTGCGAACCCTGGGCGCGGTGTCGGACGCCGTGGACCGCATCGAGCGCGACACCGGCCAGCGCCCCGACCTGGACGCCCTGGCACATGACGACCCGGAGGTGTTCCGGTCCATCCGCGCCGCCGACACGGTGGGCGTGTTCCAGGTCGAGTCCCGGGCCCAGATGCAGGCGCTGCCCAAGGCCCATCCCGAGCGGTTCGAGGACCTCGTGGTCCAGGTGGCCATCATTCGCCCCGGCCCGGTCCAGGGCAACGCGGTCCATCCATACCTGCGGCGCCGCGCCGGGACCGAGGAGGTGGTCTACGCCCACCCCAGCCTGCAGCCCATCCTGGAGGATACCCTGGGCGTGATCCTGTACCAGGAGCAGGTCATGCAGATCGCCATCACAGTGTGCGGCTACTCGGCCACCGAGGCCGACATCTTCCGCAAGGCGATGGGATCCCACCGCTCCCACCAGGCCATGCAGCGGGAGCGGGATCGGTTCATTACCGGCGCCTTACGCACGGGTTTGACCGAGCCCGACGCTGAGGAGCTGTTCCGCCGCTGCTCAGCCTTTGCCGAGTTCGGCTTCGCCCGGGCCCACGCCGCGGCCTTCGCCAAGATCACGTACGACACCGCCTGGCTCCGCCTCCGCTACCCCGCGCACTACCTGGCCGGGCTGCTGAACAACCAGCCGCTGGGCTTCTACTCGCCCGCCACCCTGGTCAACGACGCGCGTCGCCACGGCCTGACCATCCTGCCGGTGGACGTCAACCGCTCGGCCTGGGAGCACGAGACCGAGCGCATCGGGGACTCCGGCGATGCAGGCTCGGACGGCGACCCGGCCCGCGACTTCGCTGTCCGCCTGGGGTTGCGCCAGGTGAAGGGCATCGACGAGGCCGCGCGCGTGGTGCTCGAGCGCGAGCGCGCCATCGGTCAGTACCGGAGCGTGCGCGACTTCGTGGCTCGCACGGCCCTGGCCGAGCCCGTGGTCGAGCGCCTGATTGCGATCGGTGCCTTCGACTGGACCGATACGCCCCGCCGCGAGCTGCTCTGGCAGCTGCGGGCCACCCTGCCCGATGCCGATCCCCAGCGTCCCCCGCTGGGCCTGACCGATGCCGCCACGGGCGAGGTGGGGGCCACCCTGCCGCCGATGAGCCGCGCCGAACGCGTGGCCGCCGACTACCGGGAGCTGGGCCTGTCGCCCACGACCCACGCCGTCGAGCTGTTCCGCGACCGGCTGGCGGAGCGTGGCGTGCTGACGGTCCGCGGGGCCGGGGAGCAGCGGAACGGCGCCACCGTCCGCATGGGTGGGGTGGCGACCTCTATCCAGCACCCCATGACCGCCAAGGGCTTCGTGTTCCTGGCCCTGGAGGACGAGACGGGGATGATGAACATCACCCTCCGCCCCGACGTGTACCGCCGCTACCGGGCTGTCCTGCACCGCCACCCGCTGCTCGTCATCGACGGGCGGCTCCAGGTCGAGGGCGCGGTACTCAACGTGGTCGCCCGTCACCTTGAGCCGGTGGAGGCGGTCATAGCCGAGCCCGCTGACCCCGCCCGCCAGGCCCGGTTCGACCTCACCAAGCAGCGGCGCATGTTCCGCTAGGCTCTTGTGCGTGCATCCGCTCGCCGAGCCGCTGCGCGCCTACGCCTTGGGTCTGCCCGAGGCCTACGAGGACCACCCGTGGGGCGAGAACGTGGCCAAGGTCGGCAAGAAGGTCTTCGCGTTCTTCGGCCAGCCCGACGCCGAGCGACCCTTCGGGCTCACCGTGAAGCTGCCCGAATCGAGCGACGCGGCGCTCTCACTGCCGTGGGGCACCTCCCCGGGCTATGGCCTCGACCGGGGGCACTGGGTCTGGCTCACCCCGCCAGAGGACGCGCCGCTCGACATGCTCGAGGAGTGGATCGAGGAGAGCTATCGCGCGGTTGCCCCCAAGGCGCTGGTCGCTCGCCTGGACGCTGAGCGCCTCCGCCCTTGACCCCTCCACGCGCGGGCCTGACACTCACCGACGTGGGAGCCAGCAAGGTCCGAAGCTTCGATCAGCCCGATGAGACCGTGTCCTTCCCCCACGGGGAGGCTCGGCTGGTCAGCCTTGGCTCGCTGACCGCTGCCTGGGGCGTCCTTCAGCCGGGCTGGCGCTGGAAAGAGGACATCGCGCCCATTGCGGGAACCGAGTGGTGCCAGTTCCGCCACGTCGGCGTCGCCATCAGCGGACGCCTCGCCGGGGTCATGGCCGACGGGTCTACCTTTGAGGCCAGGCCTGGCACGTTCTTCGACCTCGCGCCGGGACATGACGCCTGGGTGGTGGGGGATGAGCCGGC
This sequence comes from Candidatus Limnocylindria bacterium, assembly GCA_046717345.1. Taxonomy (GTDB): domain Bacteria; phylum Chloroflexota; class Limnocylindria; order QHBO01; family QHBO01; genus DASTEQ01. The sequence goes on along the minus strand of JBKJVN010000020.1, from coordinate 2,593 downwards.
GGTCAGCTTCGAGTTCCAGGACGTCGAAGGGTGGGGCAAGCCCGCGGAGGAGGCCGAGCGCCAGCTGACGACGCTGCTCTTCACCGATATCGTCGGCTCAACGCAGGCGGCAGAACGGATGGGAGACGCGGCCTGGAAGCGACTGCTGGCATCGCATGCCAGCGACGTGCGACGGCTGCTGCTCACCCACCGCGGCCGCGAGGTGAAGATGACCGGGGACAGCTTCCTTGCGACGTTCGATACCCCCGCCCGGGCGGTGCGCTGCGGCGTCGGGATCGCGACTGCGGCGCGGCGGCTGGATCTGGAGGTTCGGGTCGGGATCCATACGGGTGAGGTGGAAGTCGTCGACGGAGACTTGCGCGGTCAGGCGGTGCATGCCGCACAGCGGGTCATGGCGCTCGCCGGCGCGGGAGAGGTCTTGGTTTCGGATACGACCCACGGGCTCGTGGCGGGCTCGGGGATCGCATTCGACGATCGCGGGTTCCATGAGCTGAAGGGATTCAACGAGCCGCGCCACCTCTACGCGGCGGTCGGGTCGCCATCTTGACGAAGCGCCGCGGGACGCCCCACAGTGGAACTCTCCGAGGAGGGCAACAGGATGTCTGAAGAACACGATCCGGGGCAATCGATCGGGTCGGTCACCCATTACTTCGGCCACCTCTCGGTGGCGGCCGTCACCCTGACCGATAAGCTCAGCGTCGGCGACCGGATCCACATCCGCGGCCACACCACAAACGTCGAGCAGACCGTGGATTCGATGGAAGTCGAACACGCCAAGGTCGAATCCGCCGGACCCGGGGACGACGTGGCCCTCCAGGTCGCGGACCACGTCCGCGAGCACGACCAGATTTTCCGGGAGGCCTAGCTCGCTGCCCGCGTGATCCGGGCGGCATCGGTCACCAACGGGAACCGTCCGGCGTCGGGCGCCGTCCTGCCCCCATCAACTGAGCATGGCCTGCAGCCGGGCCGCCTGATGGAGGACCGATCCCATGCGGCGTTTGATCTCTCTCGTGGCTGCTACCACCGCCCTCCTCGTCTTCGCTGGGCCGACGCTCGGCTGCGCAGGCCTGATCGGGCCCAACGGCGCGGTCAACCTCCTGCGCACCACGACCTTCGCCGGCTATCACGACGGCGTCGAACACTACGTGACCTCATTCGCCTTCGCCGGCGGAGAGGGTGAGTTCGGGAGCCTGGTGCCGCTCCCCGACGTCCCGACCAAGGTTGAACGGGGCGGCGACTGGACGCTCCAGCGCCTCAACATCGAGACCGAGCCCCAGCTCTTCCTGGCCGCGGATGCGGCCCGGGTCGGCGCGGCTGAGGCCCAGGTCCTGCTCGAGGTCCGGATCGACGCGCTGGACATCACGATCTTGCGCGGTGGCGGGCCCGAGGTCGGTGCCTGGGCCACCGAGCACGGATTCCGTTTGCCGCCGGATGCGCCTGAAGTGCTCGACTTCTACGCCAACCGCTCGCCGATCTTCCTGGCCGCCGTGTTCGACGCCGATGCGGCCGCCGAGCGCGGTCAGGCAGTGGGGGATGGGACACCGGTCCACCTGACCATCCCGACCGACGACCCCTGGGTGCCGCTCCGGATCTTGGCCCTCGGCAAGACCGAGGCGGACATCGTGGAGGCCGACGTGTACCTGCTGACCGACCACCGCCCGGGCCTGCTGCCCGCTCCCGGCTCGGCGCTCGGCCCCAACGGGCTCGAGCTCGCGCACAGCGGGAAGGCCAACGACCTGCTGCTGGACGACCTGCGGTCCGATGCGGGCATGGAGTGGATCCCCGACAGCGCATGGCTGACCAAGGTGCGGGTCAACGGCAGCGCGGCCGACATCACGTTCGACCTGGCCATCGATCCCGATGGCGGTACACCTTCGCTCGCCGACGCCGGCTTCCTGCCATATGGGCCCACTCCGGCCCCGTGGGCCACGCCGCGGGCCGTGGCGCTGCTGGCCTTCGCCCTGGCGCTGCCGCTCCTGGCGGCCTGGTTCGCCGCATCGATTCTGCGCCGACGCGAGTCCCCGCCGCTCGCCGGGGCGTGATGATTCCCTCCCGCACTCTGGCGGCGATCGCCCTGCTCCTCGGAGCGGCGGTCGTCGCCGGCTGTGGCGCCTCACCGACCCCGCAGCGGGTGGAGATCCTGATCCATTACTCCGCCTTCACCCCGGCCGAGATGACCGTCCCGCACGGGGTCCCGGTCACGTTCGTGCTGGTCAACGAGGACCCGATCGACCATGAGTGGCTGATTGGCGGCGCGGCTTTTCACGAGCGCCACCGCAACGGCACCGAACCAGTCCACGGGGAGCGCCCCGACGAGGTCTCGATCCCCGCGTTCACCTCGGCGCAGACAACCCTGACCTTCGACGAGCCGGGGGACGTGATCTTCATCTGTCACTTCCCCAACCACGAGGCCTACGGCATGATCGGCGTGCTGCACGTGACCTGAGCCTTGACGCATGCGCGCCTCGGTTCGAGACTCGGGCGATGGCACCCTTCGATATCAAGAACTTCGACCAGCCCGATGAGCTGATCGAGTTCGACCATGGCACGGTCCGCGAGGTCTCCATCGGCCCGCTGGTAGTCGGTCGCACGG
>JBKJVN010000019.1:0-4551 GCA_046717345.1 Candidatus Limnocylindria bacterium | reverse complement strand
GCATCGGCTCGAGGGTGATCGTGACCGCGTTGCGGACGGTCGTACCCCACCCCGGGCGGCGCTCCAACAGCTCCGGCCGGGCCAGGGCGATGACCAGGATGGGGTGGGCGCGCGACCAGGTCAGGAGGTGCTCGATGAAGTCCATGAGGCCCTGGTCGGCCCAGTGCAGGTCGCCGAAGACCATGATCACCGGGTCGCGGTCGGCGATCCGCTCGAAGAACGTCCGCCACGCGGCGAACAGCTCCTCCTTCTCGCCGGCGGGCATCGGCTCCAGGCCCAGCAGGCCCGCCAGTCGGGGCTCGATCCAGCGCCGCTCCTCGGGGTCGGCGACGAACTCGCTCACGCTGGCCGCCAGCAGCCGACGGGCCTCGTCGGGGTCGACGCCCTCGGCGATCCGCGCCCGCTCACGGACCATCTCGGCCAGAGCCCAGAAGCTGATCCCCTCCCCGTAGGCCGGCGAGCGGCCCGAGTGCCAGTACCCGGTCTCGCTGATCCCGTCGAGGTATTTCTCGAACTCCCAGGCCAGCCGATGCTTCCCGATACCGGCCTGTCCGATGATCGAGACGAGCCGCGGCTTGCGCTCGCGCCCCGTCGCGTGGAACAGGTCCTTGACCAGGCGCAGCTCCTCGTCGCGGCCCACGAATGGCGGCTCGAGCGTGCCGGTCCGGCCGGCCCCGCCCCGCATCGCCTGGACATGGAGGGCATGCCATGCCTGGATTGGCGCCGCCTTGCCTTTCAGCAGCTGCTCGCCGGCCTTCTCGTACGCGATGGCCTCGTTCGTCGCTCGCCAGGTGGCCTCGCCGACCAGGACCGAACCGGCCGGCGCCGCTCCCTGGAGGCGCGACGCGGTATTCACCAGGTCGCCGGCAACCATGGACTGACCGGACGCGCCGACGGTGGCCGCGGCCTCCCCGGTCAGGACTGCCGCCCGGAGGGCGAGGGCTGCGCCGGCATCGGTCATGTTCCCAACCGCGGCGACCAGGTCGAGGGCAGCTCGCACCGCGCGCTCGGCGTCGTCCTCGTGGGCGACGGGGACGCCCCAGACGGCCATCACGGCGTCGCCGATGAACTTCTCGACCGACCCGCCGTAGCGGGTGATGATCTCGTTGGACGCGTCGAAGTAGCGGGTCAGGAGCTCTCGCGTCTCCTCCGGGTCACGATCCTCGGCCAGGGTGGTGGAACCGACGAGGTCTGCGAACAGGACCGATACCAGACGGCGCTCGGCTGAACCGGTCGCCGGAACCGGCTGTTCCGGGGCGGGGGCCACAGGGCCCGTCGCCAAGTTCGTGCCACATTCCACGCAAAATTTCGCGCCGGGGACGTTCTGTGTCCCACACGACGGGCAGCCGCCGGCCAGGGAGGTCCCGCATTCGGCGCAGAACTTGGTGCCGGGCGCCGCGGGCGTCCCGCAGGACGGGCAGTTCACGCGGTCTGCTCCGCGTCGACCGGGATGGCCTTGGGAGTCACCCCGATGCGTGTCGCCGGTGGGGCAGGGGTCCCATTGAAGGCCGCACGGTAGCGCTCAACTACCCCTGCCGCGCCGCGCTCGGCAAACCAGGCCTCCGCCGCGGCGCCCGCGGCTCGCGCTTCCTCGAATCGGTCCCCGAGATACGAGGCGTACTCGAGGGCGAGGATTGAGGCATTCAGGTTGAATTCCAGGCTGCGGAAGGCGGTAAGCGCCTCCGGGTATGTGGCCTGGGCCTCGTCCCAACGCTCGGCGGTCGCCGCCGTCGCCGCTCGGAGCTGGAGACGAACTGCGCTGGCGAGCGCAGATGCCCGGTGCTGTGCAAAGCTCGCGGTGATTCTCTCCAGCGCGGCCCGGTCTCCCAACTGTGCCGCGGCAAGAGCGCCGGTTGACGTCATGAAGATGTCCTGTCCTCCACCTCCAGGGAATGCCTGGATCCGACGCAATGCCTCGGCCGGGTCGCCCAGGAGCTGGAACCCTCGCGTGATCTCGACTTCGAGACCGGCCCGCTGTGGCAGGGTGTCGATCGATTGGAGGACCTCGATCGCCTCCTCAACGCCTGCCCGGCTGGGCGCGACATCGCCTCGCATTGCCTCGAGCTGTGCGCGGTAGGCGGCGGGAAATCCGGTCCGGACGTTTGCGTGCTCAAGTTGCTCGGCCGAGTCGGTCTCAGCGGCGTCGAGGTCGCCCATCTCGATGTGCGTCGGAAGGCGGTGGGTGAGGAATTGGACGAGCCAACCGACGTACCCGAATCTCCGCGCCAGCTCGACGCCCTCATCCACAAGGGCGAGCATGTCCGAGCTCTTGACCTCTTCGACAATGGTCGACTGGAGGTTGTTGCGCGCCCGCAGGGCCGACCAGTAGTGGCGGTTGCGATCGGCGAGGATGATGGCTCCCCGGAGCGTCGCTTCGGCTTCGTCGATGCGCCCCGCGTCAGCGATGGCCGGGCCCCGGCTTACGAGTGCCTCGACGATGACCTCAGTCTCGCGCGATGTCGCCGCGGCGCGGAGCGCCCTGTCGGCCATTTCGACCGCCTCCGGGTTGCGGTCAGTGAGCATGTAGACCCGGGCCAACTCGGCAAACGCGGCAGCCGCCCCGGGCTGGTCCTCGGACAGCCCGGTCACCAGCGGCTCGAGGATGGCGATCGCCTCCACGCCGTGGCCGTTGTTGACGCTGAACTTGGCTGCCAGGGTCGAGGCTCGTACCGCATTCGCGCGGTCTCCACGCCCGGACGCCAGCTCCGCAGATTGCAGCGCATGGGTTACCGAGTCCGTATTCCCGACGCTGTCGGCGGCGATCGCGACGTCCATGTGGAGCGCGGCCTGCTCGGCTGGATCGGACGTGATGGTCAGGGCGTCCTGAAGGTGGCGGAGCGCGACGGCGTGGGAGTGGAGCGCCGTCGCGCGGTCGGCGGCCGCGCGCAGCGCGATGCGAGTCTGCGCCGCCAGGGCATCGGCCTCGGGTCCCGCCGGCGTGGCACGCAGCGCCTCGAGGTAGTGGCTGGCCAGGACGCCGGCTACCTCCTCGTCGCCCAGCGCCTCGAAATACCGGGCCGCGGCCAGGTGCTTGGCGCGGCGGTCCTTCTTGGACAGGGTTTCGTACGAGATCTCGCGCACAATGGCCTGCACGAACCGGTACTGGCCCCGTTCGGGCGAGCGCGGGTCCTCGTCACGGATCAAGAGCTCGCGCCTGACCAGGCGCTCCAAGGCGTCGGGCAGGGCGGCCTCATCCCTTCCTGTCACGCCGGCCAGCGCGGCCGGGGTGAAGCTCTGGCCCAGGATCGCCGCGTCGGCCAGCAGGGCGCGATCCTCCGGATCGTTGGCGTCGATCCGGGCCGCCACCAGCGCCTGGAGCGTCTCCGGCACGGCCAGCTTCTCGATCGGGCCGGAAAGCACGTAGCCGTCCCCTTCGGCCACCACGCGCCCCTGGTCGATGAGCATCCGAACGGTCTCGACCGCGTACAGCGGAATCCCCTCCGCCCGGGCCAGGATGGTAGCCACCGCGTCGTTCGGGAGACCGGGCACCAGGCCGTGCAGGAGCTCCCGCATCGGTCCATCGGCCAGAGGCTCGAGGGCCAGCGTGGTCGCGTTGCGCACGGCGCTGCCGCCCCACGCCGGATGGCGCTCGAACAGTTCAGGACGGGTCATGGCCAGCACGTAGATGGGGTGGCTGCGCGACCAGGTCAGGACGTGCTCGATGAACTCCAGCAGCGCCGCGTCGGCCCAGTGCAGGTCCTTGAAGACCAGGATCACCGGTTCGCGGTCGGCGATGCGCTCGAAGAACGTCCGCCAGGCGGCGAACAGCTCCTCCCGTTGTCCGGTCGGCATGTCCTCCAGGCCGAGCAGGCCCGCCAGGCGCGGCTCGACCCAGCGTCGCTCCTCGGGGTCGGTGAGCCATTCCTCGGTCGTGGCGGCCAGTTTGCGGCGGGCGGTCTCGGGGTCATCCGTTTCGGCGATGCCGGCCCGCTCGCGGATCATCTCGGCCAGCGCCCAGAAGCTGATCCCCTCCCCGTAGGACGGTGAGCGGCCGGCGTGCCAGCGGGCGGTCAGGGTCACGCCGTCGATGTACTTCTGGAACTCCCAGCCCAGCCGGCTCTTCCCGATCCCGGCCTGGCCGACCACGGTCACCAGCCGCGGCTTCCGCTCGCGGATGGTGGCGTGGAACAGATCCTTGATCAGGCGCAGCTCGTCGTCGCGGCCGACAAACGGCGGTTCGAGGGCGGTGCGGCGCCCGGCGCCACCCCGCATGCCCATGACGCGGACGGCCCGCCAGGCGGCGATCGGGGCGGTCTTGCCCTTGAGCACCTGCTCACCGGCCTCCTCGTAGCCGATCGCCCCCGACGTGGCCCGGTAGGTGGACTCGCCGACCAGCACCGTGCCGGGAGGCGCGGCGCCCTGCAGGCGCGAGGCGGTGTTCACCAGGTCTCCGGCCACCATCCCCTGGCCGCTGGCACCAATGGTCGCCGCCGCCTCCCCGGTGAGCACGGCGGCCCGGAGCTGGAGTGACTGACCGGCATCGGTCAAGGCGCCTACGGCCGTTACGAGATCCAGCGCGGCGCGCACCGCCCTCTCCGCATCGTCCTCGTG
>JBKJVN010000018.1:0-4216 GCA_046717345.1 Candidatus Limnocylindria bacterium | reverse complement strand
TTCAGGGGTCGGATGAACGGGGACGAGCGGCGTACGAGTACGTGGACCCGGCAGGGTGGGAGTTCTACGGCAGACCCAGCCAGCAAGCCCTGGAGACGATGCGACAGGCGGCGACCTCAGCCGGCGTCACACTGAGCGTCGAGCCGGATCACCTGGGCGGTTTCATCCGCCTCAGCTCGCGCTGAACGCCCGCCGGTACGGCTTGAGACCGGTGCGCAGCTGGCAGCGCATGGCGCGTTCGTCCGAGCCGATGACTGTCTGGAGACCGTGGGACGGCGCAAGATGGTCCCATTCCTCGCAGCGGGTAAGCGAATCGGGGAAGAAGCAAAGCGGAGGACGGAACGTGGCCATGAGCGGCGAGGCACAAGCAGACGCAAGATCGGTGGTAGAGCGATTCGTCCAAGCCATCAACGACCATGATCTGGAGGCGATCGTCAGCTGCTTCGCCCCGGACTACCACGACGTCGAGCCCGTCCATCCGACCCGGCAGATCTCCGGCGGCCGCACGGAAGTGCGCAAGCGATGGGGCACGGTCCTCGACGGCATGGCGGACTTCAAGACTGAGGTGGAGCGGGTGGCGGTGCAGGGTGACACGGCCTGGATCGAGCACGACTGGTCGGGGACTCGAGCCGATGGGACTCGGCTCCATCTGCGCGGGGTGAACATCTTCGGCATCCGTGACGGGCAGTTCGCGTGGGGGCATATCTACATGGAGGGGGTGGAAGAGGACGGCATCGACATCGAGGAGCGCGTCAGGCGGATGGCCGAGGGAGACCCGGGCACGGGCGGCTGATCACACTTTGCGTCGTGGTCGTCACCTTAGAGAGCGAGGGAGTTCATGTCGGAGCATCCCAACGTCGCGCGCTATTGGCGTGCCTACGAAGCGTTCAACACGGGCGATGCAAACACGATCCGCGAGCTGCTCGCCGACGACCTCGTTTGGCACGTGCCGGGAAGGCATCGATTCTCCGGCGACCGCAACAAGGCCGAGACCATGGCGCTGTTCGAGGAACTCGTTCCGGAGTTCTCCGCGACTGGGAAGCCGGTCATTACGAACTTCAAGATCGAGGTGGAAGGAGTCGTCGCTACCGACGAATGGATCGTTACTCGGGTTCACTGGGACCACTCGCGTGATGGCAAGCGCTTCGACCAGCACGGCGTGGAAATGTATCGCATGAACCCCGATGGCCAGATCGCCGAGTTCTGGGCGTTGATGCGTGATACAGCCGCGTTTGACGAATTCTTCGCGTAGGTTCCACAGGTGCGGGACGCGCCCATGAGGGCGCGCCGCCGAGGGACATGCTGCTTCGCGTTGGCGTAGGAGCTCTTTCGGTCGCGTATCAGCGGACCGGGGATGGTCAGACGCTGGTTCTGTTGCATGGGTTTACCCACGATTCACGAGTGTGGAGGCCACAACTCGAAGGCCTCTCGGACCAGTTCGATGTGATCGCCTGGGATGCACCGGGCGCGGGTCAGTCGCCCGATCCCCCAGAGACGTTCGGGATCGGCGACTGGGCGGATTGCCTCGCGGGATTCCTTGCGGCCGTCGGGGTTCGATCGGCGCACATCCTCGGCCTTTCGTGGGGAGGTCTTCTGGCCCAAGAGTTCTATCGGCGCCACTCCGTGACCGTGCGGTCGCTAGTCCTGGCCGATACGTACGCAGGCTGGAAGGGTTCGCTTCCCGAGCCCATCCCCGAAGAGCGCCTGGCGGCCTGCCGACGCGACGCAACGCTGCCGCCGGCCGAGTTCGTGCCCATGTACCTGCCGAGCATGTTCAGCGCATCTCCGGCCCAGGAAGCCCGAGAAGAGTTGGGACGCATCATGGCCGACTTCCACCCGATCGGCTTTCGGCTGATGGCGACGGCACTGGCAAACGCGGACACCCGCGATCTCCTCGCGACTATCCGGGCCCCCACGCTACTTGTCTGGGGGGACGCGGACTCGCGGTCACCGATGGCCGTCGCGCACCAGATCCACCGTGCGATACCCGGCGCGGGGCTCGCCGTGATCTCCGGGGCCGGGCATGTCAGCAACCTTGAACAACCCGCCCAGTTCAATGCGGAGGTGCGCAGCTTCTGCCTGTCTATCTCTGAGCGGACCGGCCACTGATTTGAGAGGCATCGGATCTCGATCAGCCACGCCCGCGCACACGCCCCCGCTCCGAAACTTCCTGACTGCGGCGGCTCTCGAGCAGCGCTACCTCTATCGCCCCGCGGGAGCGGGTGGGGTGAGCCAGACCTAACTCTTTGCCGCCCCACGGGTTTTCAGCACATTGCCGGCTCCGGCCAGCGTCCAGCGCACTGAGGCGACGGCGTGGCGGACGAGGCCAACCGGGCCGCCGAAGACGCGGTAGATGTCCAGGATGACAAGGACGATGAGCGCGACCTCGACACCCTTGGTGAGGTAGGCCAGCTCGTAGCGGCCGCCCATCACGAGCCAGGCCACGATCGAGGCCACGGCGTAGCCGATGAGGGCAACCCGCGGCAGCCAACTGAAGCGCACGACCAGGGGGTGGGAGATCGCGGCCCCGACGACGAACGCCGCGGCTAGGGCGAAGTAGCCCAGCCCATTGAGGGTGAACAGCAGCCCGCCCAGGCTCAGGTGGATGGCGCCCGTGACCAGGGTCAGGACGACGATGCTGGTGGTAAGCGCGGCGGCTCGGGCCCGATGGGTTCGCGGAGCGGCAGTGGCAGACATGTCTCGGTGCCTCGCGACTTACGTTTTACCCTGAGGTATCGAGTATATCCATTGGGTCCGATGCCGCCTTCTCGCGCCGGGCGAGCAGCACGAATGGCAGGGCCAGGACCTGGACGGCGGCCGAAACGAGGTAGGACGCCGCGTACCCGCTGACGTCGGCCACGCGACCGAGGAATGGCTGGGCGACCACGCCCCCAGCCGAGCCCATCAGGGAGTCGAACGAGAGGACGGTGGCCCGCTGCTCGGAAGGGATGACCCCGTTCAGGAACGCCGATCGCATGGGTCGGGTGACGGCAATCACGAACGACCAGACCGCCAGGAGCACCAGCGCGACGACGAATCCCGGGCTCAAGCCCAGTACCGCCAATATCACGATGCCCACGAAGCCGCCGCCGATGAGCGCATCGGTCCGTCGACGGAAGAGGCGCCGGACCCACGGGACCATCAGCCCCGCCGCGATCTGTACGCCCGCGAATATCGCGGCCGCCAGGCCGGCGATGCTGTACGCGGTCGGATCACCGTACAGCTCCAGCAGATACGGCTGGGCGGCGTAGAAGACGTAGATTCCGGTGCCGGCGGTGAACGGGATGGCCAGCATCAGCCAGCGTACGGGCGGGTTCCGGAATCCACCGTCGATGGAACCCCGGATGACGGTCCGGACGGCCTTGGCTGCGCTGACATCCCGCTGCGGCGAGAACCCGATGTCGTGCATGAACCGCAGCGCCACCACCATCGTCAGCCCCAGCATCGCGGCCCGGACGAGGTACGGAACGCCCAGGTTGGTGATCTGCGCGAGCACGCCCCCGGCCACGGTTCCGACCAGCATGGCCGCGCCGCCAACCGTCTGCGCCCGCCCGAAGACGTGGTCCAGGTGGCCATGGAAGCCGGTCGCGTGCAGGGCATCCACCAGCCAGGCTTCGGTCGCGCCGGAGAAGAACGTGAAACCCAACCCCAGCAGGACCGACGCGATGGCCCAGCCCCATAGCGGGGCGTGGACCTGCCACATGGCGAGGTAGAGGAGCGTGGCGAAGAGCAGCGTCACCGTTCCCAGGACGAACGAGAAGCGGCGGCCGCGCGTATCGGCCACCACGCCGGTGGGAATCTCGAACAGCACCATGCCCGCCGTGAAGAAGGCGTTGGCGGCAAACGCCTCGGCATTACTGAGGCCCGCGTCGAGCAGGAAGATGGTGTTGATGCCCCAGATGAACGACGAGGCCAGGGTGGTGAGCAGCGTGAGGACCAGGTAGGTCCGCTCCACGGCTCGGGCGGGGTCGCTGGCGCCTCCGACGGCAGTCATTCGCGGACTGTACTCGCCGCGGGTCTGAGCTAGATCGAGGTCCGCAGGCGGGGGAATCTCCTGGGGAGGTCGGGGGCCAGCACCTGGTAGATCAGGTCCGGACGCGGAAAGCCGCGCAGGCGGCGCCGCCCCAGGCTGCGGAAGGTGACATCGTCCGGGAGCTCATCGGTCATGGCTTCATGAGCCGATCGGGAGACGAGGATCTGGCCGCCGTGGGCGGTC
>JBKJVN010000017.1:0-45483 GCA_046717345.1 Candidatus Limnocylindria bacterium | reverse complement strand
CCCTCCGAGCCGAGATCGACGAGGCTGCCTGGGCGTCGCTCTATTCGACTGTGTCGCGTCCGTTCAAACGCCCTGCATCCGGCCGCATCGCCATCAAGGTCATCAATCACTACGGAGACGAAATCCTGAAGGTCTACGAGGTATAGCCAGGCCCGCGACGCCCGAGCTGTCGTGAACCCGTCTGCAGGATGGGGACCGTGCCCGAACAACTGATCCCTCCCGAGTTGATCGCCAGGTTCGACGAAGCGATGCGCGACGTCTATCAGCGGGCGAAGGTCGAGGCGAAGTACAACGCCACGCGATTCCTGGAAATGCTGGTGAATGACGGTGGCCTCGCAACCGCTCACAAGCTTCTCGCTGCTGACCACGTGAGCGATGGATTTTCGGCGCTCTGGGAGGCCGGCCGCCAGGATCTAACCGTCGAGGCTGTGGTTTTGCAGCCGGAGTTCCGGTCGCTGTTCTCGGACACTGAGTTGCGGACCGCCCGCGAACGGCTCGGCCTACCTGTCGCACTTGCAGAGGAGCGGATTGTCGATACCGTCTCCGGTCCAACCTCGACAGGGCCCGCCGACCTTACCGACGGTGAACCTGGCGATAGTCAGGAGCAGCGAGCGGCAGAAGCGGTCCTTCTGGGGCAGCTGGGTACCCGCCTGCAACTACGCCTGGCAGGCCATCGATTCGGCGACGAGGACGGCCTCCGGGCGGAGGTTGATGGCTTCAGCGAATCGCCGGCAGTTCTAGTCGAGGTCTGGGCCCACATTGGTGTCCCGAAATCAGCGCAGAAGCACAAGGTTCTGGCTGACGCACTGAAGCTCGTTTGGATCGATCGTCGGTATCTTGGAGGGCAGTCACGCAAGATCATTCTGTTCGCCGATGCGGCCGCCGTTGCGCATTTCCAGGGCAGGTCCTGGATGGCCGTCGCCCTTCATGACCTTGCGATCGAGCTGCTGCTTGAGGAACTGCCGGCGGACGTTCGCGAGCGCGTCTTGGCGGCGCAACAGAGGCAGTACCGCTAGCTGTGCCCAGCGCGTTCGGATGGCTCGACCACGACGAGGCCGAGCGTCGCAAGATGCTCGAGGTCGTCAACCTCTTCCGCGAGAAGGGAACGGTCGACGAGCTTGGCATCGGAACGATCCGCGATGCGTTCGCGGACCACTTCTTTCCGGGTACATCGACCATTCAGACCCGGACCCGCTACTTCCTTCTCATTCCTTGGGTGTACAGGAGGATTGAGGACGAGCGCGTCCCATCAGCCCAGGCGGGGAGCCGTGCCCGCCGCTATCAGGCAGAACTTGCCCACGCTCTGCGTGCAGGCGGGGGAACGGAAGCCGGCGGCGTCATCGGTATCCAGGCCGGTGAGAATCTGCAACGGCCGCCAAGCATCGTGTATTGGGCCGGCCTTCGCCGGTGGGGGATCCGTCACTTCGATGGGTCCTTGGAGCAGTATCACGCCGCGCTCGACGGCATCTACCGGGCCGAGCGCGGCGGGCTGAGATCGGACGACGGCGAGCGTGAACTGATCGAGGCGACGAGACGGACATGGCACGCCGGAATCCCTGACCCGCCGGAGGACCTCTGGGAGACGGCGACCCTCGCGTTGACTCATGACGAGGCGATGTACTTGCAGGAGCGGATCTTGCTGTCCGCCCCCGGCACCCTCCTCGCCTGGCTGGTGGAGCGCTTGCCCGCCGTTGATGGCGTCCGGGCACCTTGGGGACTCCCTTACCTCGATCAGCTTCCGCCCGACCTAGGCGCCGATGTTGAGCACGCCCGGTGCTTCTCCTTGGCTGTTGCGGGTGCGCCGATTCTGTACAACTTGATGCTGGCGGAGCGGTCCGTATCGGAGCGGATATCAACAGATACGGAACGCATCGAGCAGTACCGATCGGAGCTCGCGAGCTGGACCGACGAGTTCCGCAACGACCCCCAGCTTGGACGATGGGCTACGGCAGACTTCTGGGCAACGGCCTACCGAATCCTGCCCCGGCTTCGACCAGCGACGTTTCGGTTTGCGAGTCGCTGGATCGACCAGGCGAGGGCGCTCTCAGGCGACGTTGCCGACGACCGGGAACTGCGCCACATCATCTCGGCGCGCGAGCGAGCCATGAAAGGTCAGCTCGCGAGACTTCATTTTCGGCATCCCTTGGAGCGGTGGAATGGGCGGTCAGGTATTGGCCGACTGACGTACCGCTGGGGAGAAGCCGCGACCGCGACCGGAGACATTCGACAAGGGCTGAGGAACCGTGCTGGAGCCTGAATCGCGCCACGCATTGCTCGACAACCTGCGGCCGCCGCCTGGCTTCGTCCTCGACCGAGCCGTTGGTACTACCTACTCCCTCGACCTCATGGCGCTGCTAACAGCGCCCCTCGCATTCGCGCTCTTCGACCGCGTCAGAAGCGACGACAGCGGGCTGGTCATTGATCCAATCGCGCTCCTCGAGGCAGTGCGCCGGCACGCGGACCGAATCGACATCTTCTGCCAGGCGGGGCAGATCTCACCGATGCGGGAGTACCGCCCCATCGTGACCTACCTCGAGCAGTCGATTCACGCTGCTGTTCCACGGACGGAGACCGCCATCTTCCACCCCAAGGTGTGGGTGCTTCGATTCCGGGACCCAGAGTCGGAGGAACGCCGGTATCGGCTGCTCTGCCTGAGCCGAAACCTGACGTTCGACCAGTCGTGGGATACGGCGTTGGTCATGGACGGATCGACAGGAGGGCCGCATGACGGCAACGGTCCCTTGTCGGAGTTCCTCCGCGCTTTGCCGGCTCTGGCGGTCGGCGTGATCGCGCAGGATCGGGTGGCAGCGATTCGGGACCTCGCCGAGGAGCTCGCAGAGGTCCGCTTCGAACTCCCGCCTGGCTTTCATGACATGCGGTACTGGCCACTGGGGCATGACGCCGAAGAACGCTGGCCGTTCGAGGGTCGAATCGATCGACTGCTCGTGATCTCTCCGTTTCTCACTATCGGCATGACCCTCCGCCTCCGGTCGAAGCGCCGTTGGGACTCGCTCATTTCGCGACCCGAGACGTTGGACCACCTGGGTTCCGCCGCGATTGAGAGTTACTCAGAGGTGTTCGTCTTGAGCCCCGATGCGAATGCGGTGGACGCCCCATCGACCGGTGACGGGCCTGACGACGTGGGTGATCGGGACAAGAAGAAGTCGTACCTGGAGGGCCTTCATGCAAAGTGCTTCATCGCTGATGCTGGCCGGGATAGTCGTGTCTGGACCGGGTCCGCGAATGCAACTGACGCCGCATTCGGCGGAAATGTCGAGTTCCTCGTTGAGCTGATTGGCCGGCGTGCGCGGGTCGGCATCGCCGCCGTCATGGCGGATCAGCCCGGTCAGCCGACGCTCCGCTCAATTCTGGAACCGTACCGCCCACCCAACGTGGACCCCGTGGCGTCGACCGCGGATGAAGAGTTCGAGCGCGATCTCGACGCCGCGCGTCGATGCCTTGGTTCCCTGGTTTGGACGGCAGAGGCGGGGGTCATCGAGCCGGATGTCTTTTCGCTTCGACTGCGCGCCGCTCCACGCCGTCGCCGATCCCTCCCAGCGGATCACGGTGCCCTCCGGTGTTGGCCGATGTCTTTGCACGGCGCGGCAACAAAGATGGCTGAGATCGGATCTGGCCTTGAGGCGGCGTTCCCCACGGTCTCGCTGGAGGCGCTGAGCTCATTCTTTGTCATCGAATTCGGAGTCGAGCGGGCCGGCAAGCGGCGGACGGCGACGATGGTTGTGAACGCCGCGTTGGCGGGGGCTCCCACCGATCGGATGCAACGCCTCCTCGCCTCGCTGCTTCGCGACAGGGGTGAGCTCCTGAGGTTCCTGCTCATGCTGCTGAGTGATGCCGGCGTTTCGTTACCGGGCGGAGACTCGGCCGCAGGCGATAGCGTTTGGAATTGGTCGGGGTCAGCCGGCTCTCCCACACTCCTCGAACCGATGATTCGCGCTTTGGCCACTGATCCCGCCAGGCTGGACGAGATCGCCGGACTTGTTGACGAACTTTCGCGCACCGCCGAGGGCGTTTCGATGCTGCCGGACGGGTGGGAAGAGATCTGGACTCCAATCTGGGCCGCCCGGCAGGAGCTCCGGTCATGACCGATTGGCCCCCGGTGGATGGCGCGGAAATTGAGCGAGTGGTCCTGAGCGGTCTGAAGGACTTCCAGCGCCGTACCGTGGATTACGTGTACCGCCGGTTCTATGAGGACTCGGACGCCGCGCGAAGATTCCTCGTGGCGGATGAGGTTGGCCTCGGCAAGACGCTCGTCGCTCGCGGGGTGATCGCCAAGGCCATCAGGCATCTGCAGGAGGACCCCAATCGGCGTATCGACATCATCTACGTCTGCTCGAACGCCGATATCGCCGCCCAAAACGTGAGGCGTCTCAATGTGACCGGGCGCCAGGACTTCGCCCTCGCCTCACGGATCACGCTGCTACCGCTTCATCTGCGGCACCTCAGTTCGCACGGGGTCAACTTCGTCTCGTTCACCCCTGGCACAAGCTTCGACTTCGGCAACAGAACTGGTCAGGTGAGCGAGCGGGCGCTCCTGTTCCGGTTACTCGAAGCGCACTGGGGCAAGCGGGCAGTCAATCGGATCGGGGTCTTCCGCTTGTTACAGGGCGGCGTTCAGTCGACTGACCGGTTCAAGGACATCGTCTCGTGGACACCCTCGCGCATTGGAAGCGGCGAGGGAATGATTGACGCGACTCTATTCAAGAGCTTCGCCGAGCATATTGATGCGAGACCGGACCTGCGCGACAGGTTCTTCGAAATCGCCGACGCGTACACAAGACCAAAGCGCGGTGACGTGACATGGTCGCGTCACGAGACGCGGCAACAGATGGTGGCCGAGCTTCGCCGTCTCCTGGCTCGGAGCTGCGTCGCCGCCCTCGAGCCAGACTTGATCATCCTCGACGAGTTCCAGCGATTCCGTCATCTCCTCGAGTCGCCTGACCCCGATGATCTCGAGGACGTTCGCGGTCTAGCCCATCACTTGTTTGACCAGCCCGACGCCAAGGTGCTCCTGCTTTCGGCGACGCCATACAAGATGTATTCATTGGCCGACGAGGCAGATGATGATCACTACCGCGACTTCGTTCAGACCGCTAGCTTCCTGCTTGGGAGCGACTCAGCTGTCGCCCTCGGCAGCGATCTTCGAGCCTTTCGCCGAGAGCTGATGGGCCTGCGACGACGGCCCGAAGAGTTGCAGAGGGTTCGCCGCCGCATTGAACGGCGCCTGCGTGGCGCGATGGCAAGGACGGAACGGCTTTCGGTGACTTCTGATCGTGCCGGGATGCTGCAGCGAATCCCCGTCGAACACCTGAGCCTTGAGAGCAGCGACCTTCGGGGATACGTGACAACGCGCCACCTGTCGCACCGTCTCGGCGCCGGCGACCCGATCGAATATTGGAAGTCGGCGCCGTATCTGCTGAACTACATGGAAGGCTACAAACTCAAGGCTGCTGTCGAGTCTGCCCTCGCCTCCAACGACAAGGCCAATCTCCCAGAACTGCTTCGGGAGATGACTGACTCCGGCCTTCTCCGCTTCGACCAGGTCCGGGCCTATGCACGGGTTGATCCCGGCAACGCCCGCCTCCGTGCGCTTTTCGCCGACACCGTTGATCGCGGCATGTGGCAGCACTTGTGGATGCCGCCATCCCTGCCGTACTACCCGCCGGGAGCGCCGTTTGATCAGGCAGCGGCAATCGGGTTCACCAAGAGACTTCTCTTCTCGGGCTGGACATTGGCGCCGCAGGCAATTTCGACCCTGCTCAGCTACGAGGCCGAGCGCCGGATGATGACCAGGAGGGGGAGGCGCCGGAACACTCCACAGGCGCGCAAGGCAAGTCGAGGCCTACTCAGAATCGCGCGGGATTCGCGTGACCGGTCTCGCCTTGTCGGGATGCCGGTATTTGCCCTCGTCTACCCCTCGCCAGTCCTTGCTCGGCTCGGGGACCCGCTTGCGACGTGGTCATCGGTGAGCGCCGACGTTGAGCCGCTCAGCCTGGAGCAGGTCCGGGAATCCGTCAGGAGCCGCGTCGACGAAAGACTCCGACCGCTGTTGCGGAAGGCCGATTCGGTTGGGCCAGTGGACGAGGCCTGGTACTGGGCCGCGCCGCTGCTCCTTGATCGGGCTTCGAACCCATCGTTAGTTGAGGAGTGGCTCGGGCGCGGGAGCGCCGCGGCTCGCTGGCCCGGTGAGGGCGAGGCTGCGACTGATGAGGTCGAGGTCACGGCTTGGGCAGACCACGTTGCTCAAGCCCACGCCGTGTCGAGGATGCAGCTAGGGAGGCCTCCCGACGATCTGGCGGATGTACTCACCTCCATCGCTCTTGGCGGCCCGGGCAACGTTGCACTCCGGGCAATCTCGCGCGTCTTTGGCGGTCCGAAGTCGCTCTCCGATGCCTCCTCGCGCGACGCGGCAGCTCACGTTGCCTGGGGTTTTCGCTCGCTGTTCAACATTCCTGAGGTCATGGCGATGGTGCGGTCGGCCGAAGTCGACGACAGCGCTTATTGGCGGCAGGTGCTCGACTATTGCATCGCTGGCAACCTTCAGGCAGTCATGGATGAATACATTCACATCCTCCCGGAGAGTCTCGGGATCGTTGACAAGCCGACCCCCAACGCGCTCGGCGTACTAGCCCGAGAGATACACGACGTCGTCGCTCTCCGGGCCGCGAACTACCGCGTTGAGGAGATCGCGGTATCGGGCAATGACATTCGAGTCGAACGCGTGAATCTCCGCGCGCGTTTCGCGGTCCGGTTTGGCGTTCGCGCGAGCGACGAACTCACCGGCCTCAATCGATCGACCGATGTTCGAGCCGCCTTCAACTCGCCGTTTTGGCCATTTGTTCTGGCCAGCACGTCACTCGGCCAGGAAGGTTTGGACTTCCACCAGTACTGCCACGCCGTCGTCCACTGGAATCTGCCCGCAAACCCCGTGGACCTGGAGCAGCGCGAGGGTCGGGTTCATCGCTACAAGGGCCACGCTGTTAGGAAGAACGTCGCGCTTATGCATGCGAATGCGGCAAAGCGCGCCCGCGGCCGCGACCCATGGGCATTGATGTTCGAGGATGCGCGACCGGCGCGTGTCCGGGGCAAGGACCGTGACTTGGTGCCGTACTGGGTCTACGACGTTCCAGGCGGCGCGAAGATCGAGCGGTATGTGCCCGCCTTGCCCCTCTCCCGCGAGGTCGAGAAGTACGCCCGTCTGCAAAGCGCGCTTGCCTCGTACCGATTGGTTTTCGGTCAGCCACGCCAGGAAGATCTGTTGGCGTTTCTCGGAGGCGCGGCGGACTCTGCGGAACTCGCTGGTCGTCTGGACGAACTCCGAATTGACCTCACCCCACCCTAACCGTCGCCGGAAGCCTGCGATACGAAAGACGCTTCGGATGAGTGCGCCCAATCCATCCTCCGATGCGGGCGCCTTCACGCGCCGGAAGGCACCACTTGACGAAGAGCTCGTCATCCGGCTGCAAAGGGCCGCGGGGCTGGTCAGGACGCGCCGAGAATCCGCCGGCACGCATCAGGTCTACGTAGCCTTACTCGAAGGAGTGCGCGGCGGGCCTGCCTACAGCTTCTACGTGGGGATAACAGGCCTCACTCCCGAGGAGCGCTACTTGAACCACAAGGCGGGGACCAAGTCAGGAAGGGGCTGGGTCCTCAAGTACGGCATTGGCTTCTTGCCCCAACTCGTGAATCGGCTGAATCCGATGTCGTTCTCCGACGCCGAGTTGATTGAGAAGGAGCTTCTCTGGCGGTTGTGTGAGGCAGGCTTCGACGTCCACGGCGCTTAGGGCGCGCTTCCGCGCATCGGTCCGTTTAGCCCAAGCGGATCGGGGTCGAGCTCCGGGCGATAGGCGTACTGGCCATCGGGTTGGCGTTCGAAGCCTGCCGGCCACGGCGAGCCGATCGGCTCCCAGGGTGGGCCGTCCCAGGGTATCGGCTGAGCGCCTTCGTCGACTCTTCGCGGCGGTTCGACGCTGTCGAGCGTGCAGCGGTTCAGCATGTACGTGAGCCGGCCGTAAGCCGTGCTCGATGTCTGCCAGTAGCGCCAGCCCTTGAACTCCCAGTACCGCATCGGCCGCTGGTAGCCACGGAAGTACGCGAGGAAGGCATCGGGGCTCTCCCGGATGGTCGTTGCCAGCGCGTCCCAGGACTCAACCGGGCACCGGTCCAGTACGACGTATTGGTGCGGTGGCGGGAACTTGACAGCGTCCTTCCACGGAAGCTCCTTGATCGCCTGACGGATGCGATCGAGCGACGTTTCGGCGTGCCTCATTACGTGTCGAGTTCGTGTCTCCATGTCCTGAGAATGATCGCCCTCTGTGACAGGTCAGGTGTCGCGGCGCACATCTGGCGGGGGCAGGTTCCCGAGATGGAATCGGGCAGCCGCTTCAGGCTGGACCTGCGGCGGCGCGCGGAACATCATCGTTCTGGTGGCGATTCTTGCTTTCCATGTCCAGCCCAGCTGTTAGAGGTGATTGACGCGGATGCCCCCTTCGAAGCCTGTTGTCGTTGAGGAGCCAGCTCTACTCATCACGATCAACCAGACCTACCGGCATGGCATGAGTTCTCTTGCGCTCTACGAGGCTACGCGAGGGTTCTGGAGGATCGGTCCGCGGAGGGACGGGGTAGAGCTCGCTCTCGCCGTGTACAAGGGCGTGGTTCGCGAGGTCTACCGCATCCAGGCGTGGCATGCGGCCGGCACCCTTGAGTACAAGACGCGGGAAGTTGGATCGAATAGAGGGAGCGGTCGATGGGAGTTTGTTGGCGAGGTTGCGTCAGATGTGCGTGCGAAGTACATCGACCGCTTTGTCAGCAAGGGTTCGCGGAACCCCATTCGGTACGTCAACGTCAAGGGGGCTCGGTCTCAGGCTGATAGCTGACCTTGCCGGCAGCCCGCCCTCCAGGCCAGGGGCCCGACATTCACAGCCTGCTGACGACGATCGAGGCTATTACACCGATCAATGTTAGGACCGCCACCGCCAACGTGATTCTGGTCTGGTTGCGCAGGGTATCCATTCGCGACCGCATTTCCTCCGCGATCTCCACGCGTTGGCGAGCAGCAGCTTCGCGGTTCTCGATTGCCATCGAGCGAAGGAGTGCGAGATCCTCACGGACTGACGCAGGATCCGCCGCTGCGAGCAGCTCGATGGCGCGCGCGAGTGCCGCATCGTGGTCCGCGAAGCCGGTCGCAGCCTTCCCGACCTCTCCTGCGACCGCAATCAGCGCATCCGCTGCAGCCGTCAGAGACTCCCGCGATTGACGCAGCTCCGTCCCGGCCGCTTCCGCTGCGGTGATCGACGCTGCAACTCGACGAAGGTGGTCCTCGGCCTCGATGAAGCGAGACCGAACCTCGTCTAGGGAAATGACAGGTGCGGGTTCCCGTTCGGCGTCCATCAGTCCCTCATGGTTCCGACAGTGGTTTCAACGACTGACGCAACCCTTCCTACTCGACGGTTGAGGATGACAGCCAATTCGGCTGCGCTGCTAGTGGGATCCTGAAGGGCAGCGACTTCCACTTCCCTCATGAAGCCCAAGTTTCCGTCTGGTAGCGCCGATTCAAGGGCAAGGTAAGTCAGATGCGCCCATTCGGGTCGATGTGAATGCGTCCATTCGCCCAGCCAGTCCAATAGCAATGCAACTTCAGGTCGCTCGAGTGAGTACCGCGCAGGAGCGTCCCGCAGGAGCAACTCAGCATTGGCCAGAAATACAGACGCATCCCCATCCGATAACAAGGTCTCACCCACAATTCGACCGAGGAGCAGCCCCGGATGGAAAGGCGTGGACTCCAACATCCGCGCAGTCGTCCCACGCAATTCCATCGCGTCGTCGACCGTCATCACTTCGGCAAAGAGCTCGAGCCACGGGGCAGCATCGAAGCGCTCCTGGTCAACCAGCAGGTCGATCTCGCGCCCGAAGCGACCGAGGGCCAGGTAATTCAGGATTCCAGCCCGGATAGCGGCGTCGCCCTTGGAGCGGGATGCGAGCTCCTGCATCTCATCGGTCGCGCGCTTTCGTGCGGGCACCAATGTGTCGTACACGTAGTCCAAGAGAACTCGCGCCCCCGTCGCCGTGGCGTCTTCAAGGGAGGTCGAAGCTCGGTCGGCGAGCATTCCCCGAGCCCAGGCGACTCGTCCTGGCTCCGCCCGCCGAACATGTTCCAGCACCGCTTCGTAGACGCTATCGGGGGTCGTGCCGGCGAGCTGGACCTCAAAGAACCGTGACCCCCATTCGACCGTGTAGTCCTCGAGGATCCCTAAGACCATTAGACGGTAGATCGCTCGTTCGGCCTGAACGCGGTCTGGATCAGCCGTCGGGAATGGGACCTTGACCGTTGCCCTGCGGTCCAGGGTGCCCAGCCGAACGACCATCTCTGAGATTGCCTTGAGCTCTGCCTCGACTCCGGGGTACGCGTTCTGATGCGTCCAGTCGTGAAACTGGCGAGCGTCTGGATGGTGGATGAGGACGCACCGGGCCCGCCTCCCGTCCCTTCCCGCTCGCCCCGCCTCTTGGTAGTAGGCCTCAATCGATCCCGGAATACCGACGTGCACGATCCACCGCACATTCGGCTTGTCGATCCCCATGCCGTAGGCCCTCGTGGCCACCATGATGGCTGCGCGGTCATGTTTGAATTTATCCGCGTTGACGGCCTTCTCCGCTGGAAAGTTCCCAATGAATCCTTTGGGCGCCGTTCCCGCGTAGATGACAACGGGGACTTTCAGTACTTCTTCAACCGCCTTGGCGACCGGGTCGACTCCGGTCCTGCCGTTCACGGTCTGGCAGAAGATGATTCCGGCCGCGGTCTCGTCGCCGCGGGGCTGAAAAAACTCACCGGGTGCCTGTCCAAAGTGTCCAGGCAGTGCCTGCAGGGCTCCACGCAGTCGATCGAGCACGTCTTCATCGGTCGCGGAAACGACCTCGAACGACAGTTCGGCTCGATCGAAGCTCTCGGGTACCACCAACAAGTCTGGATCCGACCGATCGACATCGAGCTCGACGAGGGCGTCACGGAGCACAGCTCGGGACGCCGTGCCCGTTAGTCCTGGGATCACCGGAGGCACACCCATCGAATCCACGCACAACGTGCGAAGGACTCGGCCCAGCGAAAGGTAAGAGGTGCGGAAGTCGTGCCCCCATTCGGAGACGCAATGCGCTTCGTCAGCGACGGCAATGCTTACTGGCGAGGCCACAGTAAGAGCCCGGAGAGCCTTGCGGAACCCCTTGCTCTGCAGGCGCTCGGGGGCAATAAAGCAGAAGATCGCTTCGCCACTGCTGACTCGCGCGAGGTTATCCACGATTGCACCTGAGTCAGCCGATGAGATGCCAACGGCCCGATCGATACCGTGCTCGCCGAGGCCATCGATCTGATCCTGAATTAGCGCGATGATCGGATCGACGACAAGCGTCGTCCCCGATCGAAGCATCCCGGCGAGTTGATAGATCAGACTCTTTCCGGCTCCAGTCGGGAGCAGAACTACGACATCTCTGTCGGAGAGCACTCGTCGCAGGGCGACTTCCTGCTTGCGTGGATGAGTTTCCCCGTCGGGCCTGAATTCTCCCTTTGCGAAGATTGCTTGGAGCATTCGGACAAGTGCCTCCGAGGGGACGCGGTCGCCGTCGCGCATCGCGCGCCGCACTCCACCTCCGTGGCGCGGGTCAACGATCCCGACCGGCAGGTAGGCGCTCCGGATGACGATGCTCGGAAGGTCTGTCTGCGGCGGAAGCTGGTGGAATGGCCCGGCGAACGGTTCCACAGCCACGGATACATCCGCCGGAACCCCGGACTCCTCCAAACGAGACAGTTCGTAACTCGCCGCTGCCTTGCGCGTCCACCGCCAACTGTGCTCGGACGAGTGCAGAACGACGCTCTCGGGGGCGACGCCCAGCTGATAGATCGAGTCCAAAGCCCCGAGCTGCTCGAGGAACGACCGGACCGCGACATCCGCGATTCCTAGAGGCTCCTCAACGCTTAGCGACCAATGCTGACCTGCCGTCCAGCCGCGTTCCAGAGCCTCAACGAGACCGAGGGCAATCCGATGCGCGACCGCGGCTCCCCAGACCATGAGCAGTTCCGCGGACGTTGGCGTACCGGCGGTAGACGGCTCCCATCCACCGATCCGAATGTCCTCGAACCCGGCCTTCGTATTTGCTGTCGCGGCGGGTAGCCGACTGACCAGATACCCGGCCTGCCCCAGAAGAGAGTCCCGCTCGGTGTCGACGGCTTCGGCGCTGCGGTGCTGTTGCCCATCGAGCTCGATGACCAGATGCTCGCGCTCCGGCTGAGATAGGAGGAAATCGACCCTGCGCTGCCCTATCGCGCCCACGAGTTGATCGAGTGGCGCTTGTGGGATTACCCAATGTCCTGCCGTCTCGCCAAGCGCGGCCGGGATTGTATTCAGGAGGAACGGGAGCTCCACATCCGGGTGGACCAGCGGTTCTGACCCGCGAAGCAAATTCGGCTGTAAAACGAATGGGATTCGGTGTCTGGCCGCCAGGAGCAGCGCCGCAGGAGGTGGAAGCGCTGCGGATGGGCTTAGCGGCCGGCACAAGTCGCCGCGGGACCGGACGGGAGCCAATTCGCTCGTCAAACCCAGGCGTTCAAGAAGCTCGATTTCAATGATCGGGTCAACCGGAGGTGTTGCTCCCCGAGTGATGATCCGACGCAGCAAGAGACCAGCGAAGCGAGCTTCTTCGGTACCCATGTTGTCCGTGGCGCTATGCCAGACAACTGCAGCGCTCGTGGCATCTGGTCGGAGCTCTGGCCGTCCGCGAAATGCCCGTAGCCTCCCGCCAGCAGGAGTCCAGTACGAAGCCCATCCCGGCACCCGCCCCTCGTAGGACCAGATAACTGGGCGTAAGTCGCCTATCAAGCGTGGACTCCTCCCCTCCGTGCGAACTGCAGTCTGAACGCGGGACTGCCCCTTGGGAAGACGGCTCTTCGGATCGCCGGATTCGGCTGCCGACACGGGCAGGTCCTGAGCTATGTCAGGCGAGACAGATCGAACGCTGTGACGATCCCCATCAGATCCTGCGGACCGACGGTTGGCGTTACTAGGACCGCCACCAGGACGCGACCATGCGCGGCTATACCCTCAAATAGGTGCGACACCTCCGCCACCGTGGTCTGCTCGCTGACGACGCGGAAGTTGTCCGGATCCTCGGCGTAGGGGAGGACCTCGCGGACTAGGGTCGACTCGTCGTAGCTGAGATCGCGTTCGGTGCGGGCGGCGGTCCACCGGGCGATCGTATCGGTGGTGAGCAGGCCGACCCAGGTGTCTCGGTCGCGGACCGGCATCTGGGAGTAGTTGCCGGCATACAGGCGGCGGGCGACCGGGCCGACTGGGTCATCGGCGTTGCACCACTCGACGGTCTGCGGGCCGAGGACATCCAGCATCCGCGCTGAGCGCCGACGAGGGGACGGGATGGCCCTTCCGGTGGACCGCGGCGCCGGCACCGACATGTAGCGCGTCTGCGCCATCACCGCGGGTAACGGCGGTGGTTCGCGCCACGAGTCGGCGGCGCGGGCCAGCATACGGTCCTCGACGGTTTCGTTGACCACGGCCCGGATCCGGTCCTCGAGCACAGCGGCCTGGTCTCCGCCTTGCAGATCGACTAGGAGCTCAGATGGCGATACAGCCAAGAGCCGTGCCAGGCGGGTCAGCGAGGCGGTATCAGGCGAGGTCGCCCCGTTGAACCAGGAGTAGACCGTGGCCCGGCTGACTCCGAGCTCGTGGCTGAGCCCACGGATGCCGCGGGGGTCCTTCCATCGGTGTCGAACCATGGCCTCCAAGCGCCGGCCCTGGAGCCGGCGCTCATCGGTCAGTTCAGTTCGAGATTTGGCCATAGTGTCCAGATATCTTGACAGAACTGCTATGGTGTGTACAGTGACATATACACGCATCGCGACTCATCCGCAATAGCATTCAGACCCGCGAGGGTCGCGAAGCGAACGAAAAGGAGTATGGCACTCGGCCGCCAGCCAATCACGACACATGACCTGTCAGGACCGCATCTCAGGATGGGTCCATCACTCACGGAGGCACGCAATCCCATGACCCGCACCACCCGACCCACCACCTTCACCGTCCAGGCCGACCGCCACCTCGTCCGCGCCGGCCAGCCCGACGAGCGCCACATCCTCGTCCGCCTCACTGCCCCCGAGGCGCGGCGCAGCGCGAAGGCCACCGCTCCGGCCCGCCCGGGCGTCAACATCTGCTTCGTCCTCGACCGCTCCGGATCCATGGCCGGTCCCAAGCTGGAGCTGGCCCGATACGCGGTCGAGCGCGCCCTGACCGGCCTGGCGCCCCAGGACCGCTTCGCCATCGTCACCTACGACGACCGGGTGGAGCTGGTGGCCAAGAGCGCGAAGGCCACCGATACCGCCAAACACCAGGCCCTGGTCGCGCTCCAGTCCGTGGATCCGCGCGGCAGTACGGCGCTCCATGATGGTTGGAGCCGGGGCGCGGAGACCATCAAGCGCCACCTCGACCCGAAGGCCGTCAACCGCGTCCTTCTGCTGACCGATGGGCTTGCCAACCGTGGCGAGACCGATCCGTCAACGCTGGCCGCGTTCGCCGCCGACCTATGCGCTTCTGGCGTGCCCACGTCCACCTTCGGGGTGGGCGCCGACTTCGACGAGGCGCTCCTCCAGGCCATCGCCGATGCCGGGGGAGGCCACTTCTACTACATCGAGCACCCCCAGCAGATCCCGGACTACATGACCGGGGAGCTGGGCGAGCTGTTGGAGACCGTGGCCCGTGGCGTGGTCGTCGGCGTGAAGCACGCGCCCGGACTGCGGGTCGCGCCCTTGTCGCCCGTAGCGGCCAAGGCCGCGGATCTGGGTCATCTGAATGTCTTGCTCGGCGACCTGGTTGCCGGCCAGGACGTTGAGCTGGTGCTGTCCGTGGAGTTTCCTGCGGCCTCGGCCGTCGGGGCCCAGACGACCCTGTTCTTCACCGTCGCCGACCGCGACGGTGTGCTGAAGGCCGATGGCTGCACGGTCGACTTTGAATCTGCCACCGCAGCTGCCTGCAAGGCCGAGAAGCCGAACACCGATGTCGAGCGGGCGATGGCCAAGCTGAAGGTCGCCCAAGCGCGTCAGGAGTCCGTCCGGCTGAACCGCGCCGGGCAGTACAAGCGGGCGAGTCAGAGTCTGCAGTCCGTGTCCGCGTTCCTGGCTCCGTTCGACGACGCGGAGACCCGGGAGCTCCGTGCGCAACTCAAGGTGGAGGCGGACCAGCTCCAGGATCCGATGTCGGAGCTCAACCGAAAGGCCATCCATTCCAGCGGCTACAACTTGGCCCGCTCGCGCGACGAGCTAGGCCGCGCCCGTCGCGGCGGGCCCGGGACCCCGGTGAAGCCATGACCTGATGCGGCCGCCACTGCGGCGCCCTATCAGGAGTGGCCCGAGAGCCCTGGCTCGATGACGGCCCGGCAACCGAACCGCTGTCCCTCACGGCGGAGACGGTGCCCCAGCCAGGACCGATAGGAGGACCTGAGGATGCCTGCCACCTGCCACGAGCCCTGGCATTTCCTGCGTACTGAAGACGGCGAGATCCGGTGGTTCCGCTGGCTGTCGCCCATCGGGACGGGCAAGATTCACTACCGGTTCGGTCCGGTGCCCGACGACGCGCACACCAAGCGGATCTATGACCACGGCGAAGGTGATCCGTGGACCTGCGCGGGGTGCGGCCGGGTCATCGACGGAACCCAACTGACCCAGCCCCGGCAGGAGAGCCGAACGGACCGGCAGGCGGACGGCCCGCTGCCGGCGTTCGATGGCTTCCCGTTCCTGGTGACCCGGATCGGCCATACCGGCCTGCGCAGCGTGGCCATCTTGCCCCGCGATTGGCGGCGTCAGCGACTGGTCGACCTGGCCCGACGCCAGGCGGCTGCCAACCAGCTCGAGACGTGCGTGTGCATCGGTCCGGCCGATGCGGTCTACGTCAACCCCGACGGCACGACCCGGGCGGACAGCCACCTCCCGACCGGCGTACCCGTTGACGAGGGCCTGGCCCTGGCCGAGCCGATCGTTGACACGGCCGACGTCCGCGCCCGCCGGGCGCGCCTGGAGGCCTTCCGCGAGTCGCTGCACCCCGAGGGATACTTGGTCGGCGACGGCCTGGAAGGCGGTCGTCCGGCCACGGCCGAGGACATCGCCCGCCTATCGGGCACGGTGCCGGGTTCCTTCGGCAGACCGATGCCGGCAGGCCTGCGGCGCTGCCAGAAGTGCCGCCTGCTGGCCGGGGAGTTCCTGGCCATGCACGGCGAGGGCAACGGCGACCGGACCCCGCGCGCGATCCCGATCCATTGCCGCTGCGACAACCACAACCGATGCGCCCGCTGCGGCGAGCCCTTGGCCGGATCGCGACTCAGCGCATACGACTACGACGAGGTGGAGGGAAAGGCGATGTACCTGGCGGCTTACGCCGCCTTCAGCCACCGGTGCCCGCGGCTAGATAAGCGTCGGGTAGTTCGGCTGTAAGGAGGCCCCGCCATTCTCACCAGGTGGAATGGAGATCATATGGGACCGACAGAAGGCTCACCGCAACCACGCGAAGCATGGCGTCAGTTTCGAAGAGGCGTCCACCGTGTTCGGCGATCCGCTCGAGGCGACCCGGCCGGATATTGGCCACTCGGCACGCGAAGAGCGGTTCATTAGCATCGGTCGCTCGGCGCGCGGGCGACTCCTCGTCGTCGGCTATGTGGAGCGACGCGATACCATACGCCTGTTCTTCGCACGACGCGCCACAAGGCGTGAACGACTGACCTATGAAGAAGGATAAGCGCATACCGCCCGCGGAGTGGGAGGCGCGGCCCGAGTACGACTTCACCAGTGCGGAAAGAGGCCGCCACCACCGCCGATATCACGATGGCGTGCGCATTCTCGTGAAAGACGACGGACCCGACGAAGACGCCACGCCCCAACTCCCGGCGAACAAGACGTCCGAACGACCGAGGACGCCCAGGTAATCCGCGTCATCTCCGCAAGAACCGCTAGGCCCACATCGAAATCACGATCGGTCGCATCGCGCCGCGCGGCAGGGCGTATCGGTGATGCGATCGAGGGTCAGACTCGGTAGCTGGACTAGGGGTACATTGGACCGCATGAGGGTTGTCGGCGACACGACCCGCGAGGCGCGGCGGGCCCAGCTGGAGGTCTATCGCCGGATGGGCGGACCCGTCCGAATCGCGCTCGCCTGCGAGATGAGCGAGGACGTCCGGGTGTTGTCCGATGCGGGAGCCCGCCACCGATCGGGCCAGTCTGCGCACCGTGACGGCGGTCCATCCACCACGCCAGCCCGACACCGATGACCCTGAGCGACCTGGTCGCTCGCCTGACCGCCTCCCTGGACAGCGCCGGCATTCCCTACATGCTCACCGGATCGCTCGCGAGCTCCTTCCACGGCGAGCCGCGGTCGACCCGCGACGTGGATGTGGTCATCGACCCGTCAGCGGATGGTCTGGAGAAGTTGCTGGGCTCGTTCCCGGCGGATGCCTATTACGTTGACGCGGACGCGGCTCGGTCGGCGCTCGCTGAGCGAGGCGAGTTCAACGTCGTGGAGCAGGCGACCGGATGGAAGGTCGACTTCGTCATCCGGAAGGAGCGGGAGTTCGCTCGTGCGGAGTTCGGGCGGCGGACCCAGGTCGAGCTGCCCGGTGGGCCCGCATTCGTTGCCACCGCCGAGGACATGATGATCGCCAAGCTCGAGTGGGCGCAGGCCGGCGAGTCCGAGCGCCAGCTGCGCGATGTGGCTTCGATTCTGGCCGTGTCGGGTGATCGCCTGGACCACGAGTACCTTGACCGATGGGTTGGCGTGCTGGGGCTGGAGCCATTG
The DNA here is from genome assembly GCA_046717345.1 of Candidatus Limnocylindria bacterium. GTDB lineage: Bacteria > Chloroflexota > Limnocylindria > QHBO01 > QHBO01 > DASTEQ01. Next base: position 27,634 of record JBKJVN010000017.1, on the reverse strand, counting down.
CTGGAGCGAGCCAGGTGGCTGGCTCAATCGGACCGATGAAGCGATCCTCACCGCCGATCGGTCACGAACACCGATGAAGGCATGGATTCGGGACCGATACGGCTCCACCGATGTCCCGGAATTCGCGGACGTCGAAAAGCCCGTGGTCGCGGACGACGGGGTGCTGGTACGCGTTCAGGCCTCATCGGTCAACCAGGCTGACCTGGACTATCTGTATGGCAGGCCGGCCATTGCCCGCCTGGGAACCGGGCTGCGCCGGCCAACGAACCGCGGACTCGGGTTGGACGTGGCCGGACAGGTCGAGGCGGTGGGCAAGGATGTGACGCGGTTCCGGACCGGTGATGAGGTGTTCGGCGACATGACCGAGTTCGGCTACGGCGCGTTCGGCGAGTACGTCGCGGCTCCCGAGCGGGCGTTCGCACCGAAACCGGCCGGGATCACACCCGAGGAGGCGGCGACCGTCCCGCAGGGGGCCATCCTGGCCATCCAGGGTCTGAGCGCCCGCAGACCGGTGGGGCCCGGCGACAATGTGCTGATCAACGGGGCGTCGGGAAGCGTGGGTCCGTGGGCCGTCCAGATCGCGAAGGCCTACGGCGCGGAGGTGACTGGTGTCGCGAGCACGAAGAAGCTGGACCTGGCGCGTTCGCTCGGTGCCGACCACGTCATCGACTACACCCGGCAGGACTTCGCCCGGCTGGGCCATCGGTATGACCGGATCATCGACGTCATGGCCACCCGATCCGTCTCCGACATCAGGCGGGCGCTGACGCCCCGCGGCGTGTACATCGTCATCGGCGGCTCCATTGCCCGTCTCTTCTGGATCATGGTCGCAGGGCTCGTCATCTCGGCGACCGGTGGCCAGAAGTTGGGCATCGCGTACTGGAAGCCGTTCAACCCCGACGACGTGGCGGCCCTGACGGAGCTCCTCGAAGGTCGCAGGATCACGCCGGTGATCGACCGGCGCTTTCCGCTCGCAGAGGTCCCGCACGCTCTCCGCTACGTGGAGGACGGTCACGCCCTGGGCAAGGTGGTCATCACCGTCTGACGGCACCTGACCCGGTTTGGGTAGGCGGGCTGATTGACTGATCTCGTCGCCAGGTTCATACTCATGGCTCATATTCCTACTTGACCAAGGAGATCATGAGCAGTCGAGTCGGCGATCGGGGACAGATCACGATCGAGAAGGCGATCCGCGAGGAGTTGGGGATCTACGCGGGGGATGAGGCGGTGCAGCGGATCGAAGACGGCCGGATCGTGATCGAGATGGTTCCCGGCCGGCACTCGCGCTCTTTGGCGGGCGCGGCGGTCCCGCACATCCGGCGCCAGCCGCCCGACGAATCGTGGGACGCGCTCCGCGACGCCGCGTGGTCCACCCCGGATCCCGACCGAGCTCCGTGATCGCTGTCGATACCTCGGTGGTGGTCCGCTACCTGGTCGGGAGCCCCGCGGGCCCAGCTCGTCGAGCGCGACGGCTGATGGATGGGCGGGCGGAGATTGGTCTGCCACTGGTCGCGCTGGTGGAGTGCGCTCACGTATTGCGCACGCAATACGACATCGGCCAGCCCGCGCTGATCGGTCTCCTCATCGACCTTCTGCAGAAGGCGAATGTGACACTGCTGGGTCTCCGCAACGAGGCGGCGGTAGCCGCACTCGTCGTCGCTCGAAACCTCCCCGGCCGTCCCATACCCGATGCGCTGATCGTGGCCACGGCGCTAGACCACGGGGCCCTCCCACTGACGACCTTCGATGCCGACATGAGCCGATACGGGATCGACGTCGCTGCCCCGTAGGCGGGCCTTCGGAGATTGGCTTAGACTCACCAGCTCCCGAGGATCCCATCGTGACTGAAGCGAACGACTCAGCCATCATCGAGGTCCGCGACCTCGTCAAGGTCTACGGCGACGACACGCGTGCAGTCGACGGGATCTCGTTCGCGGTTAGGCCAGGCGAGCTGTTCGGATTCCTGGGGCCTAACGGCGCCGGCAAGACGACCACCATCCGCATCCTGGCCACCCTCCTGCGCCAGACCGAAGGGCAAGCCTGGGTGGCGGGATTCGATGTCGCCACCCAGCCGAGCGAGGTTCGGAAGAGCCTGGGCCTGGCCCAGCAGACCCCGGCCCTCGACGCCTTTTCGACGGGCCGCGAGTCGCTCGAGCTGGCCGGCATCCTGCATCGGATGCCCCGTGCCGAGGTTCGCCGCCGGGCGGACGAGCTGCTCGAGCTCATGGGGCTGACTTCGGTCGGGGGCAAGCTGACCGGCACCTACTCGGGTGGCATGAAGCGACGGATCGACCTCGCCAGCGCGCTCATGCATCGGCCTCCGGTCCTCATCCTCGACGAGCCGACCGAAGGCCTGGATCCCCAGAGCCGGACCGCGCTGTGGGAGGAGCTCGAGCGCATCAGTCAAGCCGGGACGACCATGCTGCTGACCACGCACTATATGGAGGAGGCCGATCGGCTCTGCAACCGGCTGGCGATCATCGACAACGGCCAGATCGTGGTCGACGGTGCTCCGGACGAGCTGAAGCGGAGCGTGGGCGCCGACACGGTCGTGCTGCAGCTGACGAGCAGCAACGGAGATCTCGACAGCATGCGGACCAAGGTCCGCCAGCTCTTGGAGGGCATGGTCCCCGCCGACGCAGTGACCTCGCACCCGGAGGGCGTGAGCCTGTCCGTCCCCAATGCCAGCGCAACCGTCCCGGCCCTGCTCCGACGGCTCGACGGAGATGGAATACCGATCGCCGGGCTCCAGATGAGCCAGCCCAGCCTGGACAGCGTGTTCTTGAAGTACACCGGCCGCCACATCCGCGAGGAAGCGGCAGATCAGCCGATCTCCATGGGATGGCAATAGACCGATGACCGCGATCGCCTACGAGACCTACTACCTCGGGCTCCGGACAACTCGCCGATTCCTCCGCGTCCCGGCCAACGTCTTCAGCATCGTCTTCTTCCCCCTCATCCAGCTGTTTGTGTTCAGCCAGCTATACGAGGACATCGTGCAGCTACCTGGATTCGGGAGCCAGACGAGCTACCTCGCATACCTCGCCCCCGGCCAGATCGCGTTTACCGCCTTCATGGCCGTGGCCTGGTCCGGGTTTGGGCTGCTGGTGGAATACCGCTCCGGCTACACCGACAAGCTGCGGGTCAACCCCATCCATCGGTGGTCGATCCTGGCCAGCGAGATGGTGCCGCTATTCTTCCAGGCGGCCGTCATGTCCGGCATCATCCTGATCATCAGCATGCTGCTGGGCGCCACCATCGTGACCGGCGTTCCCGGCTTCTTCCTGATCCTGGCCCTTGCCGGCGCGTTCGGGTTGGCATTGGCCGGCGCGAGCTTCATTCCGGCCCTGCTCACCAAGAGCGAGCAGGCCACCAGCACGTTCTCGCTGCTCCTCTTCCCGCTGATGTTCGCCTCGACCGCCTTCGTGCCCGAGGAGCTCATGCCTGAGTGGATGCAGGTGGTCAACGCCTGGAACCCGATCACCTACGTGATCGAGGCCATCCGGTCGCTCATGGTCACCGGCTACGACTGGAACGCGATCGGCGCGGCGCTGCTGTCGATCGTGATCCTAGGGATCATCCTCCAGGCCGGAACCCTGTGGGCGTTCAATCGAGTGGCCCGCTGACCCGCTGAGGCTGCGGGGGCTCCTGGGTTCCATGCCTTTGACGCCATGGCTTGTCACGGTGTGAGGTCGCGACCATCACAGTCGTTCGTGGTATCGCGCTAACGTGCTACGCGATAGCACGAATCGTTGTGAGCAGACGCCCGCTTATCGCCGGAGGAGGTCCAGCGCCGAGATTAGCTAGACGCTGACAACCTCGGCCCAGGTGGTGGGAGGCGGAACCGGCTCACCGTCCTCGGCCATCCCTTCCAGATGCATCTGAATCGCGGACCGGATCAGCCGTTCGACCTCCCGTCGAGTTGCTCCGGTGGCAACGCATCCGGGTAGGTCAGGGACGTACGCGGCGTACCCCGTGTCGCTCTTCTCGTAGATGACGGCGTAGTCCATCAGTCATCCCTCGTTCGATTCCGGCCTGCCGGAGGATACTCTTCCATGTTCCCGGCGGGACCGAGTCGCTCAGTCTGCCGGCGATCGTCACCTTGCCAGGCCGCCAGGAATGGCGGTATTGCCGGTGACTGCCCCGCGTCCTGATCCAGTACCATCCTGCGCCCTCGACCAGGCGGATCGCTTCGCGGACCTTCGGCATCGGCCTACGGTCCCGCACCGGCGATTGCCGCCGCTTGTCAGGCGCTTACTCTTTGGACCCAATGTCGCACCGCGCTCCCCAGCCCATCCTCGGCGACAGCTTCGCCCGGGCGGTCGCGTACGCGGTGGAGCTGCATCGGCACCAGGCGCGCAAGGGAACGACCATTTCGTACCTGACCCATCTGCTCGCGGTATGCAGCCTGGTTCTCGAGGATGGTGGGACCGAGGACGAGGCCATCGCCGCCCTGTTGCACGACGGTCCCGAAGACCAGGGTGGGGAACCAATCCTGGCCGAGATTCGGGCCCGATTCGGTGACGAGGTGGCCACCATCGTCGATGGGCTCAGTGACTCCCTCACGCCGGTCGGTGCGATGAAGGAGGCATGGCGTCTACGGAAGGAGCGCTACCTCAGCCGACTTGAGAACGAGTCCGAATCGGTGCTCCGCGTGTCTCTGGCGGACAAGCTGCACAACGCGCGATCCATCGCCGTCGACATCGCATCGGTTGGCCAAAAGGTCTGGGATCGGTTCCACGCGGGGGAGGGCGACCAGTCCTGGTATTACCGCCAGCTGTTGGACGTCTTCGAGCGACGCCTTCCCGGCTCCCGCAACCTGCCCGAGTTCCGGGCCCTCGTGGGCGATCTATTCGGCGACTGAGCGGAGCGCGGGAGTTATCGATACAGGTTGAGGATCACGATCTGATCCTTGAGGCTGATCCCAGGTTCTGCTTGGACCTTGTCCACCGCGGCCGCAATCTCCGCAATTCGCATGTCCTTGCTCGCGTTCCCGTCGCGGTAGACGACGAGCAGGCCATAGTGACTCTTGGTTTCGCTCGCCAGCTTGAGGAAATCCGGAGCGTTCTGTGTCAGAACCGCAGCGCCATGCTCTTGCGCCGTCGCCCAAGCGACTGCATCCCCGATACCTCGAACGGTGTCCACTACGAAATGGCCCGATTTGGCGAGACGGGCGATCAGTTCTTTGCTGGCCAGGTCCTCATCGAGGTAGAGAAACAACCCGCGCTCCCGCGTGCGCGGCGGCCTCGGCGGCCAGCCGGCTCTCGGCTTCCTCGGCGGCAATGAGTGCCGCGTGGTCGCGCGCATAGCGGACAGCCTCGAGCACAGTGTCGAGTTCGAGGTCGTACTGATCCGCCGTCTGCTCCGGCGTCCAGCCTTCGATTTCCATCGTGCGAGCAATAGAACCAGCCGTCACGTTCCGGCCTTTGATCCACAACTGACGTCGCCATGGATGCTCGCGCTCCACCAGCCACATCCATTTGTTGGCCATTGCCTCCTCCAGTCCGGGAATCATTGGTTCCTCGAATGCCGCAGGCATCAGGTCCGATGCGACTGAGATCACCCGTTTCCCACTGCCTCGTTGCCGCGTGAACCAGTTGAATAGCGCGAAGGCACTTACCACAGCGTCACTGAGCGACCCGCGGAAGTATCGATCCGCAGTCTTCCTGGCATTGGCGACGACGTAGTCAGGCGCATCGACGGTCAGGCGCGGCCGCCGCACGCTCTGCTCTTTAGCCCTCACGTGTGTCAGAATGGCACCAATACGTCACGCGGTCAAGAACGGCGATGGTACCTTGCCCTTGGGTGCTCCCCGTCTTGTGGTTTTGGTGTTTAGTGATATCATGGTCCTCATGGGAACGGGAAGAACGGGGATTGAGCCCGATCTGTTGTCCACCGGAGAAGCAGCAGTCGTCCTGGGATCGTCGCGGCAGCACGTCGTGGATCTGTGCGAGAGCGGAGCGCTGCCGTGCGTGAAGATCGGGACGCATCGACGCATCGAGCGTGACGCCATCGATGCGTTCCTCCGCGCGCCGGCGTTCCGAGGTGGTCTCCGACGAGAGCAGTTGGCGTCGCTCTGGCTGCATCGCGCAGTGGCCGGGCGCCTGGTCCAGGATCCCGCGGAAGTCCTCGCCCATGCGCGCGCGAACCTCGATGCGCTGTCGCGGCAGCATCCATCGGCCGGCACCTGGCTGGATGCGTGGCGTCGCGCCCTGGATGGTGGCCCGGAGGATGTCCTCCACGTCTTGACCTCTCCGGCCCAATCGGCCGTGGAACTCCGTCAGAACTCCCCATTCGCGGGTGTCCTGGACGAGGCGGAGCGCCGGCGGGTGCTCGAGTCGGTTCACCGGTACTGGGACGTCAGCCAGAGGCCATGACGCGCGAGCAGCTCGAGCACGTGTTGCGGGCGGCCGCCGACATCAGCAAGGCGCGCGATATCGTCGTCCTGGGCAGCCAGGCCATCCTTGGCTCCGTCACCGATGAGAAGCTGCCGCCCGAAGCAACCCGTTCGATCGAAGTGGACCTCGCCTTCCCAGCCGACCCGGATGGCCTCAAGGCCGACGCGGTTGATGGGGCGATCGGGGAGCTGTCGCGTTTCCACGAAGAGTTTGGTTACTACCCGCATGGCGTGGCCGTCTCGACGGCCCACCTGTCCGCCGGGTGGCGCAAGCGGCTGGTGGTGCTGGATACCCCGAATACCCGGCCGGGCCGCGGCCTATGCCTGGAGCCCCACGACCTGGTCGCATCCAAGCTTGCCGCATGGCGGGCCAAGGATCGAGAGTACGCCAGGGCCCTCTTGCGGGCCGGACTCATCGATCATGGAATCTTGCGCGAGCGAATTGCCCGGCTCGAAGGCGTCCCCGATTCGCTGCAGCAGCTGATGATCGATTGGGTGGATGCTGCCCCGGCCGTAACGTCCCCGCTTGCGCCAAAGCCCTAGGCTGGCACGGCCGACCATGTCAGACCTGCCCATCGGGACGGTCACGTTCCTGATCACCGACATCGAGGGATCGACCCGCCTGCTGGAACAGCTGGGCGAGCGGTACCGGGCCGTCCAGGATCGGCATGACGCCATCCTCCGTTCCGCGATTGCGATTGGCGGCGGACGCGAGCTGAGCACCGAGGGCGACTCCCTCTTCGCCGTCTTCGCCACCCCAACCGGGGCCTTGAAATCCGCCACCACGGCCCAACGCGACCTGGCGGCCGCGGCCTGGCCCGAAGGAGCCGCAATCCGGGTCCGGATGGGCCTCCACACCGGCGAGGGCATCCTGGGCGGGGCCAACTACCTGGGGCTGGATGTCAATCGGACAGCGCGAATAGCCGCGGCCGCCCATGGCGGGCAGGTCCTGGTATCCGACGCGACGCGGGCCCTGGTGGAGCGTGACCTGCCCACCGGGATCGGCCTCCGCGATCTGGGTCAGCATCGGCTCCGGGACCTGCTCCACCCGGAGCGGCTGCATCAGGTTGTGATCGAGGGGCTGGAGGAGGACTTCCCACCCCCGCGAACGCTCGATGCACAGCCGAACAACCTGCCGGCGCAGCTGACCCGGTTCATCGGTCGCGAGGCTGATGTCGCCGCGGTCCGAGACCTCCTGACGGAGCATCGGCTGGTGACGCTGACCGGTCCAGGGGGGACGGGCAAGACTCGGCTGGCCCTCCAGGTGGGCGCCGAGGCCCTGGCCGACACGCCGGACGGTGTCTTCCTCGTTGACCTGTCCTCGGTGACCGACGCTGACCTCGTACCCCAGGACATGGCCGCGGCCCTGCGGGTGCGCCCCGAGCCCGGGCGGGAGGTGCTCGACACCCTGACCGATCACCTGCGCGACAAACAGTTGCTCCTGGTGCTCGACAACCTGGAGCAGGTCCTGGACGCCGGCCCCCGGGCCCTGGAGCCACTGCTGAAGAATGCCTCGGGGGTCCGCGCCCTGGTGACCAGCCGTGTTCCACTCCACCTGTATGGCGAGCAGGAGTACCCGGTCGCGCCGCTGGCCGAGGCTCAGGCGATGGCCCTCTTCGCGGAGCGTGCGGCGGCCGTCAGGCCCGGGTTCGAGCTGACCCCCGACAACGCCCGCACGGTATCCGACATCGCGGCCCGGCTCGACGGGTTGCCGCTGGCCATCGAGCTGGCCGCCAGCCGGATCAAGCTCCTGTCCGCGGACGCGCTCCTCAAACGCTTGGACCAGCGCCTCCCCCTGCTGAGCGCCCAGGACCGCAACGTCCCCGACCGCCAGCGGACCTTGCGCCGGACGATCGAGTGGAGCTACGACCTCCTGACCGATGCTGAACGGCGCCTGTTCGGGCGCCTGGCCGTCTTTGTCGGTGGGGCCGATCTGGACGCGATCGAGGCCGTGGCCAACCCTGCGGCCGAGCTGGGACTCGACACCCTGGACGGCGTCGGCTCGCTGGTCGACAAGAATCTCGTCCGTCGAGTGGACACGGCCGACGGGACTGAAGATGGGCCACGCTTCGCGATGCTCGAGACGATCCGCGAGTACAGCCTCGAGCGCCTATCGGCCTCCGGGGAGGAATCGGTCATTCGCCGACGCCATGCCGAGCATTGGATCGCGGTGGCCGCGGCGGCCTCCAAGGCCGAGCAGTTCGCACGCGTCCGGCGGCTGGAGCCCGACCATGACAACTTCCGGTCGGCGCTGGCGTGGGTCCTGGAGACACGCGACGCCGAGCTGGGCCTGCGGCTGGGTGCCGCCCTGCGCTATTTCTGGCGACTCGGGGGGCACGTGGCGGAGGGCCTGCGGTGGCTCGATGCGCTCCTCGCCCAGCCGGGGGCGGCCGATCGGACCGCGCTGCGGGCTCGCGCGATGACCGCGGCGGCCGACATGTCCGGCTGGACGGGAGAAGGCAAGGCCTATCTCCACCGCGCCGAGGAGGCGCTCGCGATCTATCGCGAGCTGGACGACGCGCAGGGGATCCCGGACGCGCTGGAGGAGCTCGGCGCTGCCCAGCTGGATACCGGCCAGCTGGACTCGGCGCGTGCCAACCTGGAGGAAGCGCGCGAGCGCAACCTCACCAACGGGAACCGGCAGGGAGCCGCGGAATGCACGCTTCTGCTGGGCATGGTGGCGGCCTTCCAGCGCCAGGTTGGCGAGGCCCGGGCGCGTTGGGAGGGCGCTCTCGAGACCTTCACCGACCTGCAGGACCCGTATTTCATGGCCTTCGCCGAGCGCCTGTTAGGTGGCGCCGACCGGGCCGAGGGCAACTTCGAGGCTGCGGAGAGCCGGTTTCGAGCCAGCCTGACCGCCGCCCGGCAGCACCACCTGCCAATCGTGGTCGCGAGCGTCCTGTATGCCATGGCCGATCTCGCCCTGGCCCGTGGCCAACCCGAGCGTGCGCTACGGCTGGTTGGCGCCTGCGAAGCCATGCGGGACGAGATCGGGGAGGCACCCTCCGGCGAGATGGCCTTCGTAGGCGACGTCCGAGGAGCCGCCAGCGCGCTGATGGACGCGGCGGCGACGGAGTGGCTGTACCAGCAGGGTCGGGCCATGGCCCTGGATGACGCCGTCGCGTATGCACTGGAGGACGAGGCCGCAGAATCGGCCGTGTCTTGACCGGCGGCGCTCCATCGGTCCATGCGGTTCGACCGCATGCGGTTCGGCCTAGGCCATCCTGCTCCGTGTCGCTTCGACGCCTTCCGACCCATGTGCTACAGTTGTGCTACATGACGCGAAACCGAGCAGACCAGATCGGGGTCCGGGAGCTCCGCCAGAACCTGTCGGTTTATCTCAGGCAGATCCGCGAGCAGGGCCGCACCTACGAGGTGACCGAACGGGGTGAACCTGTGGCCCAGTTGACGCCTCTACCCGCCGACGAGCTGTCCGGATGGGATCGGTTGGTCGCGGAGGGGAGGATCACGCCTTCCACGCGTGGCTGGGAGACCCTGCCACCGCCGCCACGACTACCCGGGCGCAGCCTCTCGGAGATCCTGCGCGAGATGCGTGAAGAGGAGCGGGCATGAGCGGGTCCGTTGCGTACCTCGATGCCTCGGCCCTCGTCAAGCTGGTGGCGAGGGAACCGGAGAGCCGCGCACTGGCAGCATTCCTGGGCGACATGGAGCATCGCGCCTCGAGCCGAGTTTCGGCGGTGGAGCTCTCCCGGGCTGCCGCGCGCCACAGTCGGCGGGCCGTCGCCGGCGTGGAGGCTGTGCTCGAGGCCCTGGAGTTCATCGAGCTGGATGCTGGATTGGCCTTGGCGGCGGGCGCGGTTGGGCCTGGAACGCTCAAGTCCTTGGACGCCATCCATCTGGCGTCGGCGCAGGCCGTGGCGGGCTCGCTCGGCGCCTTCGTCACGTATGACGTTCGCCTGGCTGAGGCTGCCGCCTCCCGCGGGCTCCCGGTGGTTGCGCCGGCGTAAGTCGTCAGGCGGAAACGGGGCTGAGGACCTGCGTCTGGCACCAGGCGTAGAGGGCGTCGTAGACGGGGAGCTCGAGCTCCAACTGACGTTCATCGGTCAGGTCCAGCAGGGCAAAGCCATGGGAAATGGCGATCAGGCCGGCCGACTCGGGGGTGGTATCGATGCCCTTGTCGATATCGGCGCCGTGGACGATGGGTGCCATCAGCTGGAGGGCGGGATCGGTGAGCTGGTAGTCCGCGATCAGGACCTCGAACGAGCACAGGCCGTCGCGGTGGGTGTAACGGGCACCGGGCGCGTCGAAGCTGACGGCGCCCTCGCGCTCCGCCGTGGGGAGGACCTCGGCGTCCGGGACGTACAGGATCTCGGCGTCGGGGTCGATGAACTTGCGGATCAGCCACGGACAGGCGATCCGGTCGGTCTTGGGATGTTCGCGGGTGACCCACTTCATGCGTGTTCCTCCTAGGGACCGCCGCCGGGGAGGCCGGCGGCCAGGGCTGCGAGTTGGTGTCGGACGGACTTGAGCTGTTGCTTCAGGTCCGTGATCTCCGCCGTCAGGCCCATGATCTCCGCATTCAGCGGCGCGGTGGCGGCCTCGATCTGAGCCGTGGCCGGCAGGGGTGCGATTCCGGGGTCCACATCAGCGAAGGCGACCAGGAATCCCGCCATCCCACCCGTGCTCACGCTCAAGTACGGACCCGGCGGCCAGCCGGCCGGCGTGGGCTTGACCGTGACTTCGGCATCGGCTTCCGCAGGCGAGCCCGTATCGAAGGGGGTTGAGTTGGTCAACGGGGCGGGTGCCAGGCGTCGGCCGGTCAGCATCCCGGCCTTGGTGTGCCAGGTGCGGGGCGAGGGATACCTGACGATGGTCATCTCCATATCCGTCTCCTGATTCTGTTCCAGCCGCGGCCACGGGTCGAGCTGGTTGTCGCCCTCCGAGATGTCGAAATGGAGGTGGCAGGCGTCTGCGCCTGTCTTGCCGACAATGCCGATGGGATCGCCGCGTCTGACGTCCTGGCCGAGCCCGACGCTGAACGATGACATGTGCGCGTAGCCGCTTGAGAACCCGGTATCTCCGTGCTTGATGCGGACGATCAGGGCGCCATTCCCGGGGTCGGAATCCCGCTGCACAACCCGGCCGTCGGCCATGGCCCGCACAAGGGCGTCGCAGCGGGCGTTCCCGGTGTCCATCCCAAGGCCACGGTTGTTGTCCGCGTGCTCCTGGAACGTGAAGGTGACCTCGAAGGTCTTGTCTCCAGCGGGCCGTCGCTCCCCGTGGTCACCGAACGTGCCCCGGGGCAGGATGACGCCATCTACCGGGTTGCCCCACTTCGGCTCCATATCGGTTCAATGATCGGCCCTTTGCCTTGACCGGTGAGAGCCGGCAGCGCAGTCTGCGAGCCATGCGACCGGGTGCCTGGGTCCTGCTGGCGGTCGATATCGGAATCAAGGTCGCGCTGGTCGCGCTGCTGGGGCTGGCGCTCCTGTTCCCGGATCTGCCGCAGTTCGCCGGCAAGGCGATGCAGGGGCGGGTCCTGACCTATGGCCTGGCCATGCTGCTGGTGCCGGCCATCTGGTTCCTCCGGTTCCGCCGCCATCCGTATCCGGTGCTGATCGACATCCTGATCACGCTGCCGTTCCTCATCGACGTGGCGGGCAACGCGCTCGACCTGTACGACACGATCGAGTGGTGGGATGACGCGAACCACTTCGTGAACTGGGGGCTGCTGACCGGCGGGGTGGCGCTGGCGCTGGCGTTTCTCCCGTTGGCGCGCCTGAACCGATTCGGATTAGCCGTGGGTTACGCGGCGCTTAGCGCCATCGTGTGGGAGCTGGCCGAGTACGTGACGTTCATTCGCGACTCACCGGAGCTGGCCACGGCGTACACCGACACGCTGTTCGACCAGATCCTGGGGACGGCCGGCGGGACGGTGGCAGCGGCGCTGGTGGCCTGGTTCGTGCCGCCTCGTTCTGAGACGGGCGGATAATGCCCGCTCGGATGTAGCGGGGTCGGGGCGCCGTATGGTTGCGGGAAGACCGGGACAGCCCTTCGATGCCGATATCGGCCGCGAGGTACTGATGGGAACCTCCCGGGGCCTGCGTGCCGGACGCCGATTCTTCGCCGCCCTGCCTAGCTCCCCGCGGTGCAAGCTGTGCAACTCGCCGTTCCACGGTGCCTTCGGGCCGATCATGCGCCTGGTCGGCAAGAAGCCCTGGCCCGCGAATCCCAAGTACTGCTCGGCCTGCTTCAAGAAGCTGGCGGAGCATCGGTCCGGCGCGGAGATCGAATGTTCGTTCCTGTTCGCCGACGTCCGGGATTCGACCGGGCTGGCCGAGTCCATGCGCCCGGCCGAGTTCCGCGGGTTGATGGACCGATTCTTCCAGAGCGCGTCGAGGGTGCTGATCGATCACGACGCGGTGGTCGACAAGTTCGCCGGCGACGAGGTGATCGGGATCTTCATCCCGGCATTGACCGGTGAGCTGCATGCGCTGCGGCCGATCGAGGCTGGCCGCGCGCTGCTGTCGGCGACGGGGAACGACACCGCTGAGCCGTGGGTCCGGGTCGGAGCCGGTGTCAATACCGGGGTCGCGTTCGTGGGTGCGGTGGGGGAGGGCGACTTGGTGGAGCTGACGGCCTTGGGCGACCCGGTCAACGTGGCCGCTCGGCTGGCATCGGAGGCAGCCGCCGGGGAGTTGCTCGTTACCGCGGCTGCCGCGGCATCGGCGCACCTGGCGGATGCCGGACTCGAACATCGGCAGCTCACCCTGAAGGGGAAGTCCGAGCCGACCGACGTGGTGGTGCTGGGACCGTTGTGATGATGGGCCAAGGCGGTTCGGGCGACGATGAGCGCCGCGCAAGCGACGAGCAGCGCAGCCGCGGGCTCCTGAGCGGGACGGTAAGTCCGTTCCGCCATCTGCGCCGGTTCTGGGGGAGGTTGCCGAGCCAACCCCGCTGCAAGTCGTGCACTCGGCCATTCGGCGGGGTGGGCGGCGCGGTGATGCGGGGCATCGGCCTGGGGCCGTGGCCGATGAATCCCAAGTACTGCACGGGCTGCTTCCGGTCCATCTCTAAGCATCGATCAGGCGCGGAGATCGAGTGCAGCCTGCTGTTCGTCGACGTGCGGGAATCGACGCCGCTGGCCGAGTCGCTCGGCCCGGCCCAGTTCCGGGCCCTGATGGACCGATTCTTTCAGACCGCCTCCGAGGTGCTCATCGAGCGCGATGCGATCGTGGACAAGTTGAAGGGCGATGAGGTGTTCGCGATCTTCGTCCCAGCCCTGGCGGGGGAGCAGCATGCCCTGCGGGCGATCGAGGCGGGGCGCAAGCTGCTTACGGTGACCGGCAACGACACGCCGGATCCGTGGTTGCCGGTGGGCGGTGGAGTCAACACCGGGGTGGCTTACGTCGGGACGGTGGGCGAGGGGGATATGGTCGAGATGACCGCTCTCGGCGACCCGGTCAACGTGGCGGCTCGCCTGGCGTCAGCGGCGGGGGCGGGGGAGTTGCTGGTGACTGACGCGGCGGTTGCGGCCGCCCACCTGAGCGACGCGGGGCTCGAGCATCGGTCGCTGGCGTTGAAGGGAAAAACCGAACCGACGGGCGTGGTGGTGCTGGGCCCGTCCTAGACGTCCAAGATGCTCGATAGCAGTTCTGCTATCAGTCTGGTATCATCGGTCGGTGAAGAGCGCGCGACTTATTCGGGAGGCACGGCGGAGCGCCGGTTTCAGCCAGCGAGAGCTTGCATCGCGGGCAGGCATGCCTCAATCGACGGTGGGGCGGATCGAGGCCGGACACCTGGGTCCTCGATGGTCGACCGTGGAGGCTCTTCTGCGAGCCTCGGGGATGACGTTCGAGCTCTCTCCCGCGGGCGGGGCTGGGATTGACCGCTCCCAGATTCGCGAACTGCTGCGGCTCACACCCCTCGAACGGGCTCAATTGGCCGTAGCCGACGCGGCGGGATTGGCGCGCGCGGTGGACAGTCGGAGGCATTGAGTGACCGGCCCGGACCGCCCAGTCCCGGCTGCGTTTGATCCGCTTCGTGCGCTCGAGACGCTTGACCGCCACGGCGTGCGATTCGTCGTGATTGGCGCATTCGCGGGCCGCCTGCTGGGTTCGCCGAGCCTCACCCGCGACCTGGACATCTGCCATGCCCGCGACCGGGAGAACCTCAGCGCGCTGGCCGCTGCGCTCCAGGAACTCCATGCCCGACTGCGAGGCGTGAACGAAGACGTGCCCTTCCGGCTGGATGCGAAGACCCTGGCAAACGGCGACTCGTACACGTTCGTGACCGATGCCGGAGATCTCGACGTTCTCGGGACGCCCAGCGGGACGACGGGTTACGACGAGCTGGCGCGGACGGCCGAGGAGACGGATTTGGGCGGGATCCGAGTCCGAGTTGCCTCGATCGACTCGCTCATCCGGATGAAGCGCGCCGCCGGCCGGCCCAAGGACCTGATCGAAGTTGAGGTCCTGGCCGCGCTCCGGGACGAGTTGGATCAGACCACCTGATTCCGAGCGCGGTCAGTCCAGAGCGAACGATCCTGTGACGATCTCGCCTGCCGGCTCGTACGTACCGATCACGACTCCAGTGGTGGAGACCTTGCTGTCGACGAGCTTCAGCCCGGAGGGAATGGTGCCTTCCGAGAACAGGCGCTTTCCCGACCCGATGACGAGAGGGAAGACCCACAGGCGGTACTGGTCGACCAGGTTGTGGCGCAAGAGCGTCTGGATCAGATTCCCGCTGCCATGCACCTGCAGCTCTGGTCCATCTTCGCGCTTGAGCGCCGCGAGCCCTTCGGCCGCGTCTCCGTCGATCAGGACGGAGTTGCTCCATTCCAGCGTGGGATGACCTCGTGACGCGACGTACTTGGTGGCCTCGTTGAACACCTCGGCGCCCTCCTCCTCGGAGGCGTGCGGCCAATGCGCGGCCATGATGTCGTATGTCGTGCGTCCGAGAACCATGGCGAACGGCGTGCTCGTCGCCTCGTCCATGACCTGACCCATCTGCTCATCCCAGTAGTTCACCGACCAGCCGCCGTGCGCGAAGCCGCTGCTGTCGTCCTCTCCAGGTCCGCCCGGGGCCTGCATCACCCCGTCGAGGGTCAAGAAGGTGCTCACGATCAGCTTTCTCATCTCTTGTGTCCCTTTCGATTGGATCCCCGACTCTTCTGGCTCAACCTGGTCGGGCGGTCGTTCAAGGAACTGATAGCAAATACGCTATCAACGCCCGCACCTGGGACATAGCGAAAGACCCCGACTGCTTTCGGTCCTTTCGGACCTCCAGCCTCCGGAGCCTCTCTACTCCCCTGATGGTTTCCCACCAGAGCAGATGTGCATCATAGCACGCTTCCAGAGACCCGTCCAGTGGAATCCCGGCGTCCGATAGGATCCCAGCATGCCTCCAGCCCTCCCCGAACACTTCTGCTGCGACGAAGACCTCGAGCTGATCGGCTGCGACGGCCGTGATGCCGAGGCCCAACTGGAGGAGTGGCAGGAGCTCGGGACTTCCGAGAGCACCCAGGCCCTGCTGGACGTGGTGCTTGGCGAGGGCGTGGAGGGGGCGAGGCTGCTGAACGTGGGGGCGGGCATCGGCATCGTCCACCTGGAGCTGCTGGAGGCCGGGGCGGCGAGCGCGGTGGACGTTGACGCGTCGCGGGAATACCTGGCCGTGGCCCGGGCCGAGGCGGAACGTCGGGGCGTGGCGGATCGGGTCGAGCACCATTACGGGGACGTGGTGGAGCTGGCGGACGAGCTGCCGGACGCCGATATCGTCACGTTGGACCACGTGCTCTGCTGCTACCCCTACGTGGATCGGCTGCTGAAGGCGGCGGTCCGGCCAGGAACGCGGCTGGTGGCCCTGAGCTACCCGGTCGATGCCTGGTGGATGCGCGCGTTCATGCGCGTGAACAATGTCGGCTGGGCGGTGCAGCGCCGGCCCGACCGTTGGTACATCCATCGCCGCTCAGAGGTCGACCGGCTCATGGATCAAGCCGGTTTTAGCGAGCACCAATGGAGCCGGGTTGGCCAATGGCAGGTTGTCCTGTATCGCCGCGAGGTGGTCGCTTGACGCGTCCGCTGAAGGTGGGGGTGCAGCTCCCCGAGGTCGAGTGGGTGCCGCGCTGGGCGGACTTACGCGAGATGGCGCGCACGGCGGAGGACATCGGCCTGGACTCGATCTGGGTGGGCGACCACCTCCTGTACCGATACGAAGACCAGCCCGCCCGCGGCCCATGGGAGGCGTGGACCCAGCTGGCGGCCATCGCCGCCGTTACCGAGCGCGTGGAGCTGGGCCCCCTGGTGGCCGCAACCTCATTCCACAACCCGGCCATGCTGGCCAAGAAGGCGGCCACCCTGGACGAGATCTCCGGTGGCCGACTCATCCTTGGCCTGGGTGCAGGCTGGAACGAGGCCGAGTACCTGGCCTACGGGTATCCCTTCGATCACCGGGTCAGCCGCTTCGAGGAAGCGTTCACCATCATTCGGACACTTCTCCATGATGGCCGGTGCGACTTTCACGGGGCTTACTACGACCTTACCGATGCCGAGCTGCTGCCGCGCGGGCCGCGTCCGGAGGGACCGCCCCTGATGGTGGGCTCGATCGGGGAGCGGATGCTGGCCATCACCCTCCCCTGGGTGCAGTCGTGGAACGCATGGTTCACCTGGTTCGGCAATTCGCCAGAGGGGTATCGGCCCATCCGGGACCAGGTCGACGCCGCGTGCCGGGCGGTTGGTCGCGACCCCGCCACCCTGGAGCGGACGGTAGCGGTGCTGGTCAACTTCCCGGGGAAGCCGGGCGGATCGCAGGGCTACTCGAACCGCCCCACCGCGGAGGCCATCACCGGGGAGCCGCAGGTATTGGCGGCGACGTTAGGCGCCTTTGCGGCTGAGGGAATCAGCCACATCCAGCTCGTGCTGGACCCGATCACCGCGGAAAGCATCGCCGCCCTGGCGCCGACGCTTGCCCTTCTCAACGCGAGCAGCGGAGTGGTACAGTAAGCGGGTCGCGAACCTTTGACTAGATTTGAGTAGGTTTTGGCCCGTCGTAAACCCGCCGATCACGATTGGGTAGGTCTGTCTGAAGCCAGCGGTGTGCTCGGCGTTTCGCCTGCAACGTTGCGCCGCTGGAGCAATGCTGGCCGCCTCCGGGTCTTCACGACCCCCGGTGGCCATCGCCGGTTCTCGCGGGCCGCGCTCGAGCGTCTGCTGCCGGCCGATCGTTCGCGCCGGCCCACGCTGGGTAGCGCGGGGTTCACGCCGAGCCGGATCGCGCGAACGTACCGTCGTGCGAGTCGGGATGCGGCTCCGGAACTGCCCTGGGTCCTCACCCTCAGCGACGAGCAGCGCATCCTCTTTCGAGAGCGGGGTCAGGTCCTCGCCGCCAGCCTCCTCGAGCACGTCGATGCGACCCAGCCGGAGACGGCCGCGCACCATCTGAAGGAGGCATCGGTCACGGCGGAGGAATACGGCCGGGTGGCCGCGACGCTCGGCCTCTCGCTCAGCCAGACCGTCGAGGCCTTTCTGAGGTTCCGCACGCCGTTCCATCACGAACTCGCCGTTGCGGCTCGCCGGCGCGGGTTCGACGCCGGGGAGACGACCGACCTCCTGGAGACCGCTGAGCGGGCGATGGACCGCCTGCTGGTGGCGACGATGAGCGGCCACGGGCTGGCCAAAGCCCGGGGTCGGCGTGGACTGCCGGTTGTGCCTGCCGTGCCCGAGGACCGAGAGGCGTGAGCTCGACCGAGCCAGGCACCATCGTGGCGCTCGTCACGCACGCCCGCCACGTTCCCGCAGTGGAGCGCGAGCGGTTCGCGGTACGACTGCGGGACGAGCTGACCGGCAAGGCGCTGCTGCTCGAGACCTGCCACCGCGTGGAGGGTTACGTCATCTGCCCGGACGACGCGGAGCGGATGGCACTCGCGGTCCTGGTGCCTGCCGGCGGCAGGGCGCTGACCGGCGAGCCGGCGGTCCGGCACGCGATCACAGTCGCGGTCGGGCGCGATTCGGTCGTCGTCGGCGAGGATCAGATCCTCCACCAGCTCCGCGAATCGGTCGATGCGGCGCGCATCGTCGGCGGCTTCGATGCGGTTCTGGCGAGGTTGTTCGCCATCGCCCTGAAGGCGGGACGTCGCGCTCGGTCGTGGCGTCAGGGTCCGCCGCGCTCGCTCGCGGACGTCGCGCTCGCGTCGATCGAGCGTCAGATTGGCCCGGTCCGCGGTCGCGACATCCTTATCGTCGGCGCCGGCCGGATCGGTCGTCTGGCCGCCCGCGCGGCGACCGCCGCCGGGGCCTCGGTCTCGGTCGCGAACCGTTCTGCCGAGGGCGCCCAGTCTCTTGCGGCCATGACCGGTGCTCAGATCGTCGTATTCGACCCCGGCGCTCAGACGGGCGCGTTCGCCGGTGTCGTGGTCGCCCTCAGCGGACCATGGCCGATCGGCGCGGGCACGGTCGAAGCGCTGCGCGCGAGCAGAACTGTCGTCGTCGACCTGTCGGTGCCTGCCGCTGTTCCCGTGCCGGCCGTTGCGGCCATCGGTCATCGCTTCGTCTCGGCCGATGACCTGGCGCTCGCCGACGCCGAGCAAGAGACGCTCCAGGGCGGCTCGCTCGCTCGGCTGGAGGCACTTGTAGACAGCATGACGGCGGAGTTCCTCGACTGGCTTGCGGGCCGGGATGGACGCGCCGCAGCCGAGGCGCTGATCAAGCGTGCGGATCGCGAACGCGAGGCGGAACTCGCGGCGCTCTGGCGGCGGCTCCCCGACCTGGAACCCGAGGCCCGGGACGTAATCGAGGGGATGACCCGACATCTGGCCAAGCGGCTGCTCCGCGAGCCTCTCGAGCGCCTTGGTCGAGACTCCGACGGTCGCGACGAGCGGACGGTCCGGGACATCTTCGCCCTGTGAATAGCCACGAGATCGCGATCGGCTCTCGAGGCAGCCGGCTGGCCCTGGCCCAGGCACAGCTGGTCGTCGACGCACTCGAACACGCGGGCCGAAATAGCCGAATTGTCGTCGTGGAGACCGAGGGCGACCGCCGTCCGCCCGACACGGCCTGGGGAGAGGGGGCCTTCGTCGCGGCGATCGAGCGTGCATTGCTGGCCGGCCACGTCGACGTCGCTATCCACAGTGCGAAGGACGTTCCGACCGACGAGGACCCGCGGCTGCAGATCGCAGCCTATCTGCCCAGGGAAGACCCTCGCGATGCCCTCGTCGTCCGAACCGACGCGACGGAGCGACGGCTCGACGATCTCCGGCCGGGCTCTCGCGTCGGGACCGACAGCCCCCGGCGGACGGGCTTCTTGCTCGCCCGGCGCCCGGACCTCGCGGTTCATCCGCTTCACGGCAACGTCGACACTCGCCTGCGTCGGCTCGACGCAGGCGCCACGGACGCCCTGGTCCTGGCGTGCGCAGGGCTAGATCGAATGGGGCTGAGTGATCGGATCGCGGAGCGACTCGAACCCGAGGTCGTGCCCCCCGCGCCAGGCCAGGGCGCGATCGCCGTCCAAATTCGGCGCGACGACGCGCGGATCCTCGAACTGGTCGCGGCGATCGACGATCGACCGACGCGCCTCGCGGTGGAGGCCGAGCGGGCGTTCCTCAGCGCATCCGGAGGAGGCTGCCGCGCCCCGATCGGTGCCCTCGCCACCATCGCAGATGACGAGCTCGACCTCCTCGGCGGCTACGCCAGCCCGGACGGCTCCGGGACCGCAGTCGCCCGGCGCCGCGGGCCCGTTGGCGCTGGCAAGGATCTCGCCCGGGAGCTCGCTGCGGCGCTCGATTCCAGAACCCGAGTCCGAGGGTGGGTCGCCGACGTTGAGCCGAGTGCCTCACGTTCGACCCTTCGCCGGGTCCTGGTCACCCGGGCAGTCGAGCAGGCGGAGGAGCTCGTGTCGGCACTTCGTCACGAGGGCCTCGATCCCGTCCCGGTTCCGACGATCGCGGTCGAGCCCGATCCACCCGGCGGCGAGCTCGACTCCGCGGCGCACCACCTCGACGCCTACGCATGGGTGGTCATCACCAGCGCGAACGGCGCGCGAGCGATTCTTGATGCCGGCAAGCGCATCCCCACGCCGCTGGAGACGCCGAAGTGGGCGGCAATCGGCCCGGCCACCCGGGCCGTCCTTGAGGACGAGGGCATCACGGTCGATATCCAGCCCAGCCAGGCCAACAGCAGCGCGATGGCCGACGAGCTGCCGGTTATTCCCGGCGAGCGAGTCCTCGTTGTCCGGGGCGATCTCGCTGGCGGGGACCTCGCGGCTGCCCTGCGCGCCCGAGGCGCAGAAGTTGACGACATCGTGGCCTACCGGACTCGCGAGGCGCCGGCGGGCTCCGGTCCGCTGCTCCGTCGCGCTCTGTCGGGCGGGCCGATCGACGCCGTCGTCTTCACGAGCGGCTCAACCGTCCGCGGCCTCGTGGCGCTCGCGCGCGCGGCGTCTCTCGACGTGTTCTCGATCCCATCGGTCTGCATCGGTCCGGAAACGGCAGCGGACGCCCGCGCGGCGGGCTTCTCGGTCCTCGCGGTGTCGGACTTCCCGGAGGCATCGGAGCTCGCCGTCACGACCGCCCGTGTCCTGGCGGCTCAACCGAAGGGCGTCGGATGATGCTTGTCTCAGCCTCCACGGCGCCGCTCGCGATTCGGCCGCGCCGGCTGCGGCGGACGGCCGCGCTGCGGGCGCTCATACGGGAAACCCGCCCCCAGCCCGGGATGCTGGTCGCGCCGCTCTTCGTCCGCACAGGCTCAGGCGTGCGCGAGGCGATCGCATCGATGCCCGGCGTGGCCCGGCTGTCGCCGGACGTCGCCGCTGACGAGGCCGCGCGTCTCGCCGAGCGTGGTGTGGGCGGCGTCATCCTGTTCGGCCTGCCCGAGGCGAAGGATGGCATCGGCAGCAGTGCATCGGCCGAGGATGGGATCGTCCAGGAAGCCCTCCGCCGGATCCGTGCGCTCGAGCTTTCGCTGGTGACGATCGCCGACACGTGCCTGTGCGAGTACACCGACCATGGCCATTGCGGTCCGCTCGCGGCCGACGGATCCGTCGATAACGACGCGGCCCTCGTTCGCCTGGCCGAGACCGCGGTCAGCCAGGCCCGGGCCGGCGCCGACATCGTCGCCCCGAGCGCGATGATGGACGGCCAGGTGGCGGCGATAAGGGCGGCGCTCGACGCGGCCGGGTTCGAGCAGATCGCGATCATGGCCTACGCGGCAAAGCACGCCTCGGCCTTCTACGGCCCGTTCCGAGAGGCCGCCGACAGCGCACCGGCATTCGGCGACCGGCGCGGGTACCAGATGGACCCGGCCAACGGCCGCGAGGCGGTCCGCGAGATGGCCCTAGACGTCGCGGAGGGCGCGGACATCCTGCTCGTCAAGCCGGCGCTCCCGGCCCTCGACCTCATCGCAGCCGCACGCGCTCGTTTCGATCTGCCGATCGCCGCATACCAGGTGTCCGGCGAGTACGCGATGCTCGTCGCCGCAGCTGAACGCGGCTGGCTCGACGGACGCCGGGCGATGACCGAGGCCGTCACGGCGATCGTCCGCGCGGGCGCCGGGATCGTGATCACCTACGCGGCCGCCGATCTGGCGAACTGGCTCCGGGAGGACCGATGAGCGCCGACGAGCAGACCTATATCCAGGCCCTCGCCCTGGGCCTCGATCCGGCCTGGCGTCGCCGGAGCGACGAGGAACGCCACGATGACGCCGTCCGCTTCGCGGAGGCAGAGGCGGCGGCCGAGCGCGACGGCGTCCGGAGCATCACCTATTCCTCGATCGGGCTGGAGCCCGGCGTCGATCTGCTGTTGTGGCGGATGGCGCCCACGATCGACGGGCTCGAGACCGCGGCGGCCGCGCTGCTGCGGGCCGGCCTCGGTCGCTGGCTCACCGTCCGCCACTCGCTCGTCGGCCGGATCGGCCCGTCGCAGTACGTCAAGAAGCCAACCGACCAGGAGCAGTCGCTCTTCAGCGGCGATCGCTCGCGGTACCTCGTCGTCTACCCGTTCACAAAGAGCACCGACTGGTATCTCCTCTCGCGCGAGTCACGTCAGGGCGTCATGAACGAGCACATGAAGGTCGGCCACGAGTACCCCATGGTCCGCCAGGCGCTGGCGTACTCGTTCGGCCTCGACGGCCAGGACTTCGTGGTCGCCTACGAGACCGACGATCTGGTCATCTTCGGTGACCTGGTCCGGGCCCTGCGCGGCACCGAAAGCCGGCGCTCGACCGTCCGCGACACCCCGATCCTGCTCGGGATCCAGCGTCCGGTCGAGGAGATCGTCAGCCTCCTGGGTGCGCCATGACGGCTTCGATCGAGACCGACATCCGCAGCACCGACATCCGCAGCTCCGACCTCATTGCGCGGGCGGAGGGTCTCTTTCCCGGCGGGGTGAACAGCCCTGTCCGCGCCTTCCTCGCCGTTGGCCGTTCACCGCTCGTGCTCGAACGCGGCGCGGGCGCTGACGTCTGGGACGTGGACGGCCGGCGCTACATCGACTACATCGGCGCCTGGGGCCCGGCCATCCTGGGTCATGCTCATCCCGCCGTCGTTGACGCGGTCGTCGAAGCCGCCCGGGACGGTTTCGCGCTCGGCGCGACCCATCCGCTCGAGGTCGAGCTCGGCGAGGCGATCCGGAGAGCCATGCCGTCGATCGAGCGCCTGCGGTTCACGTCTTCGGGCACCGAGGCGGTCATGAGCGCCCTGCGGCTGGCACGCGCCGCGACGGGCCGCGACCTCGTCGTGAAATGCGCCGGCGGCTACCACGGCCACGCCGACGGTCTGCTGGTCGAGGCCGGCTCGGGGGTTGCGACCCAGGGAATCCCGGGCAGCGCTGGCGTCCCCGAGGCGACCGCCGCGCTGACGCTCGTCCTGCCCTACAACGACCCAACGGCGGTCAGCAGCGCCTTCGCCGAGCATCCGGGCCGGATCGCCGCCGTGATCGTCGAGCCCGTCGCGGCAAACGTCGGCGTCGTCCCGCCTGCGGCTGGCTTCCTCGAGCAGCTCCGCGAGACGACCCGAGCCGACGGCGCATTGCTGATCTTCGACGAGGTGATCACCGGCTTCCGGGTTGGTCCGGGCGGCGCCCAGGATCGGTTCGGCATCCGGCCGGACCTGACGACCCTGGGCAAGATCATCGGCGGCGGGATGCCCATCGGCGCGTACGGCGGGCGGGCAGACCTGATGGACCTCGTCGCCCCCGCCGGCGCGGTCTACCAGGCCGGCACACTGTCGGGCCACCCGCTCACGATGGCGGCCGGGATCGCGACGCTGGCCGAGCTCACCGGGCCGCGGTACATCGAGCTCGAGGAGCGCGCGGATTCGCTCGAATCCGGGCTTCGTGCCGCGGCCGCCGAGACGGGCCGGGCGGTCTCCATCGCCCGGGTCGGTTCCCTCCTGACGGTCTTCTTCCGGCCGACGCCGCCGCTCAACGCCGCGGAGGCACTCGCCGCCGATCGCGCGGCGTATGCCCGGTTCTTCGGAGCGATGCTCGATCGCGGGATCCTGCTGCCACCGTCCCAGTTCGAGGCCTGGTTCGTCTCGATGGCCCACCGATCGGCTGAGCTCGGGGCCACCGTGGACGCCGCGCGGGCGGCGTTCCGGGCATGAACGATCGGTTCCTGCGCGCCTGCCGGCGCGAGCCCGTCGACGCGACCCCGGTCTGGTTCATGCGCCAGGCCGGGCGAAGCTTCGCCGCCTACCGCAGTCTCCGCGAGCGATACGGCATCCTCGAGCTGGCCAAAACGCCCGACCTGTGTGCCGAGGTCACGCTCATGCCGATCCGCGAGCTCGGCGTCGACGCGGCGGTCCTGTTCGCCGACATCATGCTGCCGCTCGAACCGATGGGCGTGGACCTGCGGATCGAGCCCGAAGTCGGCCCGATCATCGACCGACCGATCCGCTCGGCCGCCGACGTCGAGGCACTCCGGCCGTTTGATCCGGCCGGGGTGTCGTTCACGCTGGACGCTATCCGCCTCGTCCGGCGCGAGCTCGACGGGAAGGCCGGCATGATCGGCTTCTCGGGCGCGCCGTTCACGCTCGCCTGCTATCTCATCGAGGGCCGCCCGTCGCGCGACTACGCAATCGCGAAGGCGTTCATGTACCGCGAGCCAGCCGCGTGGCATGACCTCATGGATCGCCTGTCCACGATGGTCGTCGCCTATCTCCGGGCCCAGGTCGAGGCGGGCGCGGAGGTCGTCCAGCTCTTCGACACCTGGGTCGGGGGCCTCGGCCCGGCGGACTACGCGGCCTTCGTCCAGCCCCACGTTCGACGGATCTTCGCCGGCCTCAACGCCGTGCCGTCGATCCATTTCGGGACCGGCAACGCGGCGCTGCTGGAACTCATGGCCGATGCGGGCGGCGACGTCATCGGGATCGACCACCGGATGTCACTGGCCGAAGCCTGGCGGCGCGTCGGCCCGGACCGGGGCGTCCAGGGCAACCTCGACGCGGCGCGGCTCCTCGCCGGCTGGGAGGCGACCGAAGCGGGCGCACGGGCGGTGCTTGACGAGGCCGACGGCCGTCCCGGCCACATATTCAATCTCGGCCACGGGGTCCTGCCCGGCACCGATCCCGGGCTGCTTCGTCGCCTGGTCGACTTTGTTCACGAGCAGACCAGCCGGGCCGGTGTCGTGGCCGAGGCCGCGGGGTGAGTCGGGCGCGCGCACACACCGGCGCGCGCGAGGGCGCGCTCCTCATGACCTATGGCTCGCCGGCCTCGCTCGACCGCGACGACATCCGTTCGTATCTGGCGCGCGTCCGTGGTGGGCGCGAACCTGCAGGCGAGCTCGTCGACGAGTTCACGCGACGGTATCGGCTGATCGGCGGCTCGCCACTGGTCGAGATCACCCGTTCGCAGGCCGGAGCGCTCGCCGCGTTGCTCGGCTGGCCGGCCGAAGTCGGGATGCGGTTCTCGGCGCCGTCGATCGCGGACGGCATGCGGGAGCTCACGGAGCGTGGAGTCGAACACATCGCCGCGGTCGTCCTCTCGCCGCAGTTCTCGCCGCTGCTGATGGGCGGATATGCGAGGGCGATCGAGGAGGCTCGGGCGGAGCTCGGTGATCGGGCGCCGCAGGTCGACATCGCGGGCGCGTGGCATGACGAGTCGGCGTTCATCGCCGCCCTTGCCCGCCGCGTCCGCGAGGCTCTCGATCGCCTCCCGGTGGACGAGGTCAACGGGGTCACGGTGCTGATGACGGCGCACAGCCTGCCCAAGCGCGTCGCCGATCAGGAGCCTGGCTATCTGGCTCAGCTCCGCGACACGGCCGAGGCCGTCGCGGCGGATGCAGGCCTGGCGGACGGGCAGTGGTCCTTTTGCTGGCAGAGCGCTGGTCACGAGCCGGGCGAATGGATGAAGCCCGACTTCGCCGACCTCTTGCCCGAGCTCGCCGCGGCCGGACGGCGCTCCGTTATCGTCGCGCCGATCCAGTTCCTGGCAGACCACCTGGAGGTCCTGTACGACATCGACGTCGCCGCGCGCGAGCAGGCCGAGGGGTTCGGGTTGACGTTCCGCCGGATTGAATCCCTCAACGCCGACCCGGGTCTGCTCGACGCCCTGGCTGTCGTTGCTCGACGCACCCTGAGCGGCAGCAAACGCTGACCGTTAAGCGCCGGCTGGCTCCGCTTCGGCCTCCGCGCATGCGTCGACAGGGAGACACTCCGGCAGGCTGGATGCCGAGGAGCGCGCCGGTCGAATCTTCAAGAACGCCCCCACATAAACGCCGCCTAGGATCACCGCGCCGCCCAAGACGAACGACGGGGTGATGCTCTCGCCGAGGAGCACGGCGCCTAAGGTCACCGTTACGAGCGGCATCAAGAGTGTTATGTACGAGACGGCCGAGGCCGTCCAGCGCTGAAGAGTGAACACGTACAGCGCGAACAGGGCCACCGAACCCAGCACGACCACGTAGCCGATGGCTGCCCAGGTTGCTGGCTGGGTTGGCAGCTCCCATGGCTCGCCGGCCACCAATGACACGATGAACAGCACCAGGGTGCCCGTCAGCATGGCCACCGCGTTCGTGCCAAACGGGTCGCTGCGGGGGATCCATTTGACGATGACGCCAGACTCCGCAACGCCTACCGCGGCCAGCAGAATGAGCAGCAGCGAGAACAGCGGCACGTCCGCACTGAGCTGGTCGATGAAGACGAGGCCGACACCTGCCACCGCGATCAGCGCCCCGAGCAGACCCTGGACGTGGAATCGCTCCTGGCCCTGGGCAATGGCCAGGCCGAACGTGAACAACGGGGTGAGTGCAATCAGGACCATGGCCGTGCCGGCTGGCACGTCCCGCAGGGCGGTATAGGCCAGGGCGTTGCTCACCGCGAAGGCGATGAGTCCATACGCGGCCGCTCCCAAAAGGCTCCGCCCGCGCGGCAAGGATCTTCGGGTCAAGACAACGATCAGGAGCATTAACAGGCCGGCGGCCGCGAAGCGCGTCGCGGCCCCCCAGAAGGGGGCGAGTTCCGAGACGGTTTGCTTGACGGCGATGGCATTCGCGCCACCGATCAAGACGAGGGCGAGGAAGGCCAGGAGCGTTACGCGGTCGGGACGGATGGCGGCGGGCTGCGAATCGGACATGGGTCGCGCCACTCTAGCCCACCGCCTCGCAACGCAAGCCAGTGTGCTATCGTCAGCGCATAGATATGCACACTTTGTGGTGAGATCGGTATGGCGATGGCGAGAACGAACCTTACGCTCCCTCAGGAGCTGCTCCGCGAGGTGGACGAGCTGGCCGGCCCTCGCGGCCGAAGCCGGTACGTGGCGGAGGCCGTCGCGTATCGGGTGAAGCGGGATCGATTGGGCAAGGCGATCAAGGAGACGGCCGGCGTCCTGGCCGGCACTCCCTACGCGATGACGCCGGACGAAGTGCTCGCTTGGGTCCGGGCCCTGCGCGAGGAGGAGACCGACTAACGATGCGGTACGTCCTCGATACGACCCTGATCATCGACCACGCTAACGCGGACCCCGACGCGGCAGCCGCGCTTGAGCGCCTGTTCTCAGAAACGGGCGACCTGTTCACCTGCGACGTTGTGACTTGCGAGGCACTCTCCCTTGGGGACCCGCCGCATCGGGCTCGTATCCGAAGGCTGCTGGATGCCCTCGAATATGTCTCGACAACACCCTACGCTGCGCGCTGGGCGGCTGATTCTCGTCATGGACGGCACGACGCGGGGGGCAAGTTGGGGCTCGGGGATGCATTGATCGCGGCGGTAGCCGTCAGCCTGGGTGCGACCGTGGTCACACGCAATCGGGCCGATTTCGAGCGGCAGGGCGTATCGGTCCTGTCGTACTAGTCC
>JBKJVN010000016.1:0-16859 GCA_046717345.1 Candidatus Limnocylindria bacterium | reverse complement strand
TGCGGGGCGCGGCGCTGACGCCGTACGTGCTGAACCGCGTCGCGGAGGCCTCGGGAGGTCGCGCGCTGCGCGCCAACATCGGTCTGATCGTCGCCAACGCTGGTGCAGCCGCCGAGGTGGCCGTCGCGCTGAGCGCGTTATCCTAGGCCGGCCGATCGACCGGGAGGCCCATCATGCGGATCTACGAGGGAAGCCCGCGGCAGGACTGGGAGGAGGTCCTGCGCAGCGTGGGCGCATGGGCGGACCGCGAGGCCCTCAAAGAGATCCTGTTCCTCGAGCTCGACGGCGGGTTCCTGGTCCAGGGCATCGCGACCTCCATGGGCGGCCAGTGGTCGGAAACGGGGACCTTCTCCAAGCAGATGCATGAGCTGACCGATGATCAGATCGGGGACCTGATGGGGGCCGCCGAGGAGCAGCGTGGCAGCGCCAGCGCCGATCACCCCGAGATCGGGGTGGCCCACTTCTACGAGCAGGCGCTCCGCATCATCGGCAAATGGCTCGATTCGGTGCAACCGCGGGACGTGTTCTTCTTCGAGCAGGACGGCTCGTTCGTGGTCCGGACGTTTGTCGCCGGCACCCATGGCAAGGTCGGTCACCAGCTCTCCGAATTCACTCGCGACGAAATCGTGGGTATGATCGAGTCCGCACCACTCGACCGCGGGCCCGCATCCGCGCCACCGCCATCGGTCGATGCGCCCCCCGCGGCCGGTGGAACGGAGACTGACTCATGAAAATCCTCAAGGCTCTCGCGATTGCGGTCGGCGCCATCCTGGCGGCGCTCGTGATCGTCCCGCTGACCATCCTGGCCGGCCTGTTCGTATGGCTCAAGTTGACCGAGGAAATCGACGACGAGCCCTGGGAGATCGACGACGCCGTTTAGGCAGGCCGTCTAGGCCGCCATCCGGGCCGCGCGACGCGCCTAGCTCGCCGCGGCGCTGGCCAGTGCCCAGGCGATGGTCCACAGGATCGCGGCAGCCAGGACCCCTTGCCACAACCGCGTGGCGTTCGACGTCCCGCGCAGGATGGCCAGCAGACCCAACACTCCCAGCACGACGCTGGCCGCCTGCAACCGCGACGTCAGCATGAAACTGAGCGCAACCCCCACGCCGACGCCGACCGCCAGTGCGAGCGCCAGCCGATGCGCGGTGCGCCGCCCGAGCACTTGCGCCAGGCAGCGTGAGCCGAGGGCGGCATCGGCATCGAAGTCGCGCAGCGTGTTGGCCAGGTGCGCGGCTGCGGCAAACGGGCCGACCAGGAGGACCGCCGGCGCCACCCGTTCCAGCGGGACGCCCACGCTGGCCGCGATCCACAGGGGCAGCAGTCCGAAGCTCACCAGGTACGGGACCACCGACAACGGGGTCCGCGACAGCCACAGGTTGTAGGCCAGGGCGGAGGCGCTGGCCGCGACTCCGAGGACCAGGGGCAGCGTGCCCAGCCGGCCGGCGGTCACCACCTGGACCGCGAGCCCCGCGGCCGCGATCCACAGAGCTGAGCTTGCCGACAGATCCCCGGCCGGCAGCGGCTTCTCCGGCCGCAGGATGGCGTCCCGAGTCTGGTCGGTCAGGTCGTTGGTGGAGCCGGTGAAGACCTGCGAGCCGGCCACGCTGGCGGTGACCAGCGCGATCGTGGCGACGTTGACCCGACCGCCCCCCTCGACGGCCAGGATCGTGGCCAGCGCGGCGGACAGTGCGGTCACCGCCGCGGTTGGAGCGGGGTGGACCAGTCGCACGGCGGCCCAGGCGCGGCGCAGCACGAACGCATCGTACGCGGCGTTCCCGTGGGGAGGCCTTCAACGCCGGTCGCATCGGTTCATGAGCCTGGCGCGAATGGGGTAGCATCAGGACCCGGGTGGGTGAAGGTCGATCCCTTCCCGCGTGCGGTCCGCACGCTCCGGCAGCTCTCGCAGAGAACCAGCCAGCATGGCGAAGTACATCTTTGTCACGGGCGGCGTGACCTCCTCGCTCGGCAAGGGGATCACCGCCGCATCGATCGGGCGTCTCCTCAAGGCGCGCGGCATCCCGGTCTCCATCCTCAAGCTCGATCCCTACATCAACATTGACCCCGGCACCATGTCCCCGTACCAGCACGGCGAGGTCTTCGTGACCGATGACGGGGCCGAGACCGATCTCGACCTGGGTCACTACGAGCGGTTCATCGACGAGAACCTGTCCCAGGCCAGCAACGTCACCACCGGACGCGTGTACCAGTCGGTCATCGCCAAGGAGCGACGGGGCGACTACCTGGGCGGAACGGTGCAGGTCATCCCCCACATCACGAACGAGATCAAGGAACGCATCGCGCGGGTCGCCCGCGAGGGGACCGGCAGCGTGGCCACCAGCGGCATCGCCTCGCACGGGGTGGTCGTGGTCGAGGTCGGGGGCACGGTCGGCGACATCGAGTCACTGCCGTTCCTGGAAGCCATTCGTCAGATGCGCAAGGACGTCGGCCGGCGCAACGTCCTGTACGTCCACGTCACCTGGCTGCCGCAGATCGGCGCCACCGGTGAGGTCAAGACCAAGCCCACCCAGCACTCGGTCAAGGAGCTGCGGGGGATCGGGATCCAACCCGATGTCATCGTCCTGCGCAGCGACGAGCCCATCGAGGACGACATCCTGGACAAGGTCAGCCTCTTCACCGATGTCGACGTCCATGCCGTCATCCCGCTCCGGACCGCGCGCAGCATCTACGAGGTCCCGCTCCTGCTCGAACGGGCCGGTCTCGGCAAGCTCATTACCCACGAGCTCGACCTTCCCACCGCCGAGCCGGACCTGTCCGACTGGCAGGAGCTGGTGGCGCGCATCCGAGCTCCCCGGCCCGAAGTCGAGATTGCCATAGTCGGCAAGTACACCGAGCTGCCCGATGCCTACATCAGCGTCAGCGAGGCGCTGAAGCACGCGGGGCTCCACCACCGGGTCGACGTCAAGGTGCGCTGGATCGGCGCTGAGCACTTCGAGCGGATCGAGCCCGACGAGGTGGCCCGTGAGCTGGACGGAGTGGCCGGCGTGCTGGTCCCGGGTGGGTTCGGCTACCGCGGCGTGGAAGGCATGATCCGCGCCATCCGCTGGGCCCGCGAGCAGCAGGTTCCATTCCTCGGCCTGTGCCTGGGCCTCCAGTGCGCGGTCATCGAATTTGCCCGCATGGCGCTGGGGACCGAGGACGCGAACAGCAGCGAGTTCAATGTCTTCACCGAGCATCCGGTGATCGACCTCATGCCCGACCAGGCCGATGTGACCGAGAAGGGCGGGACCATGCGCCTGGGCCTCTACCCGGCCCGGCTGGAGGAGAACGCTCTGGTGCGCAAGGCATACGGCGCCGAGGTGGTATACGAGCGTCACCGGCATCGCTTCGAGGTGAACAATGCGTACCGCGAGCGGCTGGGCGAGGCCGGCATGCGATGGAGCGGCGTGAGCCCCGATGAACGGCTGGTGGAGTTCATCGAGCTCCGCGACCACCCGTGGTTCGTCGCCACCCAGGCCCATCCCGAGCTCAAGAGCCGGCCCAACCGCCCCCATCCGCTGTTCCGTGACTTCGTGGGCGCCGCGGCCGCTCGCTTGGGGCTGCCGACCGCTGCGACCGAGGTGGGCATCGAGGCATCGGGCCCGGCCAAGGGACAGCGACGAGGTCCGCGCAAGACCCGCGCCGCGGCCGGGGCCAGCACCGGCGACACCTGACCGGATCGGTGACCCGTACCGCTCCGCGGCGCGGCCCGACCCGACGCCGGACCGCCGGCGCGTTCGACCAGGCCGCCTATGAAGCCGAGGTCGAGGCCTTCTCGGCCGAACAGGGCGAGGCCCAGTACGCCAACCTGGCCGGGTTCCGCGCTGAGCTTGACATGGCGCCGGTCTACCGCCGGCACGCGGGCCTGTTCTCCGAGGCCGCCATCGACGGGCTGCGTCAGGCGGCCGCGGGCACGACCGCGTCGGCCCGCCGAGCCCACCGCCTGCTCGGATTCGCGGTCCAGGGCCATCTCGAGCAGTCGGTGGCGGACATCTCGGACCGCATCGCGGTCGCCGAGACCACCGCCGCCGTCATGTGGCGCGGGGAGCGGATCGGGTATCGCCAGGTCCCGATCCGGGTGGCGGACATCAGCGACCGGGACGAGCGCAACGCGCTCGACGAGCGCTACCGGATGGCGGTCGAGGCCATCAACCCGATGCGTGAGGAGCGCTGGGCCCGCCTCCACGCCCAGGCCCAGGCCCTTGGCGCGTCGGATTACGTGGACCTCATCCGCGACGCGGTCGGCCTGGACCCGGATGCCGTAGCCGAGGGCGCCGCCGCCTTCCTGACCGATTCGGAGACGATCTACTACGCCGCCCTGCGGCGCTACCTGGCCCTGATCGAGATCGAGGGCGGAGATGCCAGCGTTGCAGATCTCGCCCACCTGCTGCGGGGCCGCGGCTGGGACCAGCACTTCGAGTCGACACGCTTGATGCCGGTCCTGGACGAGACCCTGGCGCGGCTGGGCATTGACCTCGCCACCCAGCCCGGGATCACGCTCGACCTCGAGCCGCGGGCGGCCAAGTCGTCCCGGGCGTTCTGCGTCCCGATCCGGGTGCCGGGTGACGTGCGGCTCGTCGTCCAGCCCCAGGGCGGGCACGAGGATTACGGTGGCGCGCTCCACGAGATGGGCCATCTCCAGCATTTCGCCCACATCAATCCCAAGCTGGCCCCGGCGGACCGCCTTGTCGGCGACGAGAGCGTGACCGAGGGCTGGGCGTTCCTGTTCCAGTACCTGGTCGCCGACCCCGACTGGCTGGGGGATGAGCTGCGCATGCCGGCCGATGGCATCGCCGCCTGGCTCGACTTCGGGGCCTTTCGCAAGCTCTACTTCCTGCGCCGCTACACCGCCAAGCTGATGTACGAGCTGCGGCTCCATCGCGGCGGGGAGTGGGCGGTGCACCGGGCCGAGTACGCCGGCCTGCTGGGCATGATGACCGGGGTCATCACACCCGAAGCCAATTACCTGGCGGACGTGGATGACGGTCTGTATGCCGCGAAATACCTCCGCGCCTGGCTGCTGGAAGGGAGCCTGTCCACCGCCCTCCGCGATCGGTTCGGCCCCGCCTGGTGGCGCGCGACGGACGCGGGCGACCTCCTCCGCTCCATGTGGCGCGCCGGGCTAGGACCATCTGCCGAGGACGTGGTTGCCTCGCTCGGGTATGATCATCTCGATTGGCGGCCGGTCCTGCGCCAGATCCGCGCGCAGCTGATCGGCGAGATGAGTGGCTACGGCGGGCCGAACATTACGACCCGAGCCGGGAGCCGCAAGGTCTGACCGGACGCCGACCTCAACCCCACCCGGAGCCCGCAGCAGCCGTTCGGCCCGCCTTGCGCCCCGGTACCCCTTGACGGAGACCTATTCCCCATGAATGACGAATCCCGCCAGCCCCGACGCGGACGCCCGCGCCGTCGACCCGACGGAGGGGGGCCACGCCGCCACGGCGGCGCACCGCGCGGAAACTTCCAGCGCCGGCGCGATTTTTCCGGCGGCTATGCATCGGTCTTTGCTGGTGGTTACCCGCAGGGCGTTGACGAAGAGCCGGCCCTGACCCTCGGCGAGCTGCAGGAGAAATCGGTCGACGAGCTCCGCGAGCTGGCCACCGAATACGGCATCGAAGCGGATGGCCTCGAGCACTCGGACCTGGTGCTGAAGCTCCTTGACGCGGTACCGCTCGCCCAGGCCACGCACCGCGAGGAGGTCGTGGCCGGCGAGGTGTCCGGCATCCTCGAGATCGTGGACGAAGGCTTTGCCTTCCTGCGCCGCCACGGCGTCATGCCCTCGCCGGATGACATCTACGTGTCATCGAGCATCGTCCGTCGTTTCGGCCTGCGCACCGGCGACCGGGTGGTGGGGCTCAGCCGCGCCCCGAAGGACCAGGAGAAGTACTGGGGCCTGGCGCGGGTCGACACGGTCAACGAGATCGATCCCGAGCTCGCGCGCCGGCGGCCGAACTTCGACTCGCTGGTGCCGGTCTTCCCGGACGAGATGTTCAACCTGGAGACCGACCAGAAGAACCTCACCCAGCGGCTGATCAACCTGATCGCCCCCATCGGCAAGGGCCAGCGCGGCCTGATCCTGTCGCCTGCCAAGGCCGGCAAGACGACGGTGCTCAAGAACATTGCGCACGGCATTACCGACAACCATCCCGACGCGCTGCTCATGGTCGCCCTCATCGGCGAGCGGCCCGAGGAAGTCACCGACATGCAGCGCTCCGTGCAGGGAGAGATCTACGCCTCCACCTTCGACGAGCCGACCGAGAACCACACCCGTGTGGCGGAGATGACCCTGGAGATCGCCAAGCGCCAGGTGGAGACCGGGCGCGACGTGGTCATCCTGCTCGACTCGATCACGCGCCTGGCCCGTGCCTACAACCTGGCCCTGCCGGCATCGGGCAAGACCCTGTCGGGTGGCGTGGACCCGGCGGCGCTGTACCCGCCCAAGCGCTTCTTCGGCGCCGCGCGGAACATCGAAGGCGGCGGCAGCCTGACCGTCATCGCCACCTGCCTGGTGGACACCGGTTCGCGGATGGACGACGTCATCTACGAGGAGTTCAAGGGCACCGGCAACATGGAGCTCGTGCTCGACCGCAAGCTGAGCGAGAAGCGGATCTTCCCGGCCCTCGACGTTTTGCGCTCCGGCACCCGCCGCGAAGAGTTGCTCCTGGACGAGAACACGCTGAAGATGATCTGGACCATGCGCCGCATGCTGAGCGCGGTCGGCCCCAACGAGGGGATCGAGCTGCTCATGCAGCGCCTGGGCAAGACGAAGAACAACTCCGAGTTCCTGGTTTCCCTCTCGAAGAGCGTCGAGGCTTCCGAGGGCCGATGAGGCCGCTTGGCGGCCTCCGGGACTCCCACCTCCGGGCATCCACAACCCTCGCCGCCGGCCTGGTCCTGGTCCTGGCGGCCTGCGCCCCAGGTTCCGCGAGCCCGTCGGCTTCCGCGCCTGGGCCGTCGGCAAGCCCCTCGGCCGCGCCGGAGCCCAGCACCACCTTCGGCCGGGTGGTCCCGGCTCCGGGGTCTGACAGCCGCATCTATGGCCCCAACCCGGCGGCGATCGTGGTGGCCATCGATCCAGGTCATGGGGGTTGCCTGGACTGGGGCGTGCCCAATCCGTACGACAACCGGGTGGAGCGCTCCGAAAAGGCATTGACGCTGGCGATCTCGTTGGCGCTTCGCGACCAGCTGGAGGCGGAGGGCGTCACGGTGGTCATGACCCGCCAGGCCGACGTGGCCCTGGCTGGCGACCTGCACCCCGAGCTCGGCTGCCACGGCGAGACGTTCCGCGACGTCAACGGCGACGGGTATGCCGGGTTCGGTTCCCTGTTTCCCGAGGGGACCCGCACCCGGGACGAGCTGGCGGCTCACATCGACCTCGTCAACCTGGTGCGCGCCGACGTCCTGCTCAGCATTCACATCAACTCCCTGACCCAGGACGGCGTCGTGCTCGAGATTGCGGCCACCGAGACGTTCTGGACCGATGAGACGCCGTGGGGCGTCCCCCTCTCCGAGCGCCTGGCGATCCTGGTCCAGGAGGAAGTCGTGACGGCCCTGAGCGGGGTGGCCCCCTACGTCCGGCAGGACCGCGGGATCGACGCGGCGAACTACTACGTCATCGCCCCGGCAACCGAGACCGGCGATCCGCGGGAGCCGCGGCGCGGCATCCTGATGCCGGGCGTTCTGGCCGAGGTCGGGTCGATGTCGCTGGCCGCCGAGGCCGACCTGTTGGCCACCCGGGACGCCCAGGAGGCGATCGCAGGGGCCCTGGTCGACGCGCTCACCGCGTGGTTCGCGGATCGTTTCCTCGCGGTCCGATTGGACCTGCTGGCTCTGGGTGGCTCGGCGGGGCTGCCGCCCGAGGTTGAGCCCGGCGAGGGACCGATGTACTGGCCGCTGGTCGTGGGCGACCCCGCTCGAGCGGGCATCCGCGTCACCAACACCGGCTCCGATTCATGGCCCGCCGGCGTGCAACTGCTCGCGGGATGGGCCCGCACGGCCGAACCGTATCTGGCCCGACCACCGCGATTGGCGCCGCTTGATGTCGAGGTCCCGGCGCTGGCGCCGGGCGAGTCGGTGGACCTCGAGCTTCGGCTGCCGGATCCGCCCCAGGGAGTCCGCGCGGTGGCATGGATTACGTTGCAGGTGGGCAACGCCGTCCTCTCCGATCTCGGGGCGCCCGCGTTGCAGCTCGACACCGGACCGTCGTAAGGGTTGACCCGCCTTTGATCCGCTTGCTAGGATCGGCCGGCACGACGCCGAACTCCGTGCCCTTGCGGTCCGCCTGGATCGCCCCCTGGCGTCGAGTTGTTCATTGAGAACACGCGCAGGAGCCAGCGCTATTGGTTGAACCGTCCCGGCCGGTGCGCCGCCGGATTCGCGCCATTCGTGCCTTCCTGGCCCGCGGCGTCCTCCACCTGCTCGTAGTCGTGCTGGTGGCAGGTAGCGCTACGCTGGGGGCCTTGAGTGCCCAGGGCGCGCTGAACCTGGATGGGACCACGATTCGGGTGGTGGCCCCGGCGCGCGGAGCCGTCTCGGAGCAAATGGCGGCCGTCCAGGACGGGCAAATCACCTTCGAACTTCAGCCGCCGACCGGGGCGGAGGCCGTGGATGTCACGGATGGCACCCGCGTCCTCTCCACTCCGGCCCCCGAGCCGGTGGCCGCCATCCCGCTCCCGGCGCCGCCTCCCGTCCGGTCGGGGTCGGCGGGGACCTCGCTGCCGTGGGCCGGCCCCACGGGCTACGTGGACGGTGACGGCTCGCTGACCTGGCCCGTGCCGGGCGGATACGTGTCGCAGTACTTCTGGGGCGGTCACCAGGCCGTCGACATCGCCCACGCCTACGGCGGGGCGGTCCTCGCCGCCGATACCGGCACCGTGGTTTCCGCGGGTTGGCAGAACAACGGTGGCGGCCTGGTCGTCACCATCCAGCATTCCGATGGCCGGGTGACCGGCTACAACCACCTCGGTGCGGTCCTGGTCAGCGCGGGACAGGGCGTGGTGCGGGGTGAGCAGATCGCGACCGTAGGGTGCACCGGCATCTGCACCGGACCCCACGTCCACTTCGTGGTCATTGTCAACGGCGTCCTCGTCAACCCGCTCCGCTACCTGTAGACGAGACCGGCCCCTGGCTCGTTCGCTCCGTATGATCGGGGCACGATGTTCGCGGATCGCGTCCGCATCCACGTAACCGCCGGCTCGGGAGGCGATGGCTCACCGTCCATGCGGCGCGAGGCGCACGTGCCGCGCGGCGGCCCCGACGGCGGCGACGGCGGTCGCGGGGGATCGGTCATTCTGACGGCGGAGGCCGGCCTCACGTCCCTCGGTGCCTACCGTCACTCCCCACACGTGAAGGCCACCAGCGGGGGGCGTGGCGCGCGGCGGCGCGCGCACGGCCGCGACGGCACCGATGCCGTCCTCGGGGTGCCGCCCGGGACGGTTGTCCGCCGCGACCCTGACGGCGAGATGCTGGGGGAGGTGCTCGCAGCCGGCGACCGGTTGGTCGTGGCCCGCGGTGGCCGAGGCGGTCGGGGGAACGTCCATTTCGTCACATCCACCCACCAGGCGCCCCGCCACTACGAGCTCGGCGACCCCGGCGAGGAGGGCTGGCTGGAGCTCGAGCTGAAGCTCATCGCCGAGATCGGCCTGGTCGGTGCCCCCAACGCCGGCAAGTCGACCCTGTTGGCGGCCCTGACTGCGGCCCGGCCAGCGGTCGGCTCCTACCCGTTCACCACCACTTCCCCGAATCTGGGCGTGATCTCGGTGGAGTCGGGCCCCGACGGCGAGCGCTCGGCGGTCATCGCCGACGTCCCGGGGCTCATTGAAGGCGCGCACCGCGGACACGGCCTGGGTCACGAGTTCCTGCGCCACGTGGAGCGCTGCCGGGTCCTGCTGGGCGTCGTCAACGGGGCTGCCGACGATCCGGCGGTAGAGTGGCATGCGGTAGTCGCCGAGCTCCGGCTCCACGACCCGACCCTCCTTGAACGGCCGCTGCGGGTGGTGGTCACCAAGCACGACCTGCCCGAGGCCCGCGCTCGCTGGCGATCGGTGTGCGCCGCTCTGCGCAAGGACGGGTACGACCCGATAGCGGTCTCGGCCCACGACGGGACCGGGCTGGATGCCCTGCGCGCCGCGCTGGCCGATGCGCTCGTTGAAGCCGACCGCCGCCAGGCCGAGATCGGGCCCGAGCCCGCGCGCCGCGTCCACCGCTTCGACCCGGCCGCGGACGGCTGGGAGGTGGTCGCCGAGCCAGACGGGCTCCGCGTCCGGGGCGCGGCGATCGAACGAACCGCGGCGCGGACGGATTTCGCCAACGAGGAGTCCCGAGAGCGCTTCCAGCGCCGCCTCGAACGGCTGGGCATCGACGCCGAGCTCCGACGCCGCGGCGCACGGAGCGGGACCATGGTGCGCATCGGCCGCCTCGAGCTCGAGTGGGGCGACGAAGCGTGACCGCCGGTCCGTCCCGGGCGCGAGCCCGAACCAGGCTGGTGCCGGTTGGACTGCCCGTGGCGGCTGGGGCCGAACGGGTCGGCATCCTGGGGGGCACATTCGACCCTCCGCATGTCGGTCATCTGTGGCTGGCGACCCTCGCCGCCGACGAGCTGGACCTGTCCCGGGTTCTTCTGATCCCCGCGGCCCACCCGCCTCACAAGCGCGGAAGGTCCATCAGCCACGCGGCGGATCGGGTCCTGATGACCCGACTCGCGATCGCCAACGACCCGCGGCTGGACGTGTCATTGGTCGAGCTCGAGCGGGAAGGGCCGTCCTACACAATTGACACCCTGGTCGAGCTGCGCCGGCGCCATCCGGAAGTCGAGCTGGTGCTGGTCATGGCTGCCGACAGCCTGGCCCAGGTGGACTCGTGGCGCGAGCCGGATCGGCTCCTCGAGCTGGCGTCCTGGGCCGTCGGCCCGCGCAGCGGGACGCCGCTGCCGCCTCGCGCCAACCTGGCCCGCCGCTTCGGGAAGGCGGCCGCCCGGATCCACCTCCTGGGCGGGCCGGCGTTGGACATCAGCGCGACCGAGATCCGGCGCCGCGTGGCGGCCGGCCGCGCCATCCGCTACCTTGTGCCGCGGGCCGTCGAGGATTTGATCCTCGAGCGCCGCCTGTACCAGCCATAGCCACTCGGACTCGGAGAACCGACCTGCAGCAGCCGACCCCGAACGTGACCCCGCTCCACCCGGAGCTCGACCCGGCCCAGCTGGCGCACCGGATCGTGGAGATCGTGTCCGACCACAAGGCCAGCGACGTCGTCATGCTGCGCACCGGGGAGCTCACCTCGCTGGCCGACTTCTTCGTCATCGGCACCGGCCGCTCCGACCGCCAGGTCACGGCCCTGGCCGGCGCCCTGGCCGAGGAGCTGCGGGCACAGGGGGTCCGGCCGCTCGGGATCGAGGGGCGCGCCGGCGCGCGATGGGTGCTCCTCGACTACGGCAGTGTCATCGTTCACCTGTTCACGCCGGACGAACGCGACCGCTATGGGCTCGAAAAGCTGTGGAGCGCGGCCCCGGCCGTGGTCCGGCTGGTCTGATCGGCAGGAGTACGCCCCGAGTACCAGTTGGTGGTGCTCCGGCGCACCGGTCGCGGGGCCCGGGTGCGCGGTTCGGTGTACGGGCCGGGTACCAGCCCAGGGTACGGGGGTCCTATTGAGGTGGTGCACCGCCGCGCCCATCCTCGGCGTCATGACCACCTCTCGGAAGCGCGAAACGACCGCGGTCGAGACCTGCCGCTATTGCGGCGGGAGCCTGTTGACCTCGGTGTTCGACACGTCCTTCCGCGACGAGAGCGTCGAGGAGCGGTTGTTCTTCGCCCTTCCCGGCGCCCTGTGCCTGCCATGCAAGCAGCTGTACATCGACCATCAGCTGATCGGGATCCTGGGCCTGTCGAACGCGCGCTGCACGTTCGCGATTGAGAGCGACCGGGTCCTCCGCGCCGGGGCCGCCTAGCCCTTCTCCGGTCAGCTCTCCGGCGGCCAGCGCTTCGCCGCC
Organism: Candidatus Limnocylindria bacterium; assembly: GCA_046717345.1. Lineage (GTDB taxonomy): Bacteria > Chloroflexota > Limnocylindria > QHBO01 > QHBO01 > DASTEQ01. Next base: position 4,876 of record JBKJVN010000016.1, on the reverse strand, counting down.
GCGCCCTTCACCGCACCCAGGACGTACTCGCCCAGCCACGCCGTGACCGCCGCCTCCGGCTCCGCCGTGTTGGCCTTGATCGCCAGGTCCGCCTCGAACAGGCCCCGCAGCATTTCCTCCAGCTCCTCCCCGCTGTAGCGTCGCGCGGCGGCCGTCACCCGCTCGGCGCCAGACGGGTTGCCGGGCCGCAGGCGCTTGGTGATCTCCGCCGCATCCGCGCCGCTGGTCAGCAGATCTCGAGCGACGGTGAGGTCCACCAGGCGGGCTTCAAGAGCGGCCATGATTCGCAGCACCGGCTCGCCCTCGGCCAGCGCTCGATGCAGGGCTTCAGCCGCGCGGGTCGGGTCGCGTCGCTCGACCGCGTTGGCGACCGCATTGACCGACGGCGGCCGGGTGTCAGACACCAGGGACTCGACATCGGGCACCTCGATCGGTCGCTCTCCGGCGGCCAGCGCCAGCTTGCGCAGCTCGCCGTCGGCGACTCGCGTCTGCTCACTGCGCTCGACGTCGTTCTCCCAGACTCCGCCGATTCGTTGGGCCAGGGCTGCCGCGGCCGCCGGACGGATGGCGATCTCCAACTCGGCGGCATGGCGGGTGACCCAGCCCCGAAGCTCGTCGCGGCGTGGGGCGAGGCACGGTTCCACGCGACCACCCACCGCCTGCACGGCCGTCTCGAGACGCTTGAGGAGGGCCGGCGGACGGCCCACGTCGCGGGAGGGACGCAGCTCAGCCAGGGCCAGCGCCGCTCCATCGGGCAGCTGCTCGACGAGAGCCACCAGCCGATCGGCAGCGCTTCCCGATGTCCCCGCCGCGCGGAGCGGCTGCCGCACGACCACGCAGTGGGCCCCGAACAGCCCGACGCTCGCCGCCTCCAGGGCGGCCCGCGCCAGGAGTGCCTCGTCCGGCGCGTGGTCGGGAGTCAGCACCACCCGGTCGGTCGCGCCTACCCGTTCGGTGAAGGCGGCCACCGCCCGGTCGATCAGGTACGCGTCATCGCCGTGGGCCAGGAGCACCGAGCCGGTCATCGGTCGCCGTTCGCCCACGCGGCCCGAAGCTGCGTTTCGAGCGCCCCGCGGCTCAGCCCGGCCGCCTGGGCCAGTTTCGCCTCAAGAGCATCAGCCGGCCCGTGCGCCGCCGTGATCTGGTTGGCATGCGCCGGGTGGCGGGCCGCCATGTCGGCCAACCGGTCGGCGATCGTCATGAAGGATTGGCCAACCCGGCGGTCGGCCACCGAGACACAGATGGCCGGCCAGCTGCGCGGAGACCGCTCGGGGTCGAGCAGGCAGGTGACCGGATGGGAGGCGACCGGGTCGGCCAGGTCCCGATAGCCCAAGGCGGTGAGGCGCTCGGCCCCCGCCAGTCCGTGGCGGCCGTTGGCCCGCGTCTCCATCTTGTCGATGTCGTGCAGCCGGCCCGCCGCCTCCACCAGGAGTGCGTCGACCGCCACCCCGTTGCGGGCCAGGATCCGCGCGGCTTCGGCTGAAACCCGGGCAACGCCCTCGGAATGGACGACCAGCCAATCGGGTGGGTTTTCGGCGGCGAGCAGCTGGCGGGCAGCGGAGCGGTCGGGCACGGCCATGGTTCGATCCTACCCGTCCGGACCGTCTCACCGCCTCGCGCCGGTGTCGGGGCGGATTGGCCGCGACGGCTGACGACCCAGTGCACCCGCCCATCGGTCACGACTTCGACATTGCCATCCCGGTCGGTGCGATACACCGCCAACCCGGGCACCTGCTCCAGGTTCTCGAGGGTGGACCGATGCGGGTGACCGTATTGGTTGTCGACGCCGGCCGAAATGACGGCCACCGACGGCTGGACGACGGCCAGGAAGGCCTCGGTCGTCCCCGAGTCGGACCCGTGATGACCGACCTTCAGCACGTCGACCGGGCGCAGGAGGCCGCGATCGGCAAGCAGGGCCTCGATGGGTGCTTCCGCGTCCCCGGTCAGTAAGGCGCTGAATCGGCCATAGCGCAGGAGGGCCACGACCGATGCGTTGTTGATGTCGCCGTCCGGCAGCGGCCGGGCGATGTCGTCGGCTCCCGGAAAGAGGATCTCCAGCTCGGCCCCGCGCCCGAGCGGGATGATCTGGCCCGCGCGAGCCGCCGTCACGCGGGCGCCCGGCTCGTGCTGGGCCGCGGCCAATACGTGGTGATGCGGGTCGCCGTGGAGCGGTCGCCCGCCGTCCACGAAGAGGCCCACCTCGTATCGGCGCAGGACCTCGCCCAGCCCTCCCAGGTGATCCTGGTGCGGGTGGGTGAGGATCACGACCTCGATCTCCCGCTCGTGGAACGCAAGAGCCTGGCCGATCTGCCGCAAGGTCAGGTCCGGATCCACGCCGGCGTCGATGAGCGCGGTGCTCCCATCCGGCGTCTCGATCAGGATCGCGTCGCCCTGGCCGATGTCGAGCACGGTCAGGTGCAGCCGGCCATCCGGCCCGGTCAGGACGGTGGCCACGGTGACGACCAGCACCAGGCCGGCCGCCGCGCGTCGGGGTCGGCCGACCCAGGTAAGGGCGGTGGCGAAAGCCGCCGCCTCGGGAAGCGCCACCTGGGGCAGGCCGTGGCGACCGGCGACCTCCAGCGGCGAAGCCATCGGCGGGCCCGGATCCGAGCGGCGCGAGAGGCGGCGGGCAGCGAGGCCCAGGAGCGGATACCAGGCCAGGGTGAGCCACGGGCCTCCGGTCACCGGCAGAGCGGCCAAGGGCAGCTCAGCGGCCGCGGTCCCGGCGGCGATGAGGGCGCGCAACGGGAGCCACGCCGCCCCTCCGGCCAACCAGGCCGCCGCATCGCTCATGCCGGGGAGCGGCACGGCCGCGGCGAGGCCGCCCACCACCGCGGCCAGGGCGGAGCCGGCCATGACGGCTGGCACCAGCGGGACGACCACCACGTTGGCCAGCGGCGCCACCAGGGAAACCTGTTCGAACGTGGCCAGCAGGACGGGAAGCGTGGCCAGCTGGGCCGCGACCGTGAGCGCCACCGGCGTCCGGATCCAGGCCGGCCATCGTCCCAGCCGTTGCTCCAGAGTGCCGCCGAGCACGATCAGTCCGCCGGTGGCGAGGGCCGACAGTTGGAATCCGACGTCCCACAAAGCTGCCGGCGAGATGACCAGCATGGTGCCTACCGCCGCCATGAGCGCCGAGCCGGCGTGTGCGGTAGACCCGCCCAGGCGGCTGGCGAGCAGGGCACCGGCCATGAGCGCGGCCCGCACCACGGCCGGCGAGGCACCCACCAGGACGACGTACCCGGCGACGGCCAGCACGGCTACCGCTGCGGGCAGCGCCGGCCCCGCTCGGCGGCGCAAGCGGCGCGTCAGCGCGCCGATGAGCACGACTACGATCGCAACGTTCCAGCCGCTGATGGCCACCACATGGGACAGCCCGGCCACCGCGAACGCGTCCCGCACGGCGGGATCGATCCCGGCCCGCACGCCAAGCAGGATGCCGGCCCCCAACGAGGCCTCGGGTTCGGGCACCGTCGTCACCAGCCCGTCCAGGAGCCAGCGTCGGACGCTGCCGAAGCTGTCCGTCAGCGGATCGGACCGATGCCCGATGACGGTGACCTCGAATGCCCGACCCAGCGCCCCGATGCCCTGGCGCCGCAGCCGCTCGCGGTACGCGATTCCCTCCGCGTCCGCCGGATCCGGCGGCCGGATGCTGACTTCGACGGCGACCCGATCGCCGGCCATCACCGCTGCGGATCGCGGGACGCGGACGAGGACCCGCCCCGCCAGGGGGCCGCCGGCCAGGCGCAGGTCATCGAGCACCAGGTCAATCGCGTCGCCCCGGGGTGTCGGCTCATCGGCAACGCTCCCGGTGACCCGCCAGGTCGTATCGGCGGCAAGTACGTCGACGCTCCCGGGGCCGCCGGGCGGTGTGGTCGCCAGTCCTCGAACGCCGCCCAGGGCCATCCCGAACAGAAGCGCGGCGGCGACGAGGGCGGCGGACGCAGGTAGTTGGCGAGCGACGAGGCGCAGCCCAACTCCCGCGACGACGCAACCCATCACGACCGCCATCAAGGCCGTGCCCAGCCACCCGGCGTCCGTGGTCGCGATGCCGGCCATCACTCCGGCCACGAAGCCCGGCAGCAGCCAGGCACCGCGCCAGTCCATGCGCGGGGCCGGCTAGGGGACGGTCACCAGGTCGGCGATCTGCTCCAGCTGGCGCGCGGTGAGCACCTCGCGGGTCACCAGTTCGTCCAGCGTCGCGAACGGCCGCTCGGTGCGCGCCGCGATGATCCGCTCCGCCGTGACCGGGCCGATCCCCGGCAGGGCCTCCAGCTCGGACTGGCTGGCCCGATTGAGGTTCACCAGCCCATCGCCGCCACCGTTTCCGCCACTCCCTGGGGTCTCGCCGAGCACGGGCACGTAGATCTGCTGCCCATCCACCACCGCGGCTGCCAGGTTCAGGCTCCTCGCGGCCGCGGCCAGGTCTGCGCCCTCGGCATAGCCACCCGCCGCGGCCAGCGCGTCCGCGACCCGTGACCCGGCGGGCAGCCGGTGGATGCCGGGCAGGTTGACTCCGCCTTCGATGTCCACCACCAGCCCCCCGCCATGCGCTCCCTCGTGCCCCATCGACGGCGCGGCCGTGGTCCACGGGTCGGGCGCAAATGACGGATCGGCCGGCGTCAGGGCGACGCCGGCCATCAGGGCAAGGCTCGCCGCTCCGGCCAGCACCACCGCGGCTGCCACGGCGGCCACCGTCACCAGGTCGAATCGGGTCATGCGCCTCCTGGGTGGGAGGCGAGCGCGAATTTGGTCTGCGTCCGGGACCCGACGCCCGGGCACTTGACGCCGGGCCTCGGAAGCAGGCCAGGAGGCTAACCGGCGCCCGGTTACCTCGGTCTTACCGTGTGGTCACCACGTTCACCAGGCGTCCGGG
>JBKJVN010000015.1:0-3096 GCA_046717345.1 Candidatus Limnocylindria bacterium | reverse complement strand
GCCAAGATTCAGGCCGAGAACGCCGCCAGCAACGTGCTTCTTGGCTGATACGTCCACCTGGTGGAACTTTCGCGACGCTCACAGCTCCAGGCCTTCGGCGCTCTAGGGCCTCAGCGCCCGGCCAGGGCTCGGCGCCCGGCCAGGGCTCGGCGCCCGGCCAGGACGGCGGCTAGCGGTTGACGCGGACCGCCCGCCACACGGCGCGCAGGCCGGCGCGCTGCCCGTAGAGCAGGACGCCCGCGGAGTAGATGCGGGCGGCCACCCACAGCGCGACGGCCACGCCGACGATCAGGAAGGCGAACGACAGGCCGATCTCCCATGGCTGAATCTGGCCCATCACCAGCCGAATCGGGACCAGGTATGGGCTGAAGAACGGAACGAATGACAGGGCGCGGACCCAGTCAGCATCGGGGACATTGAGGGCCGTGAATGCAGCGAGGTATCCGGCAACCCCGACCAGGATCATCGGCCCGGTGATGTTCTGCACCTCCTCCTGGCGTGAAGCGGTCGACCCCAGCGCCGCGTACAGCGTGGCGTACAACCCAAACCCGCCGAGGAAGAACAGTCCGACCACCGCCAGCAGGATTGGATCCAGGCCCTGGACTTCCAGCGCTGGACCGGCCGCATCGCCGAGGACGAACTCACTGACCGGGCCCTGAAGCACCAGGCCGCCCAGGGCAGCCGCCACGACGACCACGTACTGGGCCAGCCCGGCGCCCCCGGCGCCCATGACTTTGCCCAGCAACAGTTGCCGGGGCGTGGCCGCGGTGATCAACAGCTCCATGACCCGGCTGGCCTTCTCCTCTGCAACGCTGGTGGCGACCCATTGGCCATAGGTGATGATGGCCATGAACATGAGGACCACCAGGGCCGTGGCCAAGACGTAGCGCGCGCCGAAATTCTCCTCGGGATCGATCGCATTCGGGTCGACCGGGGTCACCTCGAATGCGGTGGGGGCGAAGATCTCGCCCATTTGGCCCGGATCCACGCCGGCGCGCTGCAGACGGTCGGCGACGGCCACCTGTCCGGCAGCGGTGTTGACGGAGAAGACGAGGCCGCTCGTTGGCCCCTCGGCGGTGTAGAGGTCGAACGCCAGGTCGCCGTCCGCCCCGCGGTCCACGGTGACCAGCCCGTCCCGCTCGCCGGCCTCGACGGCTGCGCGCGCCGCATCCGCGTCCGTCGTGACCTCAGCCTCGACACCTGACTGCTCCGTCTCGTTGAGGATGGCGACAAGCGCGTCGGCCTCCACGTCGGCCTCGGGGTCGGCGGCATACACCGCGACTGAAGCGGGCTCGTCGAATCCCAGGGCGCTGACGCCCACCGGGAGGAGCGCCAGCCCGACGCCCACCAGCGCCAGGATCAGGGTCACCACCTGGAATACGCGGCTTCGCACGCGGAGGCGGAACTCCCGGACCGCCACGCTCCACGCGTTGGGGAACAGTCCGCCCATCACGGCCCTTCCTTCGCAGCGCCGTCCCGCGTCTGCCCCGGCGCCAGGTGGCGCTCCTCCGCAACCTCGGCCGGGCGGCCAACGTGCTCGATGAACACCTCCTCCAGCGACGGATCGGTGATCTCGAAGCGCGTCACGCGTTCGCCGCGCTCCAGTGCGGCCTGCAGCAGCGAGGCCGGATCGGTACCGGTCCGGACGTGAAGCTCCAGGTAGTCCTCGCCGCGCCGGGTAAGGCTGACGCCGGGCATCTGCTCGACCCACGCCAGCCCATCGGTACCGTTCTCGCCCTCGGCGGCCAGGCGGACCACCTGGCGGCCCATGGCCCGCTTGACGTCGCGGACGTGGCCGGCGACCACCACCCGCCCCTGGTCGATGATCACGATCGACTCGCACAGCTCCTCGACCGTCTCCATCTGGTGGGTGGAGAAGATGAGCGCCTTGCCCCGGCCGCGCATCTCGAGGAACGCCTCCTTCAACAGCTGGACGTTGACCGGGTCCAGGCCGCTGAACGGCTCGTCCATGATCAGGACGTCGGGGTCGTGAAGGATGGCCGCGATGAACTGGATCTTCTGCTGGTTGCCCTTGGACAGCTCCTGGACCTTGCGGTCGCGGTAGTCGGGGATCCGGAATCGCTCCAGCCAGTCCTCCACGTCGGCGGTGGCATCGCGCCCCGGCACGCCGTACAGGGCGGCGAAGAAGCGGAGCACCTCCATGACCGTCATCTGGAGGTACAGCCCCCGCTCTTCGGGCAGGTAGCCCCACGTCCGACGGGGGACTTCGGTGTTGGGCCGCCCCCGCCAGGTGACCGTCCCCGAATCGGCGCGCAGGATGTCGAGCACGATCCGCATGCTGGTCGTCTTGCCCGCCCCGTTTGCCCCCAGCAGCCCGAAGATGCGGCCCGGCTCGGCGGAGAAGCTCACCCCGTCCAAGGCCACGATTTCGCCAAAGCGCTTGATGATGCTGTCGACGACCAGGGTCATGGGCCGCCGATGCTACCCGCTCGGACCGGGCGGTGCGTCAGGTCGTCCCGATAGGCACGAAGGGACCGGCGCCGAATTCGATTCTCACGTAACTGAGAACCAGACTGAAGGGCCGATATCTGGCATTCACAGTCACACGTGATTCAAAGGCGGACGGACGGGCCAATCCAGCCGGATACCATTCTTCTATGACTCATGGTGGCAACCGATGGGTGGTCTTCGACGTCGGCGAGACGCTGGTCGACGAGACCCGGGTGTGGGGAATGTGGGCCGATGTCGTCGGCGTGCCTCGGTTGACGTTCATGGCCCTCCTGGGGGCAGTGATCGCCCGGGGAGGCGCCCACCAGGAGGTATTCGAAGCCGTCGGTTCCCCGCACTGGGAGCGGCATCGCGACCAGCTGGAGGCGGCCTACGGCGGCTTCCGTGAGGATGACCTCTATCCCGACGTGCGGTCCACCCTGGCCGCGTTGCGCGCGGACGGCTATCGGCTGGCGATCTTCGGCAACCAGCCTGCCCATCGCACCGCGGAGCTGAGGGCGCTGGACCTTCCGGTCGAGGCGATCGCGATGTCGGAGGAGATGGGGGTTGCCAAGCCCGCGCCCGCCTACTTCGCGCGCGTCCTCGAGCTGCTGGGTGACCCGGATCCGGCTTCGGTGGCCCACGTGG
>JBKJVN010000014.1:0-15033 GCA_046717345.1 Candidatus Limnocylindria bacterium | reverse complement strand
ACGCCGTTGGCGCGCAGGGTCTTCCGAACCGTATGCATCTCGGAGACGGTCAATCCCCGGTAGTCGGCCACGGCCAGCGCGGAGCTGGCCCGCAGCATGTCCACGAGCTGGCTCACGGCCTGGCGCTTGGCATCGGTCGGCATGGTTGGGTCCGTCCACCTCCTGAAAACGAAAAGTCCCCGCCGCCGACGGCGAGGACCAGCCCCCTGAACGGGGCGGGCGTCCTGCCTCGGCGTGCCCCGGCCGAGGTTGCCATCGGCCGGTGATTAGTCCGGGCCTGGGGCCCGGGTCACATCGCTGTCTTGGGCTCTGAAGTTGTGCCGCTCGGCGCTGTCGTTCCTCCGGTCAGGCCTGGGCGGCGGCGAGGGCGGATGGGATGTCGACCGCCACGCCGGGGCCCATGGTGGGGGCTAAGGTCAGTGTTCGCAAGTACGTCCCCTTGGCACCCGATGGCTTGGCCCGATTGATGGCGTCCACCAGCGTGGCGACGTTGGCCTGCAGCTGGTCGGGCGTGAACGAGGCGCGGCCCACCGGGGCGTGGACGATCCCCGCCCGGTCGACCTTGAACTCGATTCGGCCCGACTTCACCTCGGCCACCGCGCGCTCGATGTCGAAGGTGACCGTCCCTGATTTGGGATTGGGCATCAGGCCACGAGGCCCGAGCTTCTTGCCCAGCTTGCCGACGACGCCCATTAGATCCGGGGTCGCGATGGCGACGTCGAAATCGAGCCAGCCGTCGTCGATCTTCTTCACCAGGTCCTCACCGCCAACCTCGTCGGCGCCGGCGCGCAGGGCCTCGACCGCCTTTTCGCCCTGGGCGAACACGATCACGCGGAGGTTGCGGCCCGTGCCATGCGGCAGGACGACCGTTCCGCGGACCAGCTGGTCGGCATGGCGAGGATCGATCCCCAACCGCAGGTGGGCCTCCACCGTGGCGTCGAACTTGGCGGTGCTGACCTTGGGCAGCAACTCGCATGCCTCCGCGATGGGATAGCGACGGCCAGTCTCCAGCAGCGCGGCGGCGGCGCGGTACTTCTTGCCGTGGGGAGCCATCAGTCAGCCACCTCGATGCCCATGCTGCGCGCGGTGCCCTCGATGATCTTCATCGCGTGCTCGGTGTCGTTGGCGTTGAGGTCCACCATCTTGGCCTCCGCGATTTCCCGCAGCTGGCCGCGCGTGATGCTCCCCACTTTCTCGCGGTTCGGCTCAGCCGATCCGCTCTCGACCCCGGCTGCCCGCTTGAGCAGGGCCGCCGCCAGCGGAGCCATGGTGGTGAAGGTGAAGGACCGATCCTCGTACACCGTGATCTCGGCCGCCACGGTGTACCCGGACAGGTGGGCCGTCCGCTCGTTGAAGGCCTTCAGGAACTCGAGGATGTTGATGCCATGCTGGCCCAGGGCGGGGCCCACCGGGGCGGCGGCGGTCGCCTTGCCGGCCTGGCCCTGGACTCTGAGGATGGCACGTACTTTCTTGGCCACGTCTGTTCCTCCGAGGTGCTGGCGGGGCGGGTTGCGCCCCTCCCTCTACAACTTCTCGATCTGCAGGAAGTCGAGCTCGACCGGGGTCTCCCGACCGAAGATGCTGACCAGGACCCGGACCTTGTTGCGCTCCGGATGCACCTCGTCAACCGTGCCGATGAACTCGGCGAACGGCCCGTCGGTGACCCGCACGCTCTGGCCCTTCTGGAACTGGACCTTGAACTTGGGCGCCTCGACCCCCATCTGCTTGAGGATGGCCTTGACCTCGCTCTCGCGCAGCGGGGTGGGGCGGTTGCCCGAGCCCACGAAGCTGGTCACGCCCGGGGTGTTGCGCACGACGTACCACGACTCGTCGGTCATGATCATCTCGACCAGCACGTAGCCGGGGAAGACTTTCTTGTTGACGGTCTGGCGCTGGCCATTGCGGATCTCGATCTCCTCCTCCATCGGCACCAGGACCTGGTAGATCTGGTCCTCGACCCCCATCGACTCGATGCGGTGCTCGAGGTTGGTCTTCACCTTGTTCTCGTACCCGGAGTAGGTGTGGATCACGTACCACTGCTTGGTGGTGCGCTCGGCGGCATCCGGATCCGCAGGCTGCGGCGCCTCACGCGAGAGGCGGGCGGCCTGGCGGGCTTCTTCGGTGCCAATCGGCTCGGTCATATCGGTCTATTCGTTCGTCTTCATGGGGCCAGCAGACGGTCCATCCCGAACAGGAGCAGGAGGTCGATGATCGCGATGTAGGCCCCGACCACCGCGGACACGACGATTACGATCAAGGTCAGGTTGACGACTTGGCGCCGGGTGGGCCACGCGACCTTGCGCAGCTCGGCCCAGCTTTCGGTGACGTAGGTACGGCTCCTGCTGATCATGTGGTGCTTTCAGGCGCTCCTGTGCGTGGGGGACGGGACGGGCTGGCAGGGGCGGCGGGACTCGAACCCACAACCGCCGGTTTTGGAGACCGGTGCTCTACCAATTGAGCTACACCCCTCCGCCTACTTGGTTTCGCGATGCAGAGTGTGGTGCCGGCAGCGGGGACAGAACTTGTTCAGCTCCAGCCGCCCCGGGTCGTTTCGCTTGTTCTTCCGGGTGCTGTACGTGCGCTCCTTGCATTCAGTGCACGCCAGCGTGATGACCGGACGGTTCTCGGCCTTGGCCACGGGATTCGGTCCTTCAGGTTCTTCCCGTCGGACACGCCGAACAAAGGCCGGTCACCGGGGGAAGCCTCGTGATTCTATGGCTCAGCCCGATGGACTGTCAACGGCGTCAGGCAACGAGGCCAGGTCGCGTCGAACCAGGACGATCCGGGTGAACGGGAGCCGGATATCGCTGAAGACCTCGATGCTGGCCAGAAAGCCGACAAACAGAAAGGCGATGCCCAGCAGCTGGCCGAGGAGGAAGGCACTGGTCGTTCCGAACCGATTGAGGCCATCGGTGATGGCCGGGATGAGCCCTCCGATGGCGATCAGGATGGTCGCCGGCACCCGGCTCGAGAGGCGCCCGGCCAGCAGCGCGACGATCATTCCCGGGACGGACGCGACCACGTTCACGACGATGGCGATCGGCGCGATGAGCAGGCTGGCCCCGAACCGGGCGAGGCCTTGGGCGGTATCCAGCGAGTAGCGGATCACCCGCCGCTTCGGCATGAAGATGTAGGCGCTGTACAGGGCGCCCAAGACCAAGAGGAACGCGCCCGTGATGTTGAAGAACGGAGTCAGGAGGCGAAGGTAGCCGGGGAACAGCTCGCCGGTCGGGATGCCGGTGACCGAATCCACGGCAAAGCCCGGGGCCGGCAGCTGGACCGTCGCCATCATCACCGCCGACACCACGGTACCGCCCACGACGACGAGGGCCGCCAGGTGCGCCCAGCGCTCATCGCGAAGGATGGTGAGGACGACGACGACCGAGGCAACGGCCAGGCCAACCAGGAAGTAGATGAGGGGCGCCGATCCGGAGTCAGGGTAGTGGTAGCGCTGATCGGTTAGGAAGGTGAAGAGCCCGGCAAGGAGTATGGAGACAGCAACGGCGTAGCCGAATCGAGTCTTGGCCAGTAGGTAGGCGGTGCCCAGGCCCAGCCAACCGGCGACCCAGATCGCCCCAACCAGGTACCAGGTCCGGTACAACGGCTCGTTCCACCCGAACGCCCCGCCCAGAAACTCGGTTCCGGCGGCGATGCCGAACCACACCAAGCCGATCGTCCATACCAGTTGGTACGGCTGGCGGCGACGGATCCACTGGTCGCCCACCATGACCGCGAACGCAAACGCAAGCACCGATGAGAGGAGGGGCAATACGACGTTGGAATCCAACGCTGATGTCTCCGTGGCGTGGATACGGTATTGGAGCCCACGTCCGGGCTCGAACCGGAGACCTCTTCCTTACCAAGGAAGTGCTCTGCCAACTGAGCTACGTGGGCCTGGCGTCCATTCTAGGGGTGGTGGGCAGGGAGGGAATCGAACCCCCACAGTCGAAAGACGGCTGATCTACAGTCAGCGGAGCTCACCACCTGCTCAACCTACCCACGGTGGCTGGCGGAGTATACCGATGCCCCCCGGGGGGCTCAAGGTGACGGGCCGGATGGAGCCGACGGAGGGAATCGAACCCGCAACCGGCGGTTTACAAAACCGCTGCTCTGCCATTGAGCTACGTCGGCCTGGTCCAGATTCTAGCCCCGGTCCAAGGTGAGTAGGCTCAGGCGCCCGGCGGTCGGTACTGGACGGCGCGCGACTTCTCGAGCGCGGCCAGCGTCTCCTCGATGGTCAGCAGGACGGTGGTCGAGAACGAGCTGAGTGCCCCACCGGAGCCAATCGCGATGACCACGGCCGCCACCGAGACGTTGTCGGGCGCCTCGATGACGGCGAAGCCGTCATCGGCTCCGAAGGCGTACCAGAAGCCATGTACCTTGCCGCCGACCCCGAATCCATGTAGCCGCGCAGAGCGGCGCTGCGGTCCTCGGGATGCTCCCGCAGACGGGCCCAGGTGGCGGGCGTGTAGCTGAAGCGCATCAGGTAGCTGGTCATCGCGTTGAGTCCTCATGTGGCGAGGACCGAAGCCTACGGCTCGCCGCCGTCATCGGGAAGGCCTCGCTGGCGGACGACCTCGAACAGGAGCAGTGCCCCGGCGGTGGCCGCGTTCAGGCTGGCCACGCGACCGGCCATCGGGAAGCGAACCAGCACGTCGCATCGGCGCCGAGTGGCGCCACTCAGCCCGCTCCCCTCGCTCCCGACCACCACACCCAGCGGACCGCGCAGGTCCGCGTCCCAGGCGAGGGTCGCGGCCTCCTGGTCGGCTGCCACCAGCCGGAGCCCCCCTTCGTGAAGCTCGGTTAGGGTGGCGCCCAGGCTGGCAACCGGGGCGAGCCGCAGGTGCTCGGTGGCGCCGGCCGAAGACTTCACGGCGGCGGCTCTCAGGGGCGCCGACCCACGCTCCGGGAAGATCACGCCGTCGACTCCGGCCGCCTCGGCGGTGCGCAGCAGGCCACCCAGGTTGACCGGGTCCTGGAGGTGCTCAAGCACCAGCAGGAACGGCGGGTGGCCGCCGCGAGTGGCCGCTGCCAGCATCTCGTTGGGGTCGGACCAGCGTCGGGGTCCCACCTCCAGCAGGACACCCTGGTGACCGTCGAAGCCGGCCAGCCGGCCTAGCCGATCACGCTCGACCTCTTCGATCGGGATCGATGCCTGCGTGGCCGCACTCCGAATCGCGCGCAGCTCCGGGCTCGGCCGGGCCGTCCGAGCGATCAGCAGCCGACGCGCCAGCCGCCCCGCGGCCAGGGCCTCGGCCACCGGCCGTCGGCCCCCGATCCACTCGCTCACTCGGCGCGCTCGACGAGCGCCACGGCCCAGGCCGCGATCCCCTCGTGGCCGAGGAATCCGAGGCCGTCGGTGGTCGTGCCGCGAACCGATACCTGGCCGGCCGGGATGCCGATGAGCCCGGCCAACCGGGCTGCCATCTCGTCACGGCGAGGGCCGATGGCCGGGCGCTCCGCCCCGATCGCGAAGTCGACGCTCCGGGGCTCCCAGCCGGCGGCCCGCACCTGCTCGACGGCCAGGCGCAGCAGCTCCCCGGAGTCCGCGTCACGTGACGCGTCATCCGCTGGAAACAGCGTGCCGATATCCCCCTGGCCCGCCGCCCCGAGCAGCGCGTCGATGACAGCATGAAGGGCCGCGTCTCCGTCCGAATGGCCGACCAGCCCACGCGGCTCGTCGGGGAATGCGAGTCCTCCCAGCCGCAGCGGCCGACCGGCCTCCAGGCGGTGAGCGTCGACACCCACGCCCGCCCGGACGGGACTCGGCTTGGCCGAACCAAGCGCATCGGATCCGGGCATCGGCTCATCCAGTGGCGCCATCCGGCTCCGAAGAATGCTGCGCAGGAGTTCCGCATCCGCCGGCTCGGTGAGCTTGCGGTTGGCCGGGTCGCCTTCCACGGTCCGCACCGTGACGCCGAGCGCGGTCAGCGCCGCCGCCTCGTCGGTCGGCTCCCAGCCCTGCGATCGGGCGGCCTCCAGCGCCGCGCGCAGGATCCCCAGCCCGGCGGCCTGGGGGGTCTGGGCGGCGACCAGGTCGGTGCGATCCACCGTGTCGAGGACCCGCCCGTCGCGGGCCCGCTTGAGTGTGTCGTTAACCGCGACCACCGGGATCGCCGCGTCGCCCTCGGCCGCGGCGCGTGCCACCCGCTCCATGAGCGCCACCGATGCCGCGGGGCGCGCCGCGTCGTGTACCAGGACCACTGTGCCGGTGCCCACGCCCGCGTCGACGAGGGCCTGCAGTCCCGCCCGCACCGAGTCGGCCCGCGCCTCCCCGCCGGCCACCAGGCGACAGCGTTGGGCGGCATGAGGCGGAAGGGCGGCGCGGTAGCGTTCCAGGCGGCCGGCGGGGACCACGAGCGCCACGACTTCCATCCCCGGCACGGCCAGCAGGGCGTCCAGGCTCCAGCGCCAGATGGCGCGACCAAGCGGCTCGAGCCACAGCTTGTCGGACCCCATTCGCCGGCCGCGACCGGCCGCGACCAGCACGCCGGCCAGCGGGGGCGCGGCGGTCGTCACGTCCCGTTGCGGGGCTGGGCAAAGATCATGCGGCCGGCCACGGTCTGCAGGACGCGGGTGACCGTGATCGGTACTTCGAGGTCGAGGAACCGGCTCCCACCCTCGACCACGATCATCGTCCCGTCGTCCAGGTAGCCGACCCCTTGCCCCGGCTCCTTGCCCTCCTGGATGATCCGCACGCTCATCTCCTCGCCCGGGTGGACCACCGCCTTGACCGCGTTGGCCAGCTCGTTGATGTTCAGGACGCGGATCCCCTGCAGCTCCGCCACCCGGTTGAGGTTGTAGTCGTTCGTCAGGATCGCGGCCCCAGTGTCGCGTGCCAGGGCCACCAGCTTGGCGTCGACCTCGTCCAGCTCGGGGTAGTTGTCCTCGCTGATTTCGACCGGGGTGACCGAGTCCTTCTGGAGCGCCGCCAGCATCTCCAGGCCACGGCGCCCGCGGTTGCGACGCAACGCATCGGGCGAATCGGCGATCCGCTGCAGCTCGTCCAGCACGAAGCGGGGCGCCACCAGCGCGCCCAGGATGAAGCCGGTCTTGCCGATGTCCACGATCCGGCCGTCGATCACGGCGCTGGTGTCGACCACGACCTTGCTCGGCACCCCGCGGCGACCACCCGGCGTGAGGCCCCCGATCGCCTTGAGGATGGCTTCGCGCTTGTACGTGAACGCTCCGGCCATGATCGCCGCCAGCATGAGCGACACCACCACCGGCAGGACGGTGCCCAGGGCGCCTTCGAGCTGGGAAAGCGGGATCCCGATCAGGGCGCCCATGAGCAGACCGATGAGGATCCCCGCCACCCCCAGCACGAACTCGGCGGCGCCGGCTTCGGACAGCCGGCCCACGGCCCAGCGGGTGGGATACAGGGTCACGTACGGGATGGCGAGGTAACCGAACAGGAGGGTGGCAACCACCACGGCCACCAGGAAAGCCGGTCGGTTGGGCCCTCCGATCAGGTCCGGGGCGCGATCAAGAATGACCAGGCCGAGGCCAAACCCGAGGATGATGCCGAGGAACGCGCCCGAAAGCCGGACGATGGTCTGCATGAGCCGATAAGTCCGCTTGGTGACCGTCGCGCGAGCCGATCACGAGATGAATGAACCGATGAGAACGGATGAATTCGAGCGAGCCCGCCGGAGCGGGGCGCCACACTAGCACTCCGCACCAGACCCGTCCAGAATGACATCCAGCCCCCCGAACGGGTTGTCGAACCGGCGCTAGCTCGCGACCTTGACCGGCTGCTTGCGCGTCGCCTTCTTGGCGATCGTCACATTGCCGTCGGCGTCCGCGTCGACCACGACCTTGTCGCCGCCTTGGAACTCCGCCATCAGCATCCGCTCGGCGAGCGGGTCCTCGATCTGGTTCTGGATCTCCCGGCGCAGGGGTCGGGCACCGAATGCCTGGTCGAAGCCCTTGGTGATGATCGCGTCTTTGGCCGCGTCGGTGACGGTCAGCTCCATTTGCTGCGCGGCCATCTGGTCGCGGACCCGATTTAGCAGGAGGTCCACGATGGACCGGATCTCCTCACGGGTCAGGCTGCGGAAGACGACCGAGGCGTCGATCCGGTTCAGTAACTCGGGGCGGAACAGGTTCTTCAGCTCGCCCAGGACCTTGTCCTTCATGCGGTCGTACTCGGCGACCGCCATGAGGTCCGCGTCCCCGCCGGCCCGGAACCCGATCGAGCTGTCGCGCTGGATGAGCTGGGCGCCGACGTTGCTGGTCATGATCACGATCGTGTTCCGGAAGTCCACGCGCCGGCCCTTGGCATCGGTCAGTTGGCCGTCCTCCAGGACCTGGAGCAGGATGTTGAAGACCTCCGGGTGCGCCTTCTCGATCTCGTCCAGCAGGACCACGCTGTAGCTCTTGCGGCGCACGGCCTCGGTCAGCTGCCCGCCCTCGTCGTAGCCGACGTAGCCGGGCGGAGCGCCGACCAGGCGCGAGACGTTATGGCGCTCCATGAACTCGCTCATGTCGAGCTTCACCAGCGCTTCCTCCGAGCCGAACATGAACTCGGCCAGCGCCTTGGCCAGCTCGGTCTTGCCAACGCCGGTCGGGCCAAGGAAGACGAATGAGCCGATCGGCCGCTTGGGATCCTTGAGCCCGGCGCGGGCCCGTCGGACGGCGCTGCTGATGGTCTTGATGGCCTCGTCCTGGCCAATGACGCGCCGATGGAGGGCCTCCTCCATCTTGAGCAGGCGCTCCTTCTCCTCCTGGCTGATGCGGACCACGGGGATGCCGGTCCACATGCTGACGACCTGGGCGATCTCCTCGTCGGTGACCTCGGGCGTTTCCTTGGCCGCCTCCTCGTGCCACGCCTTGCGCAGATCGTCGATCCGCTCCCGGCCCGACGCCTCTTCGTCGCGGAGCTTGGCGGCGCCCTCGTAGTCCTGGGCGGCAATCGCCTCGTCCTTGCGGCGGATGATCTCCTCCAGATCCTGCTGCGCTTCGCGCACGCTGGGTGGCGCCGACGCGTGGCGCAGGCGAACCCGAGATCCGGCTTCGTCCATCAGGTCGATGGCCTTGTCAGGGAGGGCTCGATCGGCCACATACCGGACGGAGAGGTCGACCGCGGCGCGAAGCGCCTCATCGGTGTACTTCACATGGTGGTGCTCCTCGTACCGCGTCCGGATGCCGAGGAGAATCTCGTTGGCCTGGTCAACGGTCGGCTCGTCGACCATCACCGGCTGGAAGCGCCGCTCCAGGGCCGCGTCCTTCTCGATGTACTTGCGGTACTCGTCCAGGGTGGTGGCCCCGATGCATTGGAGCTCGCCCCGGGACAGCGGCGGCTTGAGGATGTTGGCGGCGTCGATCGCGCCCTCGGCGGCCCCGGCTCCGACCAGGGTGTGAAGCTCGTCGATGAACAGTACCGAGTCGCTGCTGGCCCGCAGCTCCTCGATGATCTTCTTCAGGCGCTCCTCGAACTCGCCGCGGTACTTGGTCCCGGCCACCAGCGAGCCGATGTCCAGCGTGAGCACCCGCTTGTCGAGGAGGGTGTCGGGGACGTCGCCGGCCACGATCTTGTGCGCCAGCGCTTCGGCGATGGCCGTCTTGCCCACCCCCGGTTCCCCGATCAGGGCCGGGTTGTTCTTCGTCTTGCGGCCCAGGATCTGGATGACGCGCTCGATCTCCTTCTCGCGACCGATGACTGGATCCAGCTTGCCGGCGCGCGCCAGCTCGGTCAGGTTGATCCCCAGCGCGTCCAGGGTCGGGGTCTTTGAGGAACGCTTCGGCTCCTGGGTCGGGGCGCTGGCGGTGCTCTGCGACAGGACGTGGATCACCTGGTGGCGGACCTTGTCGAGGTTCACGCCGAGGCTCTCGAGGACGCCGGCCGCGATCCCCTCGCCTTCGCGCACCAGGCCCAGGAGGAGGTGCTCGGTGCCGATGTAGTTGTGGCCCAGGCGGCGCGCCTCATCGATGGCCAGCTCGATGACGCGCTTGGCACGTGGCGTCAGGCCGACCTCGCCCACTACTGGGCGCTCTCCACGGCCGATGATGAACTCCACCGCCTGCCGAACCTTCGACAGCTCGACGTTCATGTTCTCCAGGACGCGCGCGGCGACCCCCTCGCCCTCCCGCACCAGGCCGAGCAGGAGATGCTCGGTCCCGATGTAGTTGTGGTTGAAGCGCTGTGCTTCATCCTGGGCCAGGGTCAGGACCTTGCGTGCCCGGTCTGTGAACTTGTCGAAACGGTCCATGTGCCTCTACCCGTTCGCATCCATTGGCGACCCCCGCGAACCGTACTTGAGTGTACGGCACCGCCTCGTACTGGTGTCGCACGCGGTACGGGTGGGGTCAATAGGTGATACGGCCCATTCGGCCTGACGGATCAATGCGGAACCCTCGGCTGGATGGCGCCTGGTCCGGCCTGCGGCCGGCTCAGCCCTCTTCGGGCTCGCTCGATGCCGATCCTTCCTCGGAGGTGGGTACGGCGGCCGCTTCCGCAGCCGCGGTCTTGCGCTTTCGACTCTTCGCCGGAGCCGCGGCCTTGACCTTCTCAGCCGCCGGTTCCTCGACCGCAGGCTCCTCGGCCACGGCTTCAGCTACCGCCGTTTCCTCGGCCACGGCTTCCACGGCCGCCGGTTCCTCGCCCACAGCTTCAGCTACCGCCGGTTCCTCGGCCGCGGCTTCCTCGGCCATGGCTTCAGCAACCGCCGGTTCGGCCGCTACCTCGGCGGCCGGCTCGTCGGCGCGGAACTGGTCGAGCAGCCCGGACTCGGCAAAGGCCGCCGCCATGGTGTTGTCGATACCTTCCTCGGGCTCCGCGGTCGCGTCCTCAGGCCGATAGTCGCGATCCCGGCCACGACCACCCCGACGGTCGCGCCGATCCCCGCGCTCCGCGCGATCGGTGCGTTCCACGGGTTCGGTCCGCTCGGCTCGATCGGGGGGCGGCGCGCCGCCCTCGGTACGGCCGGGCGTCTCCTCGTAGTGCGGTTGCACCATCGGCGTCGATCGATCCTCGGTCTGCTTGAGGCTCAGGCCCAGCCGGTGGCGCTCGGAGTCGAGGCTGATGATCTTCAGCTTCAGCTCCTGGCCCTCGGAGACGACGTCGCCGGGATGCGCGACGCGGCTGTTCGAGAGCTCGCTGATGTGGATCAGGCCCTCGAGGCCCTCCTCGATCCGGACGAAGGCGCCGAAGTTGACGAGCTTGGTGACCGTGCCGTCGATGACGTCGCCGATGGTGTACTTGGCCACCGACTCCTGCCACGGGTCGGGCTGAAGGCGACGAATGGACAGGCTGATCCGGCCCCGTTCGTGGTTGATGTCGATGACCTCGGCCTCGACCTCCTCGCCGATGGCGTAGGCGGTCTCCGGGTTGTTCACCTTGTTCCAGGACAGCTCGCTCTTATGCACCAGGCCGTCGATCCCGCCCAGGTCGACGAAGACGCCAAACGGGGCGATGCTCCGCACCTGTCCCGTCACCCGCTGCCCGACGTTGAGGGAGCTGAAAAGCTCGTCGCGCTTCTCGCGGCGCTCCTCGTAGACGGCCACCTTCTCGGACAGGATGAGCCGATTCGCCTTGCGGTTGACCTCCAGGATCTTCAGCCGCAGGGTGCGGCCCACGAACGGCTGGAGCTTCTCCGCAATCTCCTGGGCCGCGTCGCGCGGCTGCTCATCGCGCGGGCGTCGGGGGAAGTCGACGATCTGCGAGATCGGCACGAAGCCGCGTACGCCGAGGTCGACGATCAGTCCGCCCTTGTTGTGGTCGATGACGCGAGCCTCGACAATCTCGCCCGCCTCGAAGCGCTCCTGCATCGCGCGCCACTTGCGCTCGAGGCCGGCGCGGCGGACCGACAGGACGGCGTGGCCCTCGGGCGACTCTGGCTGAAGGACATAGACGAGGACCGGATCGCCGACCTTCAGCTCTTGGCGCGGCTCGTCGCCCTCCCGGGGTCCGCCCCGCCGGCCCAGCAGCTCGCGGTTGGAAACCACGCCCTCGCTCTTGCCGCCGAAGTCGACCAGCAGCTCGTCGGGATCGACTCGGACCACGAGGCCCTCCACCACGTCCCCATGGCGGAGGTTCTTGACCTCGTGATCGGGGTGGTCGAGGGCCTCGGCCATGGTCGTCGGCTCGGGACGGGGTTCGGGTACGGCCTCGGGCTCGAGCTCCGCGGCGGCCCCTTCGGCCACCGGCTCGGCAGGAGCCTCCAGTGCGGCTGCGGCCTCAACCGTCGACGGCACAGTGCCCTCCGCCTCGGCCGTCGGCGTTTCGGCACTGGGGGCTTCGACTCTCTGCTCGTCGGCTGGTGCCTCGGCGATGATCTCCACAGCCGGTTCAGGGGCGGGTTCGACCTCGGGCTCCGCGACCATGGTGGCGGCCTCGGTGGCCTGCGCGGTCGGGGCTTCCGACGCGTCCGCCGCGGGATCGGATTCGGCCGAGGACTCCTCGGCCGAAGCGGCGGGCTGCGGGTCTTCGATCAAGTGATGGGTGCTCCTGTCCATACCGGTCTCTCTGAAAACAGAACGGCCCTCCGCATGCGGAGGGCGTCAGCCCGGGTTGTGAACAGTCCTGGTCCTCGTGGCGACGACTCGGTGCTCTCCTCCTGGGCGTTTGTGACGGCGTCCCGCACGTTTATATGGTTGTCCTGATCAGAGGCCGGCGTAGCATACCATCGGAGTCAATGGTGCCCGAGCGTGCCTGAGCTGCCGGATCTTACGGTCGTGGCCGAGGAGCTGGCACGCCGAGCGACTGGTCGTGAGATCGCGGAATCCTCGGCCCCGGCCCCCATCCTGCTGCGGGCCACCGCCGACGACCTCAGGGCCCTGCGGGGTATGACCCTGGGCCCGGCATCGCGGCGCGGGAAGTTCCTCCTCCTGCCGCTCCTCCGTAATGGACGAGAGGGCCGCCTCCTGCTCGCCAATCCAATGCTCGCCGGCCGCTTCTGGTTGCTCGACAAACCGGGGCAACGGGTGCGGGCACGGACCGGGCTGCGGTTGATATTCACCGATGGCGGCGAGCTGCGGTACGTCGACCGCGAGATGCTCGGCAAGCTGTACCTGGTCACGCGCACGCGGCTCGACCAGGTGCCTGGCTGGGCCGAGATGGGTCCCGACGCGGACGATCCGGCGCTCACCCCGGACGCGTTCCGCGCGCGCATTCGGAGTCACCCGGGGGAGCTGAAGTCGCTCCTCCGCAATCAGCATTTCGTGGCCGGGATCGGGAACGCGTACAGTGACGAGATCCTGTGGGCGGCCCGGCTGGCGCCCCTGCGCCGCCGCAGCAGCCTGAAGCCCGAGGACGTCGACCGGCTGTACGAATCCATGCGCCAGGTCCTGGCCGAGGCGACGTCGCGCCTGCGCGAGCTCGTCCCGCCCGACATCGAGGTGCAGCACCGGGAGTTCCTGCGCGTCCACCTCCGCGGCGGCGAGCCGTGTCCGCGGTGCGGGAAGCCACTGCGCCAGATCGGCGGCGATGAGGCGACGACGTTCTGCCGGACCTGCCAGCCGCCGTTCTAGGGGACGGGAATGATCAGGACTTGTCCGGGCAGGATGAGGTCGCCGGTGATGCCGTTGGCATCACGGATCGCCTGGGCGGTCGTCCCGTAGCGGGCCGCGATCGCGTTGAGCGTGTCGCCGGACTGCACGATGTAGGTCACCGGGGGCGGGGGCGGGGTGGGGGTCGGAGCCGGCGTCGGGGTCGGTTCTGGGGTCGCAGTCGGCGAGGCCAGCGGCGATCCGGTCTCGCTCGGTTCGGGCGAGGGGGACGGCGAAACCGCGACCGACGGGGAGGGGGACGCATCCGGCGGGGACACCAGGCCCTGCAGCCCGCGCAGTCCCACCCAGGCCACCGCCGCGCCAGTGCCGATCAGCAGGATCACGATCAGGGCGGCGGTACCAACGCGACGCGAGCGGGCCGGGATGATCGCCCGTGGCGCGGCTTCCAGGACCACGCGGGTGGAGCCGAAGGTCGCGTCCGGAGCGGCTGGCCCCCACGTGGGCCCGACCGGTCCAACCACCTCGAGGTGGGTCCGATACCGCGTGCACCCTTCGTAGCCACCGCCCAGGCAGAAGCGAACCTGGTGGTCGCGATCAATGGCCGAGAACGATCCGCTGGCCGCGCACCGGTGGGCGGGGTCGGCGGTCGCCGACACGGCGCGCGGGTCGCCGCCCAGCGTCAGGAGGGGGCAGATGGTCTCCACGCCCCAAGAATACGGGGCCGGGAAGAATGCGGAGCCGGGACACCGGGCGCCGGGAAAGCAAATATCCCGGCGACGACCTATTTTCCCAGGGAGTTGCCCCCCGAGTATCTTCGGCGCTGGAGAGCTTAACTTCCGTGTTCGGGATGGGAACGGGTGGTTCCTCTCCGCTAGCGTCACCGGGATATTCTTCAATTGCGACCCCACACCCCGAACGGGGCGGGTCAACCGACTCTGGAAGCACCGATTTGTAATCGTCTTGGAATCCGCGTCCAGCCACGTGCTGGACGCGTGAAAATAGGTCAAGCCCTCGACCGTTAGTACCGCTTCGCTGAACGCATTGCTGCGCGTACACGTGCGGCCTATCAAACAGCTAGTCTCGCTGCGGTCTTACCCGGTTAACCCGGTGGGGAACCTCATCTTGAGGCGCGCTTCGCACTTAGATGCTTTCAGTGCTTATCGCTGCCGAACATGGCTACCCAGCGATGCCGTTGGCACGACAACTGGAACACCATAGGTTCGTCCACTCCGGTCCTCTCGTACTAGGAGCAGCTCCTCGCAAGTTCCCTACGCCCACGGCGGATAGAGACCGAACTGTCTCACGACGTTCTGAACCCAGCTCGCGTACCAGCTTTAATTGGCGGACAGCCAAACCCTTGGGACGTACTTCCGCCCCAGGATGCGACGAGCCGACATCGAGGTGCCAAACGGTGCCGTCGATGTGAACTCTTGGGCACCATAAGCCTGTTATCCCCAGGGTAGCTTTTATCCGTTGAGTGATACCCCTTCCACTCGGAGGTACCAGATCACTAAGCCCGACTTTCGTCTCTGCTCGACGTGTAAGTCTCGCAGTCAAGCACCCTTATGCCTTTGCACTCTTCGG
>JBKJVN010000013.1:0-7110 GCA_046717345.1 Candidatus Limnocylindria bacterium | reverse complement strand
GACCAGGTCCTCTCGGCCGACCTCGGCCGAGACGTCGCCCTCGACCGCTCCGCGCCAGAGGCGCCGAGCCTCGAGGAGTACTGGCCCGACATGGAAGGCCTCGATCACCGGGACGCGCTGACCGAGGAGGCGATGCCGCCCGGCACCTTCTTCGATGTCGGCATCGTCCACCTGCTGACGACCGCCACGCTCGACCGGCTCCGCCAGCTCTACCCGGAGGGTCGCTTCGAGGTCCGCCGCTTCCGACCGAACGTCGTGGTCGCTCCGCCGGACGGCCAAACCGGCTTCATCGAGAATGAGTGGGTCGGGCGCTCCTTGGCGATCGGCGACGAGGTCCGTCTGCGGATCACCAAGCCGTGCCAACGGTGCGTCATGACGACAATCGCACAGGACGATCTGCCGAAGGACCCCGGCATCCTGCGGGCCGCGGCGCGCCACAACAAAGTGAACGTAGGCGTGTACGCCACGGTCGAGCGGCCCGGCCCGGTTCGCCGCGGCGATGAGGTTTGGCTGCCGCCGTCCTGAGTCAGGTCGCCTTTGGGAAGAATTCCTTCTTGCGGGCCCCCAGGCGAGCGGGTCATCGATTCGATCGTGACATCCGCATCGGGCGACGTAACGCTCACCTTCTCAGTCCAATTCTCAAGCTGAGGCGCGACGCACTGCTGCCAGCTCCTCCGCTCGTCCCACGATCCGGACCCGATAGACTGTGGCGCTCCCGCGTCCGACTCTTGCCGGGGACGCCGCTCGTCGTTACCCAGCACCTTGCCTGGCCGGGCTCTAAACGGGAATCGAGTCGAACCGCATCGACATCAACCTGCGCACCTCGGGTTCGCGCAGGCTGTCTGCGGGCAGCCGGCTGAGCTCCACGAACATCGCTTCGAGACCGCCGGGGGTCCACAGTGTCAGGAAGCGTCCGCCCTCTGCCCCTGCCCGCATGACATGGCGGGTGCCGCGGGGCACGACGATGAAGGAACCGGCTCCGACCTCGACGTCCTCGTCCCCAAGCGTGAACGTGAAGCTGCCGTCAAGCACGTAGAACGACTCTTCGCTTTTCTGATGGATGTGGGGAACCGTCCACGGCCCCGCCCCTCCGGAGAATTCGCCCAGCGCGAAGGCTCCGTTGGTTTGATCAGCTGCGGCCAGTAGCCGCAGCGAGATCGTCCCGAGCGCATAAGTTGCACCGGCAGATCCCTCGACGATATGAGCGCCCGTCAGCATGGTCGTGCTCCTTGTCCTACCGCGCCATTGATCGCCAACGTTGGGTCAGCGAGCGATGTCATGGCAATCCCAAAAAATGAACTTGCCCCCGCGCAGCCAGTTGGGGACACTCACGTCGTGAAGCACTACGGCCAGTACTGTCCCATTGCTCGAACATCAGAGCTCCTTGCCGAGCGCTGGACGCCGATCATCATCCGGAACCTGCCGCGACCGGATGTCTGACCTTCGGTGAGCTTCTCGACGGAGCACCGGGGATCAGCAAGGCACTCCTCGCGCAGCGACTCGGGCTCCTCGAGAGGCATGGCATCGTGGCGACACAACCGAGCGCCTCGGGCCGGGGCAGGCGTTACGACCTCACGGAGAAGGGTCGGGAGCTGAAGGCGATTACGGACGCGATGGGATGGTGGGGAGCTCGGTGGCTCGAACTTCAGGCGCATGACATGGATGCCGCCTACGTCCTCTGGGCTACGTGCCGGCTCGTCGAGCTCGACAAGCTCCCGAGCGATGGACTCGTCATCCGGATCGAGCTCGCCGACAGGCCGAAGGATCACTTCTGGATGTTGCTCAGGCGGCCGCAGCCCGAGATCTGTTCGACCTATCCGGGACAGATCGAGGATCTGCTCGTTCAGACCGACAGCGCGACCCTGGCTCGCTGGCACCTGCGGCACATCAGCTACCGGACCCGTGCGGCGATTCCGGTATGCGGTACCAACCTCGCTCTCTTATCGGCCCGATTCACGCGCGCGTGGAACTGCTGGCCTTCATCGAGCCCGACGTGGAGGCCGGTGAAGTCCAGTTTCAGCCTCTGTCCACCGTCTGACGGCCACCTGTCCACCCGGGAGACCTCGGTGGAAAGGAATGTGGACAAGTTGGTGGACATCACCCCTTCCGGGCGCCGCCATCGGCTCCTAGCATTCGCCCCCGACGCCTAGGATCGGAGTCCGGTCGTCCTCATCCATCCCCGTCCTTATCGAGTCGCCTCCTCGCCGTGGTCAAGATCGATCCCGCCTACCCGGTCGTCGACGCTTCCCTGGAGCGCCCGCCGGACAGCGACCCGCCCGCCGCGCCGCCACCCGAGGTGGCCGAGTTCATCCGCTTCTGCCACCACCGCCGTCCGCGCGCGTGGCCCGACCTGTATGACGAAATGTGGGTCGTGGCCGCACGGCGCGAGTTCAACGGATGGGGGTTCGAGCAGCTCGAAGCCTATGGCGTGACCTTCTCGTTGTTCGAGATGCCGCGACTCGCCCGCTGGGTGGGAGAGGTGGTGGCGGCCCTGCCCGACGTGCGCGAAGCGAGCGTCGTCGGTCCGCTCGGCGTCTAGCCTGGACGCCCGCTCCCGCGTGCGCCGCGCCCTCATCGGCGTCCAAGGAGGTTCCGGATCGGATCCGATCTGACGGTCTAGCGGTCCGGTTCCAGCAGCCGTTCACGCCTTGGCGAGTTATCCACGATGGCCTGTTTGGGGCGCCTAGATATCCACAATTCAGTAGGTGTGTCGGCGTGCCATCTCGGTTTCGATGAGCTGCTCCATGAGCAGGTATTTCTCGATTCGACGCCGCAGCTCGTTGGCCTCGGGGGTGTAGAGGTGCACGAACTGTTGCAGCTGGAGCGAGAGTTTGCGCGAGGTGATCCGGGCGTGATCCAGGTTCCGGCGCAGGAGAGTCTGGTCCATGCGCCGCAGGTGCTCCGGGTTCAGCAGGTCCTCGTCGCGCAGCAGGCCCTTGTCGATCTCCAGCTGCGTGGGCTGGAGTTGGGGCGGCGGTCCTGAGGACTCACTGGCCATGGCCCGATGAGTCTAGCCTGTCTATTCTTGTCCGGGTCCCCGTAGCTCAGTGGACCAGAGCGGCTGCCTTCTAAGCAGCGGGTCGCAGGTTCGAATCCTGCCGGGGACGCCAGACCTTCATTCTGAGCGTGAATAGAGCCGATACGTGCGATCGAGGGGCGAGATGCTCCTCGATTGCATCGAGCGGGACCGGCCCTCTTCGTGGGCCGTTGACCCAGGTACAGACTGAAGTCCAACCCGAATTCCGTCGACCGTAGCAGGACGTCCGGGACCGTGGCGACGCGACGCTGGTCGGGCCGACGGACGGGGTCCTGCGACAACGCGGAGAGAAGGTAACGATGAGGCGCGCCGTGTCACGACTGCTGGCGCGGGGCGCCCCGCGGGTGGGGTTGAGGCAGGACTGTGGCATCCTTGCTCGATGGCCCCGCAGCCTTGCGCGATCGTCACCGGAGCGGCGTCCGGCATCGGGCGCGCCACGGCACGCCGACTGACGAGAGACGGTTGGAGCGTGGTGGGTCTCGACCGCGAGCCAGCGCAGATCGACGGTGTCGAGCTTGTCGTCGGTGACGCCGCCGACCCAGGGCCGGTCGGGGAGGCTGTCGCGCGTGCCGGTGACCGTCTTGCCGGCCTGGTCTGCTGCGCGGCGATCCTGCCGCCTGAGCCGTGGGACGACCTCGCGACGTGGGACGAGGTGCTGCGGGTCAACGTACGCGGCCCGTATCTGGCTCTCCGTGCCGCCATGCCGGCCCTGCGCGCGACTCGCGGCGGCGCCGTGTTGGTCGGCAGCATTGTCGGGCCGGTCGAAGGTTCCGTTCGCTCCCCGGCGTATGCCGCCTCGAAGGCAGCGCTGGAGGGACTGGTGCGCTCGATGGCGGTCATCGCCGCCCCGGACGCCCGCGTCAACCTGGTGGCTGCCGGGCCGGTCGACACGCCGTTCGACACCGCTGTGCTCCCCGCGGACCGGCGGCCGGACGTCCCGCTGGGCAGGATGGCTCGGCCGGAGGAGATCGCGAGCGTCATCGCCTTCCTTCTGGGGTCCGAGGCAGGCTACGTGACGGGCGCCGTGTGGCGTGTCGACGGGGGACGCAGCATCCTGGCCAGCGCGGAGGCCATCAGCCGCGCCGCCGAGGTCTAACGCACCGATCCGGGAGACGGAAGTCGCGGTCCGAACATGCCTCGGCGCGGCATTGACTTCGGCAGCGGAGGCCGCTAGGCTCACGCCCACTTCATGAACCACGCATTCTGGTACTACGCGTAGCGGGCACGAGGCAGGCGGGCAGGACCCCGTCAGCAGAGGCACTCGTGCCCGCCGAACGCAGCGGTCCATCGGACCCCTGCGTTTTTGTTTTGCCTCAGCGAACCCCGCGTCGGGGTGAGAGCAGCGACGAGGCGTAGCGATGATCGTGGTAATGCGTCCCTCGGCGACGCAGCAAGAGGTGGGCCAGGTGCGGCGGGCGATCGAGGAGCACGGGCTCCAGGCGTTCGTCAGCGTTGGGCAGGAGCGGACCGTGATCGGCGTCGTCGGCAGCGAGGTCGACCGCGTCGCGCACCTCGGCATCCTCCCCGGCGTCGAGCAGGTCATCCGCGTCAGCCAGCCGTACAAGCTGGCGAGCGTCGAACATCACCCGGAGCGGACCAGGGTGCGAGTGCGCGCCATCGAGATCGGCGTGGCGAGCGACCTGGTGGTGATCGCCGGCCCCTGCGCCGTCGAGTCGCGCGACCAGCTATTGGCGACGGCCGAGCTGGTGAAGCGCGAGGGGGCCAGCATGCTCCGTGGCGGCGCGTTCAAGCCGCGCACCTCGCCGTACACCTTCCAGGGGCTCGGTCTGCCGGCGCTGGAACTCCTCGCCGAGGCCCGCGAGGCGACCGGCCTGCCGGTGATCAGCGAGGTGACCGATCCGGCGCAGGTCGAGCTGTTTGACGGCTATGTGGACGTATTGCAGGTTGGCAGCCGCAACATGCACAACTTCGTGCTGCTCCGCGCGGTCGGCCAGAGCGCCAAGCCGGTGCTCCTCAAGCGCGGCTTTGGCGCCACGATCGAGGAGTGGCTGCTCGCGGCCGAGTACGTCCTGTCGAGCGGCAACAGCAACGTGATCCTGTGCGAGCGCGGAATTCGGACCTTCGAGACCGCCACCCGCAACACGCTCGACCTGTCGGCCGTCCCGGTGCTGCGCCAGCGCACCCACCTCCCGATCCTGGTCGACCCCTCGCATGGCACCGGGCAGCGTTCCCTGGTGGCGCCGATGGCGTTGGCGGCGGCGGCGGCTGGTGCCGACGGGCTGTTGATCGAGGTCCACCCCGACCCGCCGAATGCCAAGTCCGACGGCGACCAGTCCCTCTCGTTCGCCGAGTTCGGCGAGATGATGGACGAGCTGCGCCGGCTGAGCTTCGTTAAACGGCGGGGCACCGCGGCAGGGACGCCGGCGCCACGGCCCACAACGTCGGATGTGGCTGCGCTACGCGGGCGCATCGACGACCTCGACGACCGGTTCCTGCAGCTCCTCCAGGAGCGGGCCACGCTCGCCCTCGAGGTGCAGACCCTGCGCGGCACGGACGGGCACGGGCATGACGTCCCCCGCGAGCGGCAGCTGCTCGCGCGGGCCGCCGCGCACGGCGGCGCCATGACTCCCGACGAGCTGACCACGGTCTTCAACTCCATCTTGCGCGCCACCCGGTCGGTCCAACGACGACACGCTGGCCCGCGCGCCGCGACCCGCTCATGACAGCCGCGGTCGTTGCGCCCGCGGGGTCGCTGCGCGGCACCCTCCGCATGCCGTCGGACAAGTCGATCGCGCACCGCGCGCTGCTGGCCAATGCCATCGCCGACGGGAGCGCGACGATTCGGCTCCGGGCACCCGGGGCGGATGTCGAGAGCACGATGCACTGTCTCCAGCGCCTTGGCGTGAAGCTCGAGGTCCGTCCGAACGGGGAGGCGGTGGAGATCGGCATCGAGGGCGGCCGGGCCCTGGCAGCACCGGCCGAGCCGCTCGACTGCGGGAACTCGGGGACGACGATGCGCCTGCTGGCAGGCGTGGTGGCCGGGCAGCCGGTGGCGGCGCTGCTCGACGGGGACGCGTCGCTGCGTCGGCGGCCGATGGAGCGCCTTGCTGCTCCGTTGCGGGCTATGGGTGCCAGCGTCCAGACGACTGCGGGCTGCGCCCCGCTGGACATCCGCGGACGCCGACCGCTGCGCGCGGTCGCCCATAAGCTCGACGTGGCCAGCGCACAGCTGGTGGGTGCCATCGCGTTTGCCGCTCTGGCGGCGGAGGGCGAGACGGTCGTGACGACGCCGGCGCAGACGCGGGACCATACCGAGCGACTCCTTGGCTGGATGGGTGCGACCATCGCCCGGGACGACCGGACGACGACCGTGCGCGGCCCGGCACGGCTGAGGGGGCGATCGCTGGAGGTCCCAGGCGACCCGTCGTCGGCGGCGGCCTGGCTCGTGGCAGGAAGCCTTCACCCAGACGCCGAGCTGCGCCTCGAAGGCGTGTGCCTCAACCCCACCCGCCTAGCGGTCGTGCGGGCGCTCACGGAGATGGGAGCGTCGATCGCGGTTTTGAGGAAGCGGTCGGCTGGCCCGGAGGCGGTGGGCGACCTGGCCGTGCGCAGCGCGGACCGGCTGCGACCGCTCCGCATCGGCGGGGCGCAGGTCGCTCAGCTGATCGACGAGCTGCCGCTGCTGGCGATCGCCATGGCGGCGGCCGATGGCGTCAGCGAGTTGCGGGACGCCGCTGAGCTGCGGGTCAAGGAATCGGACCGCATCACCGCGGTCGTGGCAGGCCTGGCTGGCATGGGTATCCAGGTCGAGGAGCTGCCTGACGGATGGCGCATCGTGGGGGGGCGCACGCAGGCACGTGAGGTCGAGGTCGCCACCCAGGGGGACCATCGCGTTGCCATCGCCTTCGCCGTGGCGGGACTGTGCGGTCTCGCGCCTCTGGTGGCCCTCGACGATGCGGCCTGTGCATCGGTGTCGTACCCCACTTTCTGGTCGGACCTCGAGCGAATCGGCGGACGACCGGTCAACGCGGCGGTGCGCGCATGAGGCGCCTGCGGCTGCTCACCGCCGGCGAGTCGCACGGGCCAGCGCTGGTCGGTGTGCTCGACGGCCT
>JBKJVN010000012.1:0-3485 GCA_046717345.1 Candidatus Limnocylindria bacterium | reverse complement strand
CGGCGGTCTCCCCCATGGAGTACGGGTAATGGACGTCAGCCAGGCGGGGGTTCGTGAAGCGCCAGCCCAGGGTCGTGTCGTAGATCGTCTGCTCGCCGCGCGGGAACGCGGCGGAGGGCTTGGCCATGACCATGGGGGCGCGGGTCATGGACTCGGAACCGCCCGCGATGAAGACCGCGCCGTCGCCCGCGGTGATGGCATGTGCCGCCGCCACGATCGCCTGCATCCCCGATCCACACAGCCGATTGACCGTCTGCCCAGGGACCGATATCGGCAGCCCCGCCAACAGGACGGCCATCCGGCCCACATTGCGGTTGTCCTCGCCGGCCTGGTTGGCAGCACCGATGATCACGTCGTCGATGGACTCCGGATCCAGGCCGGTTCGCTCGACCACCGCACGGATGACGTGCGCGGCCATGTCATCGGGGCGGGCGTTCGCCAGCGCTCCGCCGTAGCGGCCGAAGGGGGTCCGCAGCCCGTCGACGACGACCGCTGTCCGCGCCGGATCGGTACTCACCGCGACAGTATGCCCGCAGCCAGGCGAGTGCCAGGGGCTAGCATCGGGCCATGGTGCTGGCCAGCTGATGGCGGACCGATCCTGGCCGCTGCCGATCCCCGGAATCCGGCGGGCATGGTGGCTGCGCGAGGCGCTGACCACCGAGGCGGCCGCGGGTCGGGTCGCGCCCGCTCCCCCGCTGGTGGGTGAGGCGAGCGCGGAGGTCGCGATCATCGGCGGCGGTTACACCGGCATGTGGACCGCCTACTTCCTGACCGAGCGGGCACCCGGCGTGCGGATCGTTCTGCTGGAACAGGACATCTGCGGGGGAGGGCCGTCGGGACGGAACGGAGGCTTCGTCCACGGGTGGTGGGTGCAGCTCCCCTATCTGGTCAAGCGCTACGGCACCAAGGCCGGGATCGAGATCGCGGATGCCGCCGACGAGGTGGTGGACGGGATCGGGGCGTGGTGCGCGCAGCACGGCGTGGACGCCTGGTACCGCAAGGCTGGCTCCCTGGAGGCGAACGCGTTTCCGGCGGTGGAAAGCGGCTTCGCGGCCACCGCGGCGCGGGTGGAACGGCTGGGCGTAGGCGGCCAGCTGGCCGCCTGGGATGCGGCCGCGGTCCAGCAGGTCTGCGCATCCCCCGCGTTCCGCGACGGCCTGTGGATGCCGAGCGCGGCCTCCATCCAACCTGCCCGCCTGGCCCGCGGCCTACGCCGCGTCCTGCTCGAGCGGGGCGTGACGATCCACGAGAACACCCGGGTCCGACGCCTCGACCCGCACGCCGGCACCGGCGCGCCCGGGCAGCCCGGCGTGCGGATATGGACCGATAACGGGTCAGTAATGACCCACCAGGCAGTCTTGGCCGTCAATGCCTGGGCGGCCGGCTGGCCCGGCCATCGGCTCCGGCTGCTGGCCTGGGGCAGCTACATGGTCGTGACCGAGCCGATCCCCGAACGGCTGGAGGCGCTGGGTTGGACCGGTGGGGAGCTGCTCAGCGATACGCGCTTCACGATCAGCTATTTCCGCACCACGGACGACGGGCGGATCGCCTTTGGTGCCGGGGTCGGCGCGGCCGGCTTCGACGGCCGCATCGGTCAGACCTTCACCCATGACCGGCAGGCCATCGCCCGGGTGGTGGCCAACTTCGACCACCTGTTCCCCATGCTGCACGACGTCCGGTTCGAGGATGCCTGGGGTGGACCGATCGACATCACGGCCGACCGCTTCCCGCTGATTGGGTCGCGCGACGGCGGCCGCGTCCACTACGCGTACGGGTACTCCGGCAACGGGGCGGGGCCGGCGCGCCTGGCGGGTCGCGTGCTGGCGGCGCTCGTGGACGATCCGTACGACCCGTTGGCCCGGCTGGCGATGGTGGGCCGCGGGCAGCGGATCCTTCCGCCCGAGCCCTTCCGGTACATCGGGGCGCGCCTCATCCGCGAGGCGCTCATCCGGCGCGACGACGCTCTGGACGCCGGGCGTCGGCCGGGCTTGGTCGTTCGTGCCCTGGCGCGCATTCCCAGCCTCCTCGGGTATCGGTTCGAGCATTAGGCCGGGCGCATTCGTGAGGTGGTTGTTCGGAGCGACCCCCGCCGTATCACAGGCATTCGTGCTATCGCGCTGCACGATGTCACGAAGGAGTGTGATACGCGGCCATCGGCGGGCGGATGAGTCGGGCATCAGTCGGGGCCTTGGCCAACGAACGGCAAATCCGTTGACCCACCCGCGAGCCCCGGCGTAGCATCTCCGCCACGACTGGGAACCCCTGGCCGAAGAGGAGGTTGGTTGTGCTCGCCCGTACCCACCAACTGCGCGTCGCGCTCGCCACATTTGCCACCACCGCGTTGGTCCTCGCCTCGTGCCAGGGGGCTGAACCCCAGGAGCTACTGGTCCTCGAATGGGCCGGCTACGAAGCCGAGGACTTTTGGACCGATTTCAAGACCGCCCAACCCGAAGTCGCGGTCGACTTTGAGTTCGGCAGCAACGACGCGGAGATCGTGAGCCTCATGCAGGCCGGCAGCCAGGCCGACATCTTCCACTTCTACACCGGCTACCAGCAGTTCTTTGTCGATGGGGAGCTGGTTCGCGAAATCGACACCAGCAAGCTGACCAACTGGGACGCGGTCCCCGCGGAAATGCAAGCCCTGGGCCAGATCGACGGCAAGCAGTACTTCATCCCGTGGGACTGGGGCTTCACCTCCATCCTGTACAACACTGAACAGATTCCGGACGGGATCAGCAGCTGGGATGCCCTGTTCAACGAGGAGTACGCCGGCCACATCTCGATGTGGGATGACGGCCCCGGCGCTGTGACGGTGGCGTCTTACATTCACGGCTGGGACGAGACGGCCCTCACCGACGAGGAGCTGGCCCAAATCGAGCAGGAATGGAAAGACCAAAAGCCGCTCAACCTCCACTACTGGGATTCGGAGTACGAGAACCTGTGTCCCGAAGTGATCAGCGGCGAGATCTGGGTCGCCTACGCCTGGCAGGGCTGCTACGCGACCGCATTGGGTGAGGGCGCCCCGGTGGCCTACGCCAACCCGGTAGAGGGGCGCAACTCGTGGGTGGGCCTGTACGGCATCAGCGCCGATACCGACAGCTATGAGCTGGCTTTGCAGTTCCTGGACCTGAAGCTAGCTGAGCTGTCGTGTGGCAACGCGGTTTTCCTCTTCTACTACGGGTGCGCCAACGGCGACGTCATGGCCGCGATTGACGACCCGCTTCTGATCGAGGCCTTCGCGCTCGACGACCCGAGCATCCTGGAGGCCACCAACTTCACGCCGACGGTCACCGCCGAGCAGCGCGACGCATGGACCGCGATGTGGACGCGGGTCAAAGCCGAGTAGCGGGTTCGTCGGCCGGATAGACCGATGTTGGGGCGGCGCGGGGCGCTTCGCTTGCTCGCCCTCCCGCCCAACGCCGGGCTGGGGCTGTTGTTGGTCCTGCCCCAGCTCCTGATAATAGCGATCAGCGTACGGCCTGAGA
>JBKJVN010000011.1:0-4827 GCA_046717345.1 Candidatus Limnocylindria bacterium | reverse complement strand
AGCGGTCCGCCGGCGAGTGGTGCCCCGCCGAGTGGTGCCCCGCCGAGTGGGCCGCCGCCGAGTGGTGCGCCGCCGAGTGGCGGCACGGCGGACGCAGTGACGCTCATCGAGCGCTCGCAGTGCCAGGCCTGCCACGGTGCCGACCTGTCCGGCCAGGGAATATTCCCCAGCCTCCACGGCATCGCGGCCGGACCCACGAGCGACAACCTCCAGCAGCTGGGGGCGGATTTCCCCGACACCTGGCCCAACCTGTGGATCGATGGCAGCGGGCCTGAAGTCGCCGGGCTGGACCGGGGCGGCATGCCGGTCTTCGGCGGGCCGGATGGGACCCTCACCCCCGACGAGATCGCGACCATCGTCGAGTACCTGCTGACCCTCGAATGACCGATCCGGGCGTTGGCACGCCCGGGGCCGACGCGCGCACCCGGTCGGTGCTGATCGGCGCGGCCGAGATGGCGGCCATTGACGAGGCGGCGCAGAAGTTGGGCCTGACCCAGGACGCCCTCATGGAATCCGCCGGCGCCACGGTGGCCGAGGTCGCCTTCACGGAGCTGGTGCGCCTGGCCGAGCCGGTCGTGGGTCCCGGTGGTCCGCTGACGGAGCGGCTGCTCAGCGTCGTGCTGTGTGGGACCGGCAACAACGGCGGGGATGGATTCGTGGTGGCCCGCCGCCTGGCGGCGGCCGGGCAGCAGGTGATCGCGGTCCTGGTCGGGGAGGCCGGCAAGATCGCCGGGGCGGCCACGGCCCACAACTGGGCGGTCCTCCAGGCCATGGCCGCGACCGGCTCGCTCCAGGTGTTCATCGCGCCCAGCGCCGAGCTGCTGGTCAGCTTGCGCGCACGCCTCTCCGGGGCCTCGCTGCTCGTCGACGCCCTGCTGGGGAGCGGCGCCGCGGGCCCGTTACGGGAGCCGATCGCCAGCGCGGTCCAGCTGATGAACGCCATTCGGACCCACGCCGCGGCGGCTGGCCGGCCGTGCCGGGTGCTGGCGGTCGACACGCCGACCCTGATCGGGTTGACCGGCGGCGAACAGTCCGACCCGGTGGTCGCCGCGGACCTGACTGTGACCTTTCATCGGGCCAAAGCCGGCTTCTCGCTTGATCCCGAAGCCCGGCGCCTGGCCGGCCGCTACCTGGTGGCTCCGATCGGGATCCCGGTCGAGGCTGAGGCGGGAATCGTGCCCGCCGACGGGGAGTTCCCGCCGGGCCGCATCACCGAAGTCACGTGGCAAGAACCGTCCGGAGCGGCCTGAGGCCGCGGCGAGCGCCGGGGGGGGGCGCCCTCACGGCAGTCCGCTGCTCCCCGGAGTCTCGAGCCAGTCCCCGGCGTCGCACAACGGGCAGTACCGCGGCTGCCAGGCGGCAATCTCGATCCGACCCACCGCCAGCACCGGGACGCCGATCTCGACCGGCTCCGATGACCGGTCCACCATGACCACGGCCGCCGAGGCCCTCCCCCCGGCGCGCTCCACCGCGTCCGCGGTCTCGCGCAGGGATGAGCCGGTGGTCAGGATGTCGTCGACGAGGACCACGGTGTCGCCGCGGCTGACCTCGAATCCCCGGCGCAGCTCCCGGCCGGCGCCCAGAACGACCGGTTCCGCGAACAGGCCCCGCACCTCCCAGCCCAGGAGGGCCGACAGGTGTCGCGCTGTTTCGAAGGCCAGCAGGACGCCACCGGTGGTCGGCCCCACCACCACGTTCGGCGCCTCGTGCATGACTTTCTTGGCCATCCGGCGGCAGAGCTCCGACGCCAGGGTCGGGTACTGGAGGACGAGGAACTTCTCCAGGTAGCGGGGGGAGTGGAGCCCACTCTTCAGGCGGAAGTGACCCTCCCGCAGGGCGCCCGCGTCGCGGAAGAGGTCCTCGATCGAAGCCGTGGCGAGGTCGTTCGGCAGGGGAACGCCCCGCGTCATCGGTCCAGGCAGCATGGTTTGATCGGCTCAGTCGTAGACGGCGCTGAAGTCGACCGCCGGGTAGCGCTCGGTGAGCGCCTCGGTGACCCACTGGAGGACGTCGGCCGGGTCATAGAACTCGGCCACCGTCCGCGCATCGGTCACGGTCAGGCCCTCGCGGTGGGCCTCGACCGGCTCACCGCCACGCGGCGGCACATCGGCCAGGTTCAGGGTGGTCTCGAAGCGCCCGTCACCTCGCAGGACGAGCATGTCGTCCGCCTCGTCGAGGAGGACGATGTCCCCGGTCCGGCGCAGCGCATCCTCGCCGTTGCCCACAAACTCGCGCAGCAGGCTGGCCTGCTGCTCCTGGAGCTGGGACCGGTAGGCATCAGCGAGTTGCCACAACCGCTGTGCCGCGATCGTCTCCTGCTGCTCGGCGGGCAGCTCGGCCTGCCAATCCTCCTCGGTTTCGGCCGGCGCGGCCTCGTCCTCGGACAGCTTGTCAGCGGGCGCGAGGTGGTCGAGCGGGTTGCGCGCGGCCTCCATCAGCCAGGCCAGGATGTCGGCGGGGTTGTACAGCTCGACCAGCTCGGAAATGGTGTCCACCTCCTGCTCCTGGTCATACCACTCGCCGTCGGCCGGGTCCTGATAGGTCAGGCGGGTCACCCACAGCTCGTCGACCGGGTGGTAGCGCAGGAAGTCCTGCTCGTCGTCGACCAGGGTCAGTGGACCGACCTCCCGCAACCGGTCGCGGTTGGCCTCGAGGAAGCGGCGCAGCTGCTCGGTGGCCTCCACGACGAAGTCGCGCCGCTCCAGCTCGGCTTCCTCGGCCAGCTCGCGGAGGGCGACCAGGCGCGGCGAGGTGGTCACGGCTTGTACACCAGGTCGGGGCCCATGCGCTCGCGCAGGAAGATGATGTGCTTGGTGTCCATGATCGACTCCGCGACCTGGTGCCCCCATCGCCGAGTGCCTGGATCGGCATACAAGGCGTCGAGAACCGCGTAGTTCGGCAGGTCCACGATGACGACGTTGTTCCACTCGGACCCTTCGGTCACGTTGAACCAGCCGATGAACCGGATCCCGTAGCGGGCCTCATAGTCGCGGGCCTGCTTCGGAAACCGGGTCCGCATTCCCCACTTGAAGATCGTGTCGCGGCCCTTGCGGACGTTGAAGAAGGTGACCATCAGGGGCACGGGGCGCTGCTCCTAGCTCTGGTCGCTGGGCGGGTCAGTGGGCTGGCTGTCGGATCGCGGGGCATCAGTATCCGATGCGTCGCTCTCGATTGTCAGGGGTGGGGCGGTCGCACCGTACGTCCGTCCGCGCCCCGTCCGACGCGCGGCGAAGAAGACGCGGAGCAGGAAGACCGAGGTCATGCTGATGAAGAAGAGCAGGATGATGGCGATGACCAGCATCGCGGTCAGCAGCCAGACCGGCCAGCTCAGGCTGAAGACCCCGATCGGGATGAACAGCAGGATGAGCGCGAACAGCACCGCCTGAACGGTGAAGCAGCCCAGCCCAGGGCCCTCGTTCGGGTCGAGCTCCTCGTTCATGCGGATGCTCATGCGGCCCCGCATCGTGCCACAAGCGCGCGGGCTTCACTCCGAACCGATCAGGCCGGCGTCGTACGTGATCCGCCCGGCGGCCACCGTCAGCCGAACGACGCCCGGCAGGTCCATGCCGAGCAGCGGCGTGTTGGCCGACCGGCTGGCCAGGGCGGAGCGCTCGACCCGCCAACTGCGCTGGGGGTCGAAGACGACGAGGTCCGCGTTGGATCCGGCGGCCAGCGAGCGCGACTCACCGATGAGAGCGGCCGGGCGGGTTGACAGGGCAGCCAGCAGCGTCGACAGCTCCAGGTGGCCGGATGCGACGGCCGCCAGACCGATGCCCAGCGCCGTTTCCAGTCCGATCAGGCCTGGCGCGGCCTCGGCAAAGGGCACGGCCTTGCGCTCGGGTGGGTGGGGAGCGTGGTCGGTGGCGATGGCATCCACCGTCCCGTCGGCCACCGCGGCCAGCAGGGCCATCGCATCGTCCCGCGTGGGGAGGGGAGGATTCACCCGGCACATCCCGTCGTAGGCGAGTGCCGGATCCAGCGCGGCGGATGCGCCCGACTCGAGATCGTGACCGTTCTCCCACGCGAAGTGGCGGTCTCCGGCCACCCACGCGTCGGTCAGCGCCAGGTGGTGCGGCGTGACGTCGCAGGTGACACGCACCCCGCTGGCGCGGGCGCGCCGGATGGGCTCCAGCCCGACGGCGGTGGCCAGGTGCGTGAAGTGAATCCAGCTTCCGGTCTCGGCGGCCAAAGCCAGGTCGCGCTCGACGATGGCCAGCTCGGCGCTGGCCGGCCAGCCACCCAGACCCAGTCGGGTGGCGGTGGGCCCGCCCCGCATCAGGCTGCCGGCTGCCAGGTTCGGTTCCTCGGCGTGCTCGATCAGCGGGAGACCCAACGGCGCAAGGTAGGCGAGCGCCTGCCGGGCCACCGCCGCCGAGGCGACCGCGCCTCCATCGTCGCTGAAGCCGATCGCCCCCGCGGCCGCCAGCGCCCCGTGGTCGGTCAGCTGGTCCCCGGCACGGCCGCGGGTGGCGGCGGCCACGACACGCACACGGGCGGCGGCGTGGGCGGCTTCGGCCAATAGGCCCCGCACCCGGAGCGCATCGTCGAGCGGTGGATCGGTGTTCGGCATCGCGCATACCGTGGTGAAGCCGCCGTGTGCCGCCGCCCGGGTCCCGCTGGCGATCGTCTCGGCTCCCTCGTCCCCCGGCGTGCGCAAGTGCGTGTGGAGGTCGCACAGTCCCGGAGCGGCCACCAGCCCGGCAGCATCGATGCGCGGGATGCCGGACGGGGCGTCGCCATTGCGGATCACCCCGTGCCCGGCCCCGCGGGCGCGGCCGGCCGCGGGATTAGTGGGCCGGGGGAGTAGCCGCCCCCCCGGAAGGGCGC
>JBKJVN010000010.1:0-2504 GCA_046717345.1 Candidatus Limnocylindria bacterium | reverse complement strand
GTGGCGATCCTGGCCGTGGTGGCGGTGGGGTTGTCGGCCGCCCAGGATCCGGGCCAGTTCCCGGCCGACTCGCCCCAGGCCGCACTCCAGGAATATCTCCAGGCGTTCGAGGACGAGGAGTACGAGGCCGCGTACGCCTCCTTCTCGGCGGAGGTCCAGCGCCAGATGAGCCTCGAGGAATTCGAGCGTGCGGCCACGGACTACGGGATGTATGCGACCGAGTCGCGCCGCGTCCTGTACGACGGAATCGACCAGGTCCAGACCGATGGTGACGAACGGGCGACGCTGCGACTGACGGTGGAGGTCAGCTACGGCGACGTGCTGTTCGCCGATCGGTACTCGTATCCGAGCGAGGTTCGCATGCTGCGCGAGGATGGGGTCTGGCGCATCGATCAAACCCTGGTCCATCTCGACCCCGCACCCGTCCCTGCACCCGTCCCTGCACCCGCTCCGGCCGACTAGAGGGCCATACCGATGCAAGCCGCTCGACGGCTGTACGTCTACCTCCTGTCGGGGGTGTCGCTTGGCTTCGTCCTGTTCGGGCTCCAGTCTCTGGTCCGGGTCCTGCTCGAAACGTTCGGCATGCGCGGGGACGTGCTGTCGGGCCAGCTCGACGCCAGCCAGCAGCTCAGCGGCGCCCTGGCCCTGGTCGGCGTGGGCACCCCCGTGTGGCTCCTCCACTGGTGGTTTGCCGAGCGCAGCATCCGTCCCGAGCACGACCCATCCGACGCCGAACGTCAGTCCGCCCTGCGGGCCCTGTACTTCGCGTTGCTGCTGGCCATCCTGCTGGCCATCTCAGCCTTCGCGATCAGCGACCTCGTCTTCGGGCTGCTGGCCGACCTCCTCCCGGCCCCGGACGCGTATTCCGGTTCTCCGGCCGGCCCGCCGCTCGCGACGGCGCTGGTGGGGGGCGCAGCCTGGGGTTACCACGCCCTCCTGCGGCGACGCGACATGGCCGTCGGGGAGCTGCGCCGCGCGGCCGTGTGGTTGCCGCGGGCCTACCTGTACGGGGCCGCATTTGGGGGCGCGGTCTGGTCGTTGGCGAGCCTCGTCCCTCTAGTAGATGCCGCGGTCCGGAGCGCCATCGGCGACACGGTCGAGCCGTACGTGTGGATCGGCTCAGTCGGACCGACCATCGTCGGGGCGGCGATCTGGGTTGGACATGCGTGGTATGCCAGCCGCCTCCGTACCGATCCCGGCTGGCGCGGCGCCAGCGAGCGGGTTGCGCGGCTGCGGCTCGGATACCTGGTGGCCCTGATCGTGGTCGGGGTGACCGGCACCATCGCCCTCGTGTCAGCCGCGCTCGAGTCGGTGCTGGCGGCCCTGCTGGGCGCGGGTCGACCGACCGACCAGATCGTCCCGGCCATGGCGACCGGCGCGATCGCGTCCCTTCCGTTCGCACTTGCGTGGTGGTTCCACGCTCGGACCCTGCGGCGAGAGGCTACGGTCGATGTCGATCCGGATCGGCCGGGGCTGGCGTGGCGGCTGGAGCACGTGGCGGTCGGCTTGACCGGGCTCGCGTTTGCGGCTGCGGGTACCGCCCGCCTGATCACGATCACGCTGGACGCGACTCTCGGCGCGCATCCCGAGCTCAGCAGCCCCGTCAGCGAATTGGCCCTCGACCTCCCGCTGGCTGTCCTCGGGGGCGCGGTCTGGATCTTGGCCTGGGTGCCCATGGAGCGGCGACACCAAGAATTTCCCCAGGCCGAGGCGGCGTCGACGGTACGCCGGGCTGGGCTTCTCATCGTGCTGGCCGTCGCGGTCATTGCCGGGCTGTCCAGCCTGGCGCTGATCCTGTATCGGCTCTTCGGGTTCCTGCTGGGCGCCGGGTTGAGCGGCGACGCCGTCGGGGAGCTGAGCACCCCGGCCGGCATCCTGCTCGTCGCCCTCGTGGCCGGGCTGTATCACGGTCTGGCGTTGCGCGGGGACCTCGCCCTCGCCCTGGCGCTGCCACCGCAACCCCAACCCGGCGTAGCCGAGCGTGAGCCGGCCGCGGCCGTGCCGGAGCTGATCCCTGCTGAGGAGGCCCACTGGGAGAGCGAAGGCGGGCCGGTGCTCCCGCCCGGCATCCCGTTGACGCTCCGCGGGCCGGATGGCTCGGACATCGAGGCAGCGCTGAAGGCGGCACGCGACGCGCTGCCGGAGGGCTACCGCCTGGAGCGCGACTGATTCATGTGCGGCCGATTCGCGCAGCCCCATTCCGCGGAGGAGCTGGCCCGCATCTTCCGGGCCCGGCCGACGGTCGACCTCCCGGGGGAGCGGTACAACGTGGCGCCCACCGACGAGGTGGCGGGCGTGGTCGAGCACCATGGGGAGCGGGTCATCGAGCCGTTCCGGTGGGGCCTGGTCCCGTGGTACGCGGAGGACCGGAAGGGGGCGGCGCGCCTCATCAACGCCCGGGCCGAGACGGTGGAGCGCTCCCCGGCCTTCCGGACCTCGTTCGCCAAGCGCCGCCTCATCGTCCCGGCCGCCGCGTTCTACGAGTGGCACCGGGCGGACGGCCG
>JBKJVN010000009.1:0-5321 GCA_046717345.1 Candidatus Limnocylindria bacterium | reverse complement strand
CGCCTGCGCCGCTACCATCGTCCGCGTGGGTCTCCGGCTTATCGCGACGGCCCTTGCTGATGCGACACGACGGATCTTCTCCCGAAGATCGACGTGCCAACCGAACTAGCCGCGCTTGAGAAGATTCCCGGCCATGCGGACCGGAGGTAGGCTACCTGGACCGATGACAGAGCTCGCCACCAACGTCCTCTACTCCGGCGACAACCTCGACATCCTCCGAGACTCCTACGTCATCTTCCGCGACGAGTCCGGCAACCCGACCGATGCCCAGCTCCTCGCCTTCGAGGACACCTGGCGATGAACGAGGACCTGCTCCCCCAACGCGTCCGCAAGTTCATCTTCGAGCACTTCGTGGACCACGCAGCGCCGCCCATCGTGGAGCAGGTGATGACGGGGTTCTCCCTGTCGCGGGACGACGCGACCGACGTGCTGCGCGGGCTCGAGGGGGCCCGCCACATCGCCCTGGTGAAGGGCACCGCCCGCATCCTCATGGCCTTTCCCTTCTCGGCGGTCGCCACCCCGTTCCGCGTCATCGTCGGCGACCGCCAGTACTTCGCGAACTGCTCGTGGGACGCCATCGCCTTCCACGCCATGCTCGGTGACAACGTCCGGGTCGACTCGTTCTGCCACCACTGCGCGACACCCGTCGAGATCGAGATGACCGATGGGCGCGCCACCCACGTCGAGCCCCACGACGCGCTCGTCTATCTCGCCCTGCGCCCGACCCAATGGTGGGAGGACATCATCACCACCTGCTCGAACACGATGGTGTTCTTTGCGTCCCCGGAGCATCGCGACGCGTCCAACCTGGGTGCCCCGGCCCAAGCCGCCGCATCGTTGACGCCCGATCAGGTCCATGCCCTGAGCATCCCGGGCTACGCCCGGAAGCTGGCCCTCGACTACGCGCGCCCCTCGAAGCAGGAGCTGCTCGACCACTTCGCCGCCATGGGCCTCACGGGCGAGTACTGGCAGCTGTGAGAGATGACCGAGGACCGATGACCGATGACCGAGCTCGCCACCAACGTCCTCCACGCTCCGGGTAATAGGTGAACGCCTTGCGCAAACTAAAGATCGAGCAGTTCGTCGCGGCGCCGATCGAGCGGGTTTATGCCGCGTACGTCGATCCGGACCTCATGCCAATCTGGCTGGAGTTGCAGGCTGTCACCGACCTGAACGGCCCAATCGATCATGCCGGAACCCTGTTCACACAGGTCTTTCGCGGGCCTTGGCGCTTCCGCACCGAGGTCGTCCGCGCCAATCCTCCCACCATCCACGAGATGGCCGGCCGTGCCCCGCTTGGCACGACGTACCGGTGGCTCGCCCGATTCGCGCCCGAAGGCGACGGAACGCGGGTCACGCTGGAGACAAATAGTCGGGTGTTCGGTCCCCTTGACCCCCTGGCAGAGCGGCTGTTCGCTGCATCGGGCGAATCGGCGGCACGCCGCCACCTGGCCACTCTCGCGACCCTGGTGGAAGCCGCGTAGCGGTCAAGCGCCCAGCCCGACGTGGCCACCACCACGCGACTTCAACGTACCGCTGCGCGCTGACCTATGGGACTTGCCCCCGCTGCTACCCTCGACCCGCCGTTCAACTCGAACCGATGCAAGGCGACCGAATGATGGTCATACCCGCCAGGCCCACGGGGCGCATTTCCTCCAAGCAGGGCACGGAGCAGAAGGAGTTGTTCGGCTAGGCATTCAGCATGGAGCGGTAATGAAACAGACCCTTCAAGTGTTCCTCGCCTTGTTCGGCGTATCGGCCATCGTCATCGCGGCGCTGCATGTTGTCCTTGGCCCCGCAGCAATACCGGGGTCGATTCCTGTCAATGCCACGATGGATAGTGAAGATCGCTTCTATGCCACGTTATTCGCGGCCTACGGGGTGGCTCTTCTGTGGTGCATAAGAGACATCGAGCGGAAGAGCATGGTTGTCTATTTCCTGGCGCTCACGTTTCTTTTCGGCGGGCTGGCGCGCCTTGTTTCAGTTGCCATGGTCGGTTGGCCCAATACGTTCTTTGTCGCCATGACGGTGCTCGAGTTGCTCATTCCATTCTTCATCGTGTTCCTGCAGTGGCGCGTCTCAAAACCGAAGGGTCTCGTCACCGCCTAGCGCGCGGCGACGCCGAGTCGCGCAGTTCCTCGAGGCCGTCGAGGATGAGATCGAGCATAGAATGCAAACTTGCCCTCAACCTCCGGGCTGCGCCTCTTCGGATGCTCGTGGACGTGCTCGGCGAGCTTGCCCCCGCTGCTAGGCTCTCCGCACACACCCGCTCCGCCCACGCGGGGGGACCGATGACCGAGTTCGCCACCAACGTCCTCTACTACGGCGACAACCTCGTAGGCTACCCTCGTTAGCCGGACATCGGGCGGTGGGTGAAGTCCCGATCGAGCAGCACCAGCTGAGTAACGGCCTTCGAATCATCCTGTCCCAAGGCACAGATGTCCCGGTCGTGGCCGTGAACATCGGATACGACGTCGGCAGCCGGCACGAGGAGCAGGGACGGACAGGCTTTGCCCACCTGTTCGAGCACATGATGTTCCAAGGGTCGGCGAACGTGGCCAAGGGCGAGCACGGGGCGCTCATCGAGGCCGCCGGAGGGAGGTGGAACGCCGCGACCTGGGTCGACCATACGAACTTCTACGAAACGCTTCCCAGTCATCAGCTCGAGCTGGCCCTGTGGCTGGAAGCGGAGCGCTTGGCCAACCTCCTGCCAGCCATGACCCAGGAGAAGCTCGACAACCAGCGTGACGTGGTCAAGAACGAGCGTCGCCGGAACTTCGATAACCAGCCCTACGGATCATGGGACGAGCGGCTCCACCGGCTCCTGTTTCCGGCGGGTCATCCCTACCACCACTCGACGATCGGGTCCATGGAGGACCTGGGGGCTGCGTCGCTGGATGACGTCCAACGCTTTTTCGCCTCCCACTATGCCCCGAACAACGCGGTGCTCACCGTGGCCGGTGACTTCGAGGCTGACCGCGCCCTGGAGATGATCGGCCGTCACTTCGACCCGATCCCGGTCAACCCGAACATCCCGCCGCCGCCGGAGATGGGCGTCACCGAGTCCGTTCGCCGCGAGGTCCGCGAGGTCGTGCCCGATGCGGTCGAACTGCCGCGGGTCTACCTCGCGCACCGCATTCCGCCCTGGGGAACGCCGGATTTCGAGCCGTGGGACGTGATGAGCGACATCCTCGGCGCCGGGCGTGCCTCGCGCCTGTACCAGCGACTGGTCCGCGAGCGCCGCTTGGCGCAGGATGTGGAGGCATCGGTCTTCCCCTTCGCCTTCGGAGCCGCAATCTTCGTCGCTTGGGCAACCGCGCGGCCTGGCGTGGGAAGCGAAACGATCGAGCGCGCGCTTGCCGAGGAAGTCACCAAACTCGGAGACGCGGGGCCGACCGACGAAGAGCTGGAAAGGGCGCGAAGCCTCCACCGAACGTCCGCCGCGTCAGACCTGGAGGAGGTCACCGAGCGCGCAGAGCGGCTGAGTATGTACGCAGCGCTCTTCGGCGAGCCAGAGCGGGTAAACACCGACGTTCGCCGCTACGTAGCCGTGACCGCGGCGCAGATCCGTGATGCGTGGCGGCGCCTCGGGGGAGCGGACAATCGAGTGGTCCTGACATTCGTCCCGGCGCTGCTGGAGGACCGATGACCGAGCTCGCCACCAACGTCCTCTACTACGGCGACAACCTCGACATCCTCCGGCGCTACCTGCCCGACGCCAGCGTCGACTTGATCTACCTCGATCCGCCGTTCAACTCGAACCGCGACGCCAACGTCCTCTTCCGCGACGAGTCCGGCAACCCCACCGATGCCCAACTCCTCGCCTTCGAGGACACCTGGCACTGGGGCCGGAGCGCCGAGACCTAGACCTCGACCAATCCCACGCCGGTGCTAGGCCGCGCGATCACCTCGCCACTCGCTAGTATCGACTCGAGGTGCAGACTGATCGC
The DNA here is from genome assembly GCA_046717345.1 of Candidatus Limnocylindria bacterium. Taxonomy (GTDB): domain Bacteria; phylum Chloroflexota; class Limnocylindria; order QHBO01; family QHBO01; genus DASTEQ01. The sequence continues at coordinate 1,371 of JBKJVN010000009.1, read as the reverse complement.
TTCGCGAATGAGGCGCTCGACCTCACCTCTGGTCCGGCCAGTCGCGATATAGCCGGGAAGATCCGGGACGTACGCGGCCCAATTCCTGGGCGCCTTCTCATAGACAACGGCGTACTTCACGTTCAAACCTCGTCCATTCCCGGCTGCCCGACCTACCGACCCTTGGTCGACGCCCGCCGACGACGAGGCGTTTCCCGCGCGGCGTCCTGCTCGTCGGTAACCTTGTGGAAGCGACCCCGGGCGCGCTTCGCACGGTCCACGTAGGGGTTCGGCCGGGCATTCGAGAAGTCGAAGGGCTTCTCAAGCTCAGCTTCTTCGGCGTCGTCGAGGTGATCTGGCTTCATAGCGTCTTCGTTCCTGCCCCGTAGCAGGTCTTGCAGAGATGATCCGGATGTTACTGCCTCGCGCGGTGAAGGCAACCACGACGACAAGGCCGACACTGGTCATGCCGATGAGCCTGGACCGATCCTCCGCGCCGGAATGCCACGGATCAAAGTCCACGAGCGCGGCGGCGTCCTCGAAGGCCGACGAGGCGGATTCGAACGACAGCCCGCGTCTGGCGATGTTTCGCGCGTTCTTCTGCGGATCCCACTCGAAGCCAGACTGGAAGTCGTCCAACGCATCTCAAGACAGAGGAGGGTAGGGGCTGATGGTGCCGTCGGGCGACGCTCGGAGACTTACCGGTTGCTTAGCGGCGTCCACGAGTGGAGTCGCGTCTTCCCTTGCCCCCGCTGCTACCCTCTGCGCACGCTCCGACGCCTACTGGAGCCCTCACCCGCCAGTCTCACGCGGGGGGACCGATGACCGAGCTCGCCACCAACGTCCTCTGCTACGGCGACAACCTCGACATCCTGCGCCGCTACCTGCCCGACGCCTGCGTCGACCTGAACTACCTCGACCCCCCGTTCAACTCGAACCGCGACTCCAACGTCATTGCCCGCCGGAACACGCGTGCGCGGCGCTAGGTTCGTCATCGTCGACGGTCATGAGCTGTACTTGGAGTGCAGTGGAGGTCCCGGCCCGACCGTGGTCTTCGAGGAGGCGTTGGGTGGCGACCGCACCCTGTGGCCAATCGCCGAGCGGATTCGGGAGCACGCCTACGCCTGCGTCTACGATCGCCCCGGCGACGGCGACAGCGCTGCCCCGGAGGAACCACAGACGGCACGGGCGGACGTCGCCGACCTCCACCATCTACTTGAGGAGGCGGGCATCCCGCGGCCGGTCGTCATGGTCGGCCATTCGTATGGTGGGCTCATCGCCTGGATGGCGGCGGTGGAGCATCCCGATGACGTCGCCGGCGTCGTGCTCATCGACGCGTCCCATCCTGACCAGGCCGAGCGCTGGGAGGCCATGATGAACGACGAGCAGCGG
>JBKJVN010000008.1:0-23440 GCA_046717345.1 Candidatus Limnocylindria bacterium | reverse complement strand
AGCTCGACGGTGACCCGCGCGGGATCCATGTCTGGCGTGGCGGGACGGGCTAGCCGGCGCTCAAGCTCGGTCATCGGTCTACCTCAATTCTCAGCCGGCGCAGGCCGGCGCTCACGCTCTGTCGGGCTGCTTCGGAGCTGGTGCCCATCCGTTCGGCGATCTGGCGGTAGTCGAGGTCCAGCACATACCGATGCACCACGGCCTCGCGCTGCTTGGCGGGCAACGCCCGGACCGCGGCCCACAGCCCATCGTCGGGGAGCGCGGCGGGCGCCGTTCGGGGTTCTGCCGGACCCATCCCGTTGAGCTGAACCGTTTTCGGTCGTCGCGCGCGAAGGCGGATGATGTCGGTCGCCTTGCGGTGCGCGATCGTGTAAAGCCACGCACGAAGGTTCTCGGCGTGACGCAGGCGTGGGTACGCGCGCAGAGCGGCGATCAGCGTGTCCTGCAGGCAGTCCTCGGCCAAGTCAGGCCCGACGCAACCCACCAGGAACCGATGCAGCTCGGTGGCGTGGTCGTCGACCAGGCGCTGGAACGGCGGCAGGCTCACACGTCTTGAAACGCGCGGTCGGGGCGAAACGTGAGGCACGCGGCAAGGGTACGGCGAGGCAGCCGGCCCGCGGAACCGCATGAGTCACACGTGACTGGTATCGCGCGGATGTCGGGCTTCCGGCACCATTTCAGTCACCTGTGACTTGATGCCCGTGCGTTCGCGCCCCCGTTCTCGTTACCAGTCACTCGTGACTCGGGGCTGTAGCCAACCCGTGTCCGGCGGCGCCATAGGCGGGCGGCTGGCCGAGCCGCCGCCATCGGGCTAGTCGATGGTGAAGTAGTCGCCCCCGCTGTAGCGCCCGGTGCGCTCCTTGCGGATCTGCATCAGCACATCGTTCAGGAGGGTTGACGCGCCGAACCGGAATCGGTCCGGCGTCATCCAGTCCGGCCCAAGGGTCTCGTACAGGACGGTCAGGTAGGCGATGGCCTCGCGCGAGGTGCGGATCCCGCCGGCCGGCTTCATGCCCACCGCCCGCCCGGTCTGGGCGTGAAAGTCGCGGATGGCCTCCAGCATGACCAGGGTCACGGGCAGCGTGGATGCGGGCTGGATCTTGCCGGTGGAGGTCTTGATGAAATCGGCCCCGGCGGCCATGGCCAGCACCGATGCCCGGCGCACGTTGTCGTAGGTCTCCAGCTCACCGGTCTCCAGGATGACCTTGAGGTGGGTGTCCCCGCAGGCCTGCTTGACCGATACGATCTCGTCGTAGACCTTCCCGTAGTCGCCGGCCAGGTACGCACCGCGGTCCATGACCATGTCGATCTCGTCGGCGCCCGCGGCCAGCGCCTGGCGCACGTCCTCGAGCTTGACCGCCAGTGGCGCCTGGCCAGAGGGGAAGTAGGTGGTCACCGCGGCGACCTTGACGGTCGACCCGCGCAGGGCATCCTTGGCCGGGCCGATCATGTTCGGGTACACGCACAGGGCGGCCACCGATGGGATGGTGGGGTCGGTGGGATCGGGACGGACGGCCTTGCCGGCCAGGGCCCGGATCTTGCCCGGCGTGTCCTTCCCCTCCAGGGTGGTGAGGTCGATCATCCGGATCGCCAGGTCGAGCGCCCACAGCTTGGACTCGCGCTTGATGCTGCGGCGGGCGAGCATGGCCGCCCTCTCCTCGACCCCGACCTGGTCCACCGCCCAAACCCGCCCCAGCAGGTTGCCGAGGGCCTGGTGGCGGGGGGCGCTCAGGCCGGCTGGCTTGCGCGGGGCGAGCGAGGTTCGAGCCACGGAGCCGATGATACGCTCTGGCCGTGGGCACTCCCGCTGAGCCGTTGGGCGGTTCGGCCGAGCCGCTGGTCTACTGCCTGACCCGTGACCGGGAGCTGGCGGGCATCCTCGACGAGCGACTCGATCGCGCGGTCGTCTTCTTCTACAACGACGCGGCCCGCCTCCACCAGGCGATCGTGCTGCGGCCGCCAGACCTGGTGGTGATCGATACCGGGGCTATCCGGCCCGAGTTCGGCGATGCGGGGCTGGGCCCGGTGGTGAGGTTCGTCCGAGAGCGGGCGGCGACAGCGCGGATCGCGGTCCGCCCGGGATCGGGCGCCGATTGGCTGGTAGGGGCCGAGGCGGGCGTGGGGGTGGTGATGTTGCCGGTGGGCGGCGCCGCCTGCGCCGAGGCGGTGGTCGCGCTCAGTCGCTGACGGCGCTCGCCGCCGGGATGAGGCCAGCTCGGGCCAGCGGCCAATACCGAAAGGCAGCCCGGGCCCGCACCGATGCCAGCGGAACGAAGCCAAACCGACGGGAGTCGGTGCTGCGAGCGGCATCCCCGCGCAGGGAGACGCGCCCGTCGGCTACGGCTGCCACTCGCTTGACCAGCTCGCGTTTCGGAGCGCGGGGATCTGGTGCGACGACCACCTCCCCGACCTGTGGCGGCCGTCGGCGGTAGGTCCAGGTTTCGACCAGAAGACGGTCGCCGGGTGAAAGGGTCGGGACCATGGAGCGCCCGGACACCTCGACCGCGTCCAGGTGGCTCAGCACCCGTCGACCGAGGAAGCCGAGCCCGACCGTGACCGCGGCCGCGCCGGCGGCGACGATCCAGGCCGGCCGCGCCATGACCGCGCGGATCACTGGACCCGGGTCTTTTCCGGACCCCCGGTGGCCTTCCACATCTCGCCGATGCGATCGATCATGGTCAGCAGCTTCCGCGCTTCCTCGACGTCGAGCGAACCCTTCACGGCGGACGCCTGCTTGGCAGCCATCCAGAACGTGTCGTGCAGATCTGGATACTTCTCGAGGTGGGCTGGCTTGAAATAGTCGTGCCACAGGTCGTCGAGGTGGTGAATCACGAGATCGGCGCGCTCCTCCTTGATATGGATGCATCGTGCGCGGAAATGGCGGTCATCGCTGGCTGCGTACTTCTCCAGGATCCGCAGACAGGACTCGGCCTCGATCCGCGCCTGATCGGGGTCATAAATGCCGCACGGCAGGTCGCAGTGCGCCGACACGCGGCGGGTGGGGTGGATGAGACGGCGAAGGTTCAACATACGCCGATTGTCCCCCACGCCGCGGGCAAGCGCATTGCAGAGCGGTGGAGCAGGTTCAGAAACGATTCAGAAGCGGGCAGCCCAGTACTTCTGCACGGTGAGGACCACGCCCGCGCCTAGCGCCGCGAGCACCACGCCGACGACCACGACTCCGGTCCAGCCCAATGGGTAGTGGCTCGAGCCGGCCATGAAGAACAGCATCGGGAACGACAGGGCGAAGTTCGTCCGCGATGCCAACAGGGCGGTCCGGGCCCAGGCCGGGTCGGGCGTCTCGCCGGCCCGCATGGCGGCCAGCACCCGGCGCTGGCTGGGCCAGATGAAGGCCCACACGTTGACCAGCATGATCGCGCCCAGCAGCCCGCCCGCGAAGATCGTGATCTCGGTGTCGCTCCCGAACAGGTTGCCGTCCTGCCAGTACAGACCCCAGATCAAGAGCAGGCCGGCGACCACGGTGACCACCGCTGACCATCGGAACCAGGCCAGGGCCCTGGTGACCAGCGGCGGGTTGACCTGGCCCTTGACCGATGGGTCCAAGACCTTCTGGAACGGCACGTTGACCAGGTTGAACCAGTACAGCAGACCAATCCAGGTGATGCCGGCCACGAAGTGGACCCAGCGCAAGCCGATCAAGACCTCCGGTGTGAACATCGGCTCCCTCTCCTCCTGTCCTCAGCTTCCCATCGCGATGCCGCCGTCCACCCCCAGCACCTGGCCGGTGACGAAGCCTGATTCATCGCTCGCGAAATAGACGGCGGCGGCGGCGACGTCCTCGACCTTCCCGATTCTGCCCATAGCCGTGATCTGCAGGATGGCCTGCGTCGCGGCCTCTGGCATCCCGATCAGGATGTCGGTGTCGATGAGCCCCGGCGCAATGGCGTTGCAGGTGATGTTCCGGCTTGCCAGCTCGCGTGCGGTCGTCTTGGTCAGACCGATGAGACCAGCCTTGGCCGCCGTGTAATTGGCCTGGCCGGGATTCCCGATCCGGCCTGCGACGCTGGACATGTTGATGATCCGGCCATGGCGGGACTTCATCATCGGCCGGGCCACGGCCCGGGTCATCCAGAACGGTCCCGATAGGTTGGTGTCGATGACCGCATTCCAGTCCTCCGCGTCCATCCGGATGAGGAGGTCGTCGCGGGTGATGCCGGCGTTATTGACCAGGATGTCGACCTTGCCGAACGCGTCCAGCGCGGCCTTGACGATCGCCTCGCAGGCCTCGCGGCCATCCGCCGTGCTGCCCTGGACCGCGATCGCGCGGCGGCCCATGGCCGTGATCTCGCCCACCACTTCCTCGGCGGCGGCGGCGCTCTCGCGGTAGTTGACCACCACGTCGGCGCCCTGCCGCGCGAAAGCCAGTGCCATCGCCCGGCCCAACCCCCGGCTGGCACCCGTGACCAGGGCCACCCGGCCGGCGAGGTCGAACATCAGGCGCTGCCGGCCGTCACCGGCTCGCGACGCGGTTGGCCGGCGCGGGTCTGCTCGCCGGGGGCCAGGAATGCGCGCGCGGGATCGGCGGTCCACTCCACCACCGCCGCGCCGGCCGTGTAGCCCGCGCCGAAGGCGCCCATCAAGAGCCGATCCCCGATCTGCACGCGGCCGCCGGCGACCGCCTCGACCAGGGCCATGGGCACCGATGCGGCCGAGGTGTTTCCGTAGCGGTCGATGTTCACGTACACCTTGTCGGCGGGCACACCCAGCAGGTCACGCACCGTCTCGAGGATGCGGAGGTTGGCCTGGTGGTACAGGAACAGGTCGACATCGGCCATGCGCAGCCCGGCCTCGGCCACCGCCGCCTGGGTGGAGTCCGCCAGCTGGCGAGTGGCGATCCGGTAGACCTCCTTGCCGGCCATGCGCATGTAGTGGAGCCGCCCGGCGACCGTCTCGGCCGTGGCCGGGTGGGCGGTGCCGCCGCCGGGGATGATGATGCCCTCGGCCCCGGTCCCGTCGCTGAACAGCTGGAGCCCGAGTAGCCCGCCGGGGCCCTCCGAGGCGGACAGGACCACCGCGCCGGCCCCATCCCCGAACAAAACGCACGTGTTCCGATCGGTCCAGTCCAGGTACCGGCTCAGCAGGTCCACGCCGACCAGGAGCACGTTCCGGTACATCCCGCTGCCGATGAAGCTGGCCCCCGTGGCCAGCCCGAACAGAAAGCCCGAGCAGGCGGCGTTCACGTCGAACCCCGCCGCCCGCGTGGCTCCCAGGTCGCGGGCGACAAGGACCCCGGTGGCCGGCATGAGGTAGTCGGGGCTGGAGGTGGCGACCACCACCAGGTCGAGGTCGGCCGGATCGAGTCCCGCCACCGCCAGCGCGTCGCGGCCGGCGTGCGTGGCCAGAGTGGTGGTCGTCTCGTCGTCCGCGGCGATGCGCCGCTCGCGGATCCCGGTGCGGCTGGCGATCCACTCGTCCGAGGTGTCGACGATCTTCGACAGTTCGGCATTTGTGAGCACCCGGGCCGGCGCGTACATCCCCCACCCGGTGATGACCGTCTGGGTCGACCTCATGCCAATCGGACCTCGAACAGCGGCTGCTGGCGCTTCACCAGCATCCCATTGTCGGCCATGACGCGGCTTACCGTGCCCGCCACGTCTGACTTGATCTCGTTGAACAGCTTCATGGCCTCGATCAGGCCCACCACCTGGCCGACCGACACCTCGCCCTCGAGCACCAGGTATGGGCGGGCCCCCGGCGAGGGCGCCGGATACCAGACCCCGGTCAGGGGGGCGGTGATGAACCGGTGGCCGGGCGCGGCCTCGCCGAATGGGGTGGTGGGCGTGGCCGTGGGAGGCGCCGGCGCGGTTGGCGGCCGCGGGCGCGCCAGGCGGACCGTGATTCCGCCGACTTCGACCTCCATCTCGGCCAGCCCGCTGTCCAGGAACGGGCCGGTCAGGGCGTCGACCGCGTCCAGGATCGAATCTTTGGCCATCGGTCAGTCCCCATCCCAGCGCCGGAAGACGAGGGTCGCGTTGTGGCCACCGAACCCGAATGCATTGCTCATGGCAGTGGCGATGGGCGCCTGACGGGCCACGTTGGGCACGTAGTCGAGGTCGCATTCGGGGTCGGGGGTCTCGAGGTTGATGGTGGGCGGGATAATTCCCGTCTCCAGGGCCCGGACGCAGGCGACGGCCTCGATGCCGCCCCCCGCGCCCATCAGGTGGCCGGTCATGGACTTCGTGCTGCTGATCGGGACCCGATACGCATCGTCGCGGAACACGGTCTTGATGGCCGCCGTCTCGGCCGGGTCGTTGGGCGGTGTCGATGTCCCGTGGGCGTTGATGTAGCCCAGCTCCTCGGGCGCCAGTGCGCCGTCAGCCAGGGCGATCCGCATGCTGGCCGCGGCGCCGCGCCCGCCGGGTGCGGGGAGGGTCACGTGGGAAGCATCGTCCGAGGCGCCGTAGCCGATGAACTCGGCCCGGATCCGCGCCCCGCGCGCCTTCGCGTGATCGAGCTCCTCCAGCACGAGCATCCCGGCGCCGTCGGCGATCACGAACCCGTCGCGGTCGGCGTCGAACGGCCGCGACGCGTGGGTCGGGTCGTCGTTGCGCTTGGTGGACAGGGCGCGCATGGCACAGAACGCGGCCACCACCATCTCGCAGATGGCCGCCTCCGAGCCGCCGGCCAGCATGACGTCCGCATCGCCCCGGCGGATGATCCCGGCCGCCTCGCCCAGGGCGTGGTTGCTCGAGGCACAGGCACTGACGGTGGCGTAGTTCGGACCGCGAGCATTGGCATTGATGGCCACGTGCCCGGCGGCGGTGTCGGTGAGCATGTTCAGAAGGGTGAACGGACCCACCCGCTCGATTCCGTGGGTCATCGCCTCCTGGATGTCGCGCACCATGGAGCCGATGCCGCCGATCCCGGTGGCCACGATCGCTCCGGTGCGGTCCGCCTCGGCCTCGTCCACGATCGGGATCGGGATCCCGGCATCGGTCAGGGCTTCAACCGTGGCTGCCCAGGCGAGGTGGACGACGCGGTCGTGGCGCCGCACGTCCTTGCGATCCATGACCGTGATCGGATCGAAGTCGCGAATCTCACCTCCCACCTGCGAGGGAACGCGACCGGGATCGAAGCCCGCGATGCGTTGGATGCCGCTCCGACCGCTGGTCAGGCCGTCCCAGTACGTGGCCACGTCATTGCCGAGTGGGGTGACGGCGCCCAGGCCGGTGATGACGACTCGTCGCTCGCCGCGCTCCCCGGAGCTGGGCTGCGGGGCGCGGTCAGCCACCGGTCAGTCGCCCGCCGGCGATGTCCTGGTCACGGGGCATGATGAAGGACAGGGTGGCCTCCACCGCCACCTCGCCCTCCACGGTCGCGACGGCCCGAGCCCGCCCCGACACGCGGCCCAGCTTCTCGACCGTGATCTCCAGGCGCAACGTGTCGCCCGGAACCACGACTCGGCGGAATCGGCACTCGTCGATGCCCGCGAACAGCACCAACTTGCCGCGGTTGGCGGGGAAGGACAGGACGGCCACCGCGCCGGCCTGGGCCAGGGATTCGACCAGCAGCACGCCGGGCATGATCGGGCGACCGGGGAAGTGGCCGGTGAACTGCGGCTCGTTGGCCGTCACGTTTCGCATCGCCACGACCCGCTTTCCCGGCTCGATCTCGACCACCCGGTCGATGAGCAGGAACGGGTAACGGTGGGGCAGGATGGTCATGATGTCCGCCGCCTCCCAGGGAAGCGCCGGCAGCGCGGGGTCGGGGAGCGCTGGCGCGCGATCGGTCGACATCGGCTTCCTCAGGCAGGCTCGCCGACGAAGGCGGCGGGGCCGACGCGGTCCAGCAGGTTGGTGCTGACCTCGGCGTTCACGAAGGCTGCATTGTCGATGATCCCGCGATGGAAGGGGAGATTGGTCTTGACGCCCTCGACGCGGCATTCGTCCAGGGCACCCCGGGCCCGGGCCAGGGCCTCGGCGCGGGTCTCGCCCCATACGATCAGCTTGGCCAGCAACGAGTCGTAGAAGGGCGGGATCTCGTAGCCGACGTACAGGTGGGTGTCCACGCGCACGTTCGGACCGGCGGGCATCTGGAGCTCGGTGATGACTCCGGTCTGGGGCGAAAAGTTGTCGTGCGGGTCCTCGGCCGTGATCCGGAACTCGATCGCGTGCCCGCGCAGCGCGACCTGCTCCTGGGTCAGCCGAAGGTGCTCGCCGGCCGCGATACGTATCTGCGCGGCGACGAGGTCCACCCCTGTCAGAATCTCGGTCACCGTATGCTCGACCTGGATCCGGCAATTGATCTCGATGAAATAGAAGTTCCCATCGCGGTCGAGCAGAAACTCGAGCGTGCCGGCGTTCTCGTAGCCGGCGGCCACAGCTGAACGGATGGCCAGGTCGCGCAGGCGCTCGCGGGCCGGCTCGGCCATGGCCGGCGAAGGCGCCTCTTCAATGATCTTCTGGTGCCGGCGCTGGACTGAGCAGTCGCGCTCGCCAAGATGAATCCCATTGCCGTGACCGTCGATCAGGACCTGGACCTCGACGTGGCGGTTCTCCTCGATCCAGCGCTCGAAGTACATCGAGTCGTCGCCAAACGCGGCGCGGGCCTCGGAGCGCGCGAGCGGCAACGATGTCTCCATCTCGCGCGGCGAGCGCACGAGGCGCATGCCGCGACCGCCGCCGCCGGCCGACGGCTTGAGGAGGACCGGGTAGCCCGCTTCCTCGGCCTGCGCCAGGGCGTCGCTGAGGTCCGCCACGATGCCGCGGCTGCCGGGCACGGTGGGCAGCCCGTTGGCGGCCAGCATACGGCGGACGGCGTACTTCGACGCGAATCGTTCGATGACCGCAGCCCGGGGGCCGATGAAGGTCAAGTCGTGCACCGCGCAGGCCTCGGCGAACGACGCGTTCTCGGACAGGAAGCCGTACCCCGGATGGATGGCGTCGCAGCCGGTGATCAGGGCAGCGCTGATCAGCGCCGGCTGGTTCAGGTACGACCGCCGGGCTTCAGCCGGACCGATGCAGATGGCCTCGTCTGCCATCCGCACCGCCATGGACTCCCGGTCGGGCTCGCTGAAAGCGACCACGGCCGGGATCCCGAGCTCGCGGCAGGTGCGGAGGATGCGGACCGCGATCTCGCCGCGGTTGCCGATCAGGACCTTGGCGAACATCAGCCCGCGCCCGCGCGATCGACCTCGACCAGCAGCTGGCCGTACTCCACCGGCTCCCCGCTCTCCGCCACCAGGTGCCGCACCACACCGTCGCTGGTGGCGCGCACCTCGTGACGGACGCCGAGCATCTCCACGAAGCCGATCTCGTCGCCGGCGCCGACCGCCAGCCCGGGCCCCAGCCCGTCGGCGTACACGAAGTGGCCGACCGCCGGCGAGGTGACCCCTTCTAGGCGTCGATCGGCCGCGCCGCCCGGGGAGGGCGGGACGCCGACCACCGGGCGGGCCACGCTGACGTCCACGCCGGCGCCGGACGCGGGTTGGTCAGCCGCCGCAACCCGAACCCGCAGGTCGCCGTGCCGAATCTCGATCTCGCCCAGTCCCAGCCGGTTGAGGCGCTCGGTGAGCGCCGGTACGAGGTCCGCGGCGGCGCGGGCGATGGCCTGGGCCGAGTCGTCGTCGGTCATGCACCCTCCTGATCGAGCTCGTCATCCTCGGGGACCGGCACCGGCGCCTCCGCCGGAAGCCCCAGCAGCCTGCCGAGGCGGGCCCCGAGCGACGGCGACGCCGCGCGCAGGGTCGAGACCTCGACTTCGATCACGGTCCCGATGCCGCGCAGCCGAGCATAGCGACTCGCCAGCAGATCCTCCGGAGCGAGCCGATCCAGCCGCGCCAGCGAGCCGAGGATCGCGTGCTTGATGGCGGCGGCGGTGGCCGGCAGATCGGTGTGCGCCCCGTCCGCGGGTTCGGGGATCACGCTGTCGACGATGCCCAGCTCGTGCTGCTCGGCCGCGGTCATCTTCATGGCCGCAGCGGCCAACGGCGCGGCGTCCGCCGATCGCCACAGGATCGCGGCGCAGCCCTCGGGGGAGATGACCGAGTACACCGCGTTCTCGAGGGCCAGGACCTCGTCCCCGACGCCGATCGCCAGGGCGCCGCCCGACCCGCCTTCGCCGGTGATGACGACGATGATCGGCACCCGGAGCCCGGTCATGAGCCGGATCGAGCTGGCGATCGCCTCGGCCTGGCCCCGTTCCTCGGCGGCGGGCCCCGGAAACGCCCCGGCTGTGTCGAGGAAGGTCACCAGCGGTAGCCCGATCCGATCGGCGATCCGCATCAGGCGCTGCGCCTTGCGGAAGCCCTCCGGCAGGGGCGAGCCGAAGTTCCGAAAGATGTTCGACTCGGTGTCGGTTCCCTTCTGGTGGCCGATGACCATGACCGCCCGACCGTCGAGGCGGGCTGGACCGCCCACGATGGCCGGGTCGTCACGGAACGTGCGATCACCGTGGAGCTCGACGAACTCGCCGAAGATCTGGGCCACCAGGGACAGGGTGCGGGGGCGCTGCGGATGGCGGGCCAGCTGGACGCGGCGCCACGCCTCCGCCGCGGCTTCGGGACTGATGGCCGGGGGACTCGGATCCAGGGTCACGTCGGTCATTTGGTCGACCCCGGTGTCGGCTCGGTCTCGATGCCCGCGGTCTCGCTCACCGCTCCGCCGACGCGCTTGGCCAGTCCCTGCAGGACGCCGATCGGCCGGATGCCTCGTTTCCCGTTTCCGGCCTCCACCCCTCCGGCCACCGGCAGCAGGCGGACGAGTCGGGCGACGGTCACGCGCAGCTGGTCGCGGGGCACCACCGCATCCACGAATCCATGATCCAGCAGGCGCTCGGCGCTTTGGAACCCCTCGGGCAGCTCCTCGCCCACCGTCCCGCTCGCCACCCGGGCACCAGCGAAGCCGATCAGGGCGCGGGGCTCGGCCAGGATGACGTCGCCCAACGACGCGAAGCTGGCCAGCACGCCGCCGGTGGTGGGATCGGTCAGGATGCTGATGAACGGAATGCCGGCCTCGTTCAGCCGCTGGAGGGCGGCCGTGGTCTTCGCCAGCTGGAGGAGGGAGATGGTCCCTTCCTGCATCCTTGCTCCCCCCGACGCGCTCACCACGATGGCCGGGATGTGTTCGGCCAGGGCTCCCTCGAAGCAGCGCGCGATCTTCTCTCCCACGACGCTGCCCATGGAGCCACCCATGAACCGGAAGTCGAACAGGCCGATCGCCACCGGCTGCCGCTCGATCCTGCCCATCCCCCAGATCGCCGCTTCGGGGAGCCCGGAGCGGATCCGGGACGCCTCCAGCCGATCGGGATAGGGCTTGCTGTCCACGAACCCGAGCGGGTCGCCGCTGATGAGGCCTGCGTCACGTTCTGTGAACGAGCCGTCGTCGAGCAGGAGTTCGATCCGTTCGGCGGCCGATAGCCGGAAGTGGTGGTCGCAGGTGGGGCACACCCGGTGGTTCCGCTCCAGCTGGCGGTTGAAGATCTGAGCCTCGCAGTTCGGGCACTTCGTCCAGGCGTCGGTCGGGCCTGTGCGGCGGCTGAACGGGAACTTGATCTTCATGGCCGATGCACCAGGCGCCAGGCGAGGACCGCCGCTCCGGCGGTGCTCACCAGAACCGATCCCACCGCCCCAGTCAGCACCAGCCGCTGATGGTGGCGGACGAAGCCGCTGACCCGGCGTCCGGCGTTGTGTGCGTGACCGTCGCTCAGGTGGCGGGCGAGGGCCTCTTCGAAGGCGTCACCCGGCGGCACCAGGGGAAGATCGGCGCGCAGGGCGCGGGCGGCAGACAGCTCATCGGCGAGTGGGGGCGGCACGGCGACCGGGCGATCTTCCAGCACCGCGCTCACGGCATGGTCGATCCGCTGGGAATCGGTGGGACGACGGGTCATCTACGCGGGCTAACACCGCGAACCTGGATTCGTTACGCGTCGCCTCGATCCAGCTCGGCGGCCATGTCGCGCAGGGCGCGGTGGAGAAGGACCCGGGCGGCGCCCTCGCTCCGGTCCAGGACGGCCCCGATCTCCCGCGCCGACAGGCCGTCCACGAAGCGCAGCAGGATGGCCTGGCGCCGCTCGGCGGGGATGCGGGCCAGGGCGGCGCGAATCTCCCGCTGCTGGTCCGCGCGGGCCACCACGCCTGCCGGGTCGGCCCCCGGGGCGGCCTGCTGGCGGGCATCGGTGATGGGCTGCGTGCGCCGCCGGCGGCGGGCCCGACGCGAGTTCGCGATCGCGTTGTGCGCGATCCGGAACAGCCACGCCCGGAAGGTGGAGCCCTCGTCATGGAAGCGGCCGATGGCGGCCAACGCAGCCAGGAACGTCCGCTCGGTGGCGTCCTCCGCGTCGTGATGATCGCCCAACTGGTAGAACGCGTAGCTGTAGACCCGATCCAGGTATCGTCGATACAGCCGATCGAAGGCATGCCGGTCGCGCTGGGCGGCCCGCACGTCGGCCAGGTCGGGATCGCGCGGGGCAGCGGCGTCGGGTGCCGGTTGGTCGGCGGGGCGGTGAAGCGGCCGTTGTTCGCGCATCAGGCGCTCGCCGCCTGCGGGTGGACGCGGATCACCTCGCCCACGCTGACTGTGGTGCGCAGGGTGGGTCCGTCCAGGATCAATCCCCCGTTGTCCGCGATCTCGCCCGCCACGCCGATCAGGCGCCCGGCCGGCGTCTCGACCTCGATAGCCCGTCCGGTCAGCCACGATGCGGCCCGGAATCGTTCCAGCGGCGACGCGCCCTCGTCCACCTGGCGAACCTCGCCATCCAGCGCCGCGAGCAGGCTGGTGAGCAGTTCCAGCCGATCCACCGGAGCGCCTGCCAGGTCGGCGAGCGACGTCGCGCCGGGCGCGATATCGGGCGGCATGGCGGAACGACGCCAGTTGACGTTGATGCCGATACCCATCACGGCGCCGACCACGCGCTCCCCCTCGACCTGGGTCTCGGTGAGCAGGCCGGCCACCTTGAGCCCATCGGGGGTGACCATGTCGTTCGGCCAGCGTACGGCCAACTGGGCCGCCGAGGCCGCCGCCTCGCGCACGGCCAGCGCGGCCGCGGCCGCCAGCCACCAGGCCCGTTCGATGGGCAGGTCAGGGCGAAGGCCCACGCTCAGGAGCAGATTGGTGCCGGACGGGGAGAGCCAGGATCGGCCCATCCGTCCGCGACCCGCCGTCTGCCGGTCGGCGACGACGGCCAGACCGTCGCCGCCGGCTTCAGCTAAGGCGGCCCGGGCCCGGTCGTTGGTCGAACCGATCTCGGCGTGGTGCTCGACCGTGTGCCCCACCCGAGCCCCGGGGCGCGCGGCCGCGGCCCAGTCTGGAGTCGGCTGACGGACCTCGTCGGAGCGTGGTTCGGACACGGGCGGCGATTCTAGCAGCCGCCCAAATTGGGTCCGCTACACTCGGCCGACGATGTCCGACGCTGCCGCCTCGCCCGCCGGTCGGGAGCGCGTGCTGTCCGGCATCCAACCCAGCGGCGCCAGCCACCTGGGCAACTACCTGGGCGCCCAGCGGAACTACGTGGCCCTCCAGGACCAGTACGAGGCGATCTACGTCATCGTCGACTACCACGCCCTGACCACCGTCCATGACGGCAATGAGCTGCGGCGGCTGACTCGCGACATGGCGCTCGACCTGCTGGCGGTGGGGCTCGACCCCGATCGCTGCGCGCTCATCCGCCAGTCCGACTTTCCGGAGGTCGCCGAGCTGTGCTGGATCTTCAGCACGGTGGTGCCGGTGAGCTGGCTTCAACGCAACCCAACCTATAAGGAGGGTCTGAGCGAAGGCAAGGAGAACAGCAACGGGCTGCTGACCTACCCCGTGCTCCAGGCCGCCGACATCGTCATCTACAAGGCCAGCAAGGTGCCGGTCGGCAAGGACCAGGCGCCTCACCTGGAGCTGTCACGCGAGATCGTGCGCGCCTTCAACGCCCGATACAGCCCGATCTTCCCCGAGCCGACCGCGGTCTATACCGATGCTCCGTTGGTGATGGGCACCGATGGGCAGCGCAAGATGAGCAAGTCGGCCGGCAACACGATCCCGATCTTCGCGGAGCCCGATGAGATCCGGCGCGTCGTCATGAGCATGGTCACCGATCCGCTGCGGATCAAGCGCACCGATCCGGGGCGTCCGGAGGTCTGCAACGTGTGCCAGTTGCATCGGTTCTTCGGAGAGGACTACCTCCAGATCCAGGACGGCGAACGGACCGCCCGCACCGGGTGCGTGGATACCAAGCAGCTGCTGGCGGAGCGCATCATCGAGTTCTTCCGACCCATGCGAGAGAAACGCGCGCAGATGGCTGCCGATCCCGAACGGGTGGAGGCGGTACTCTCGGCTGGAGCGGAGAAGGTGAGGCCCATCCTGGAGGCCACCCGAGCCGAGGTGCTGGCGGCCGTCGGGACCGGCCGCCCGGGTTGGAGGTCGCGGTGATCGAGCTGTTCCAGGGGGCCTGGGTGCGCGAGCGCCGCCTGCTCGCCGTGTTTCTGGTCGCCGGCACGTTCTACTTCGGCATCCTGGCTCTCCAGTCGATCCTGGAGTTCCTGGGCGGGTTCCAGGCCATCATCGTGGCCCTGTTCCTGGCCTGGCTGCTGGCCTTCCTGATCTCGCCCCTGGTTCACCGGGTGGAAAGCCGGCTGCAGGTGGGTCGGGGCGTGGCGGTGGGCGTCGCGTTCGGGGCCACCGTCATCGTCCTGGCGACGTTCCTGCTTGTCGTGGCGGCGGTCATGGTTGTCGACCTGGCCGACTTCATCAGCACCTGGCCCGCGCGCGAGGATCAGATCGGGCGGCAGATTCGCGACCTTCAGCAGACGATCGGGTTTGAGGAGCCTGACCTTGCGGCCGTCTTCATCGGTTTCACCGACCAGATCGCGAGCCTGGGCAGCGACCTGGCGGGCTCGGCCGGCAGCATCGCAAGCGGGGCGTTCAACGCCATCGGCACCCTGTTCCTGGTCGTGCTGCTGGCCTTCTTCATGGTCCTGGACAGCCACAAGATCATGGTCTGGCTGAGCCGGCTCGTCCCCGCCCGGTTCCGGGATCAGTCGCTGCTACTCCAGGAGGGAGTGGCAAGCTCGTTCGGCGGTTTCATCCGCGCTCAAACGGTGCTCGCACTGCTGATGTTCGCCGTGGTCATGGCCGTCGGCCTGGCCGCTCGGGAGCTGGGCGGAATGGAGTACATCTTCGTCACCGCTGTCGTGTCAGGCCTGTTCATGTTCATCCCCATGATCGGCCCCGCCCTCGCCCTGGCGCCGCCCGTGTTCATCGCCTTCCTGACCAGCGAGAACTGGTTCGTGGCCCTGGCCGCGGTGGCGGTCATCGTCGTGGTCCAGACGGTGATGGTGAACGTGCTCCAGCCGAAGATGATGCAGGAGTCACTGGGGCTCCACCCCATCCTCCTGTTCGTCGGGCTCTTGGTCGGGGTCGAGATCGCGGGCCTGTGGGGCGCCCTGTTCGGGATACCCATCCTGGCCGTGATCGTGATCTTCGTGAACCACTGGGTCGACATCTACAGCCCACCCGAGCCGGAAACGGAGCCGCCTGCGGCTGCCGTGGTTGAGGAGTCGAGCCCGGCGGGCTAGGTCCCTCGCGCCGATCCTCCCGATAGGGCCAGGGCGGTCGGCACCGAGATGTCGAACACGCGCGCCAGCAGGGCGGGGCGCAGCACCTCCGCCGCCGGACCGTCGGCCACCACGCGTCCCGCGCTGAGAAGCACGACCCGCGGGTCCGCGAGGGCGGTCAGGGCCGGATCATGGAGAACCGCTACCACGGCCAGCCCGCGCGTCCGCCGCAGCCGATCCAGGGTCGCCAGCAGGGCCACCTGGTGCGCCAGGTCAAGGTGCTGGGTCGGCTCGTCGAGGAGCAGCAGACGTGGCTCCTGGGCCAAGGTCATGGCCACCAGCACGCGCTGGCGCTCACCGCCTGAGAGCTCATCGACGCGACGCCCGACGAGGTCGACCGCATCGGCATCGATGAGGGCCCGTTCCACCGCGGCTGCGTCCTCGGCGCTGGCCCCGAAGCGCGACCGGGCGTGGGGCGCGCGCCCCATCTCGACCAGCTCCTCGACCCGGAACCCGTCGGGCACCGTGGGCAGCTGGGGCAGGATGGCGATCCGTTGCGCGATCTCGCGCCGGTTCCAGTCCGAGACCGGGCGGCCATCCAGCCACACGCTCCCGCTACCCGCCCGCAACAGGCCTACGGCCACGCGAAACAGGGTGGTCTTGCCGCTGCCGTTGGGCCCCAGCAGGGCCACCAGCTCCCCCGGCGTCACCGTCAGGCTGACCCCGCGCAGGACCTCGCGATCGGGGCGTCCCCGACGGCGGTAGCCAAATCCGACCTCCTTCAGCTCGAGGATCGGCGGGCTGTTCGGGCTCGGTTGACGCCGCTGGCTCATGGCGTGGTCGCCGCTCCGGCCGCCCGGTGGAGCAGCCACAGGAAGAACGGGGCGCCGATCAGCGCGGTCACGACACCTACCGGCACTCCGCCCACCAGCCGGGCCGCCATGTCGGCCAGGACCAGGAGTGCGGCGCCGCCCAGGCAGCTCACCGGGAGAAGCAGCCGATGGTCGGGCCCGATCGCCAGTCGGACCAGGTGCGGAACCACCAGGCCGACGAAGCCGATCGTGCCTGCCAGGGCCACCGCCGCCGAGGTCACCAGGGTGGCGAGCAGGACGAGCCCGCGGCGGGCGGGCACGAGGTCAACGCCCAAACCGGCCGCGGCTTCGTCGCCGAGGAGGAGCAGGTTCAGGGTGCGCCACCGAAAGAGCAGCCATACGGAGCCGCCGAGGACCAGCGGAGCGGCCACTGCCAGCTCCGGGTAGCCGGTGCCTCCCAATGAGCCGAGCAGCCAGCCCACGATCGAGGCCAACGCCCGCCCCGAGCTGACCAGGAGCAGCGCGACCGCGGCCGCCAGGAGCGACGACACGGCGTACCCGGTCAGGAGCAGGGTCACCATGTTCGAGCGTCCGCCCTGGCGCGCGACCACGAGCACCAGCGTCACCGCACCCAAGCCACCGGCGAACGCCAGCACCTGGGCTAGGCCGATCCCCAGCCAGGCCGTGCCGGCTCCCAGTGCGAGCGCGGGCACGAGGACCGGCGCCGTGATGGCCAGGACGGCCCCCAGCGAGGCGCCGGCCGCGGTTCCGATCACGTACGGATCGGCCATCGGGTTGCGGAGCAGGGCCTGGAACACGACGCCTGCGCCGCCGAGGCCGGCGCCGACCAGGGCCCCGGCCAGGACCCGCGGCAGACGGACCTCGAACAGGATCGTCGGAGCGGTCGAGGCCCAGGTCTCGGTAACTGGCAGGCCCAGCCGTTGACCGATGATCCCGATCGCCTCCGGCAGCCCGACCTCCACGCTACCCAGGCCAACCGCGGCCACCACAGAAGCCACGAGCACCACCAGGGCTCCCCCGATGACGAGCGTGGCCCGACCCAGGCTGGGTCCCCCAACCAGCGAACGAGTGGCGACCGAGGCGCGCATGACAGGCTCAGTCGAACCGGTCGGGGTGGATGGCTCGGGCCAGCGCTTCCAGGCCATCCACGATCCGCGGCCCGGGACGGGTGATGACCGGGTCCGCGAGCATGACCAAAACCTGCCCGTTCTGGACCGCGCTCATGGCGCCCCAACCGGGGCGCGCGGCCACGGCCTCCGGTGTGACCGACGAGTCGTAGGCGGCGTCGCCGAGCAGGATGAGCTCCGGATCGGCGGCCAGCAGGTCCTCGAGCGCGATCGAAAAGGTCAATGCGTCGCCGGTGATCGGGTCACCGCCGGAGAGCTCGATCAGGCTGGCCAGAAACGAGTCCTCGCCGGCGGTGTAGATCGCGCCTTCGAAGACGCTGACCTCGTAGAAGGTCCGTGTTCGCGCGGCTCCGGCCACGGCATCCCCCACGGCCGCGCTGCGCGCTCGCAGATCCGCGGTGAGCGAATCGGCCCGGTCACGGGCGTTGATCGCTGCGGCGACCAGCTCGATGTTGTCGAGCACCTCGTCCAGCGATTCGGGGTACAGGACCAGGACCGGGTAGCCGAGATCGGTCAGCTCGGTAATGACCGCGCTCGGCGTCAGCTCGTTGCCGGCGGCCAGGATCAGGTCCGGATCGGCGTCCACCACGAGCTCGATATCGACCACCGCGAAAATGACGACGTCGGGGATGTGGGCCACCTCGGCCGGGTAATCGTCGAAATCGGTCACCCCGACCAGCCGGTCGCAGGCATCCAGGGCGCACACGATCTCGGTGTTCGAGGGGGCCAGGCTGACGATGCGCTCGGGCTCGGCCGGCAGCGTCACCTGGCGCCCGGCGTCATCGGTCAATGTCAGCGGGTAGGCCGCTGCGGATGGCGCCGTGGAGGTCGGCGGGCTGAGGCTCGGGCTGGTCGGCTGGCAGGCGACCGCCAGGATCAGAAGGAGGGGGGCAAATGCCCGAATACGCCGTGCTGGCATCGTGATGTCACTCCCTTTCTCACGAGGGTTGAGACATCGCGTGCGGGCTGGGCGACCTGGCTCCCGGACCGATCAGGCCCGGTTACAGTTGCGGGACAGCGCCGGTCTTGCACCGGCTTCGCCATTCACCCGCCGGCCTTTCGGCGGCGGCACCCCACGCGGTCTTCAGTTGGTGGACCGATCCTATCAGACCCCGGCGCCGACCTCGGCGTGGCCGTACAGCGGCGTCTGGCGGGCCGCATCGGACAGCATGGGATCGAGCATCTTCTGGATCGCCAAGGTGTGCGTGCAGCCACCGGCCTGCTCGAATAGGTGGCAGTCGCAATGCCACTGCTCAGCGTCCAGGGACACCTGGTGGGAACCGTTGTCGCCGGCGAAGGTGGCCTCCAGCCGAACGATGATCACGCGATCCGGCTCGTGCGCGTAGCGCATCGCCTTCTCGACCTTGCCGATCATGCCCGAATGCACGATGCAACTCCTCCAGGCGCCCGGGGGCGCCTCTTCGTAGGCGCCCGTCAGTCCGACCTGGCGAGCCGCTCCTTGAGCATTGCCAGCAGTGTAACCGGGGTCGGGTCGGTCTGGTAGAGGATGGCGAGGTAGACGCTGACCAGGTCGCCCCATGCGACGCCGGACAGGACGCGGGCCAGCGGGGAGGGGCCTTCGGCCCGCACCGTGGCTCGGTTGGTGGCCCGTTCCCCGAGCAGCTCCTCGACCACGCGATAGCGGGCGGTGATCTCCGGCGCCTCGGCCGGGTCGCGGATCTCGATCACGAAGGGAGCGCCCGCCAGCTCCCGCGGGTTGAGCGAGCCTTCGATCGCGTTGTGGTTGGCCTCCGGCATCGGCTCGTAGGCCGCCCACGACTTGGCGTTCTCGTTGAACTGCGTCTTCCAGCGGCGGGCCACCGGGGCCATCGGCCCCGCGCCGTAGACGACCGGGATGCGACCGAACACGCTCCAGGCGAGCTGCTTGGCGGGGTTGGCGTCGGTCTCGACCCCGGGCCCCATCCGCTCCAGCATCTCGTCCAGGACGGCCACAACCGGTCCCAGCGGGTCGGGATCGGTGATCAGGTCAGCGGCCCCCAGCAGCTCGTGCAGCAGGCCGACCGACCAGCCCAGGGCGGCGCGCGGCTGTCCGGGCTCGTCGTAGCGTAGCCACGGCGTTCCTTCGGCCTCGGCTTGACGGCCGAGGGCGCCGCCGGTGGCGATCACCACCAGGGGCAGCCCCCGCGCCCGCGCCTCGGCGGCCGCGGTCACCGTCTCGATCGTCTCCCCTGAGTGCGAGGCGGCCACGACCAGGGTTCTCTCCCCGATTCCACTCGGCAGGTGGTAGTCGCGCTGGACGATGAGCGGCACGCGAAGCCGCTCCCCGGCCGCGGCGGCCACCAGGTCGGCCCCGATCGCGGAGCCGCCCATCCCTAGCACCACCACCAGGTCCACCGACCGATGGCGGTCGGTGAGGCTCAGGCCCGCCGCCGCCTGGCGAGCCTTCGCGAGCTGGCGCGGCAGGTCCCGAACCCGGCCCAGCATGTCCTCGCGGTCGATGCGCGCCACGACCGCGGGCGAGTCGAGAGTGATTGCCTCGTCGAGCGGGGGCGGGGAGTCGGGATCCGGCCCGTCCTCGTCCTCGGGCCGGCGTCCGGGTTCGTCGTCTGGACGCTTGTAGCCGAAGAAGTCGCGGGCGTCGGTCATGCGGGTGACGCAGCCGCGGTCGCGATTCGGCGGCCTTCGGCCAGCAGAGCCTCGACGTCGTCCGGCGTCCGGGCCTCGACGTAGATCCGGAGCAGGGCCTCCGTGCCGCTGAACCGGATGAGGAGCCACGATTCGTCGTCGCAATAGAACTTGAAGCCATCCGCCGTTTCCAGTGCCTGGCGCCGGACCACCTCCCGGCCGGCCAACGTGGCGGGCGATTCGTGCTCGAGGCGGGCCAGCGTTTCCTGCCGGATGGTGGGGTACTCGTCGCGCGAGAACCGGACGTCGACGCGGTTGTAGTACGAAGGCCCGGCGAGCGCCTGGAGCTCGGCCAGGACCTCGCTCGCGCGCTTGGCGCGGGACAGCCACAGATCGAGCAGGAACAGGCCCGCCGCCAGGCCGTCGCGCTCGGGGATGTGCATTCCGAACCCGAACCCGCCGGACTCCTCGCCCCCGATTACCGCTCCTGTCTCGGCCATCTTGGGGCCTACGAACTTGAAGCCGACACCGGTCTCGTAGGCCTGGGTCCCGAAGCGCTCGGCGAGGCGGCGGACCATGGAGGTGGTGGTCACCGTGTACACCGCCGGGCCAACCAGCCCGCGGACCTCGAGCAGGTACCAGTACAGAAGGCCGTAGACCTGGAGCTGGTTGACGAACACGCCCTCCTCGGTGGCCATCCCCACCCGATCGGCATCGCCGTCGAGGGCGATCCCGATGTCGGCGCCCCAGGCTGGGATCTCGGCCAGCCACTCGTCGATGTTGGGGCGGATCGGTTCCGGGTTGACCCCGCCGAAGTAGGGGTTGCGCTCGGCGTGGAGCTCGCGGACGGTCAGGCTGCCCCCGTCCAGCAAGCGGCTGAGCCATCCGGCGCCGGAGCCCCACATCGGCTCCACCAGGACCCTGCCATGCGACTCGCGGATGCGCTCGATGTCCACGATCGAGGCCAGCTGCTCCTGAAACCGCGGGTAGGGGTCGAACACCTCCACCAGGCCCCCGGCCACCGCGTCCTCGTACTCGCGCCGCGGCGGCACTTCGGTCTCGGGGTAGCGCGACATCGTGCCCTCGATGGCAGACAGCATCTCGGGGGCCGCGGCGCCGCCGGTGTCGGCCTTGACCTTGAAGCCGTTGTCGGTCCACGGGTTGTGGCTGGCGGTGATGACGATCCCGGCCCCGGCACCCAGCTCGCGCGTGAAGAACGAGGTGACCTGGGTCGGGACCGCGCCGGGCGGGGTCAGGCTCCGGATTCCGTGGGCGGCCAGGACCTCGACACACGCGCGGGCGAAGTGTTCCGAAGCGAATCGCCGGTCATGGGCGACCACCACGCCCCGTTCGGCCGTGCCCAGCTGGTGGAGGTAGTCGGCAACTCCCCGGGCACAGCGGCGGACGTTGTGGAACGTGAAGTCCTCGGCGATGGCCGCACGCCAGCCATCGGTCCCGAAGCGAATCGTGGTCACGGGCAGGCCTATGGTAGCCGCCGCTCGACCGCCGCCGTCACCTCGTCCAGGGCGGCCTGGAGCGAGGCTGTGAGCGGGCGCAGCGGGGCGCGAGGATGGACCACGAGGGGCTCCCCGGCCACGAGCTCAAGCCGGGAGAAGGGCAGCGGGAGGAGCTGGCGGTCCCACCGGCCCCGGAGACGGACAGCCGGTCGGGCCCGCACCGCCAGGGGGAGGATCGGCAGACCGGCCTGGCGGGCGACGATCAGGGCTCCCGGCTTGGCGACCCGGTACGGGCCCCACGGCCCGTCAGGGGTGACAACCACCGAGAAACCGGTCGCGCCCAGGTCCCCCAGGCGGCGGGCCAGCGCCCGACCGGAGGCCGCGTCACGCTCATCGGGCAGGGGGAGGATGGCC
This sequence comes from Candidatus Limnocylindria bacterium, assembly GCA_046717345.1. Classification (GTDB taxonomy): domain Bacteria; phylum Chloroflexota; class Limnocylindria; order QHBO01; family QHBO01; genus DASTEQ01. Next base: position 1,524 of record JBKJVN010000008.1, on the reverse strand, counting down.
GCCTGCCCCGGGGGGCGGATAAGCGACTCGAAGATGGTCTGGATGACCGTCCCGCGCCAGGTCTGGGTCGTGAATGACGCGTGCGACAGGTCACCCCGGCGCGTGCCGGCCACCACGAACAGGGCCAGGTTGTACTCGTGCCAGAAGGTCAGCACCGCCTGCTCGCGGGTGACCGGACCGATGCGCGCCGTGCGCGAAACGAGCCGCAGGTACCACGCCAGCAGGCGGCCCGCCAGGCGGGCCCTAGAGGTAGCGGTCGCCGGTGGCCTCGGCAATCTCGTCCAGGATGGGCTTGATCTCCTCGGCCCGATCGCGGGCACAGACCAGGAGCGCGTCGGGGGTGTCGACGATGATGACATCGCGCAGGCCGACCGTGACCACCAGCCGCTCCCCGCCGTGGACCAGGACCCGTTCGGAACCGCGGTCCAGATGCTGGCCCGAAGCCACCAGGCTCTTCCCGCTCTGCCGGCTGAGCGCCTCCAGAAGGGCGGACCATGAGCCGATGTCGGACCAGCCGGCGTCCAGCCCCACCACCGCCATCCGGCCCTCTGCCGCGGCGGGCTCGGCGATCCCGGAGTCGATGTTGATGGCTGGCAACGGCTCCAGGATCCCACGGGCATCGGTCTGCCAGCCAGGGGTCCGCGGAATGCGCCCAATCTGGTCCAGCGCCTCGGCCAACGCCGGCTGGAAGCGCTCCAGGGCCTGCCGGAAGGCGTAGCCGCTCCACACGAACACGCCCGCGTTCCACAGCGCGCCGGCCGCGACCAGCTCCTTGGCGGCCTTCGGATTCGGCTTTTCGACGAACGCGGTCACCGCCGCGGTTCCGGTGGCGAACAGCTGCTCGCCACGGGTGACGTAGCCGTAGCCGGTGGCCGGATGGGTCGGGACCACGCCCAGGACGACCAGATAGCCGCGCTCGGCGGTGACGACCGCCTCGCGCAGGGCGTCCACGAACGCGTCGGCGTCGGCGACGTGGTGGTCGGCCGGCACGACGATCGCCACCTCGTCCGCCTGGCGGCGAGCCAGCAGCGAGCCGAGACCGGCCGCGACGGCCGTGGAGCGCGCCAGCGGCTCGCCCAGGATGTTGCCCTCCGGAATCTGGGGCAGCTGGCGCACGGTGGCGTGGACGTGGGACTCGGCGGTGATGACGTAGATGTCGTGGGGGCGGAGCATCGGCTCAAGGCGCGCCACGGTCTGCTGGAGCAGGCTGACATCTCCCGTCAGCGGCAGCAGCTGCTTGGGAGCCTTGCGGCGGGACAGCGGCCACAGCCGCGTCCCCGACCCACCGGCCATGACGAGGGCGTACATCGTTCCGCCGGCTCTAGTCGCTGTCGGCCAGGGTCTCGGCCTCCAGCCGCTCGCCAAGCTCGGTGGTGCGCCGATAGGCCGCCCACACGGCGTCGGACAGTACGGTGCGCAGGCGCCCCTTCTCGAGCTCGTAGATGGCGGCCGCGCTCGTCCCGCCGGGGGACGTCACCGCGTTGCGCAGCTGGGCGGGGTGCAGATTCGAGGCGGCGGCATACT
>JBKJVN010000007.1:0-29976 GCA_046717345.1 Candidatus Limnocylindria bacterium | reverse complement strand
CGCTTGTTCAGCCAGATGCCGCTCATGGAACGGCTGTGCCGCTCCCAGCTGGACGCGGCGATGCGGGCGCTGGTCGACGGCAGCGAAGCCGACGCGCGCGCGGTGTGCGCCAACGACGACGAGCTGGACCGGCTGTACGACGCGGTCTACCGCTCCGCCATAGAGGTCATGCAGGCCGACCCCAGCCGTGTGCCACAGGCGACCCACATGCTGTTCATCGCCCACCACCTGGAGCGGCTGGGGGATCGAGTCACGAACATCGGCGAAGACGTCGTGTACCTGGCCACCGGCCAGATCGAGGACTTGAACTGAAGCGACGGATCCTGGTCGTCGAGGACGACCGCACGCTGCGCCAGGCGCTGACGTTCAACCTCACTCGTGAAGGGTATGACGTGGCCAGCGCGGTCGACGGCGAGCAGGCCCTGGCCGCCGGGCGCAACCGCCGTCACGACCTCATCCTGCTGGACCTGATGCTGCCCGGGATGAGCGGGTTGGAGGTGCTGCGCACCCTGCGCCGGGAGGGCATCGAGACCCCGGTCATCATCCTGTCGGCCAAGCGCGACGAGGTGGACCGGGTGGTCGGACTCAAAGTGGGAGCCGACGACTACGTCCCCAAGCCGTTCAGCCGGCCGGAGCTGCTGGCCCGTGTCGAAGCCGTGCTGCGACGCGAGGGGCGGGCCATGAGTGGCACGAACGGAAGTGGTGAGGTGGTCACCTCGGGCGCGATCCGGATCGACATCGGGCACCGCGAGGTCAGGTTGGGCGAACAGGCGCTGACACTGACCGCCAAGGAGTTCGACCTGCTGGCCCACCTCGCGGCGCACCCGGGCCGCATCTTCACCCGCCATCAGCTGCTGGCTCGGATCTGGGGCTTTGACTACGACGGGACCGATCGAACGGTGGACGTGCACGTCAGCTGGCTCCGTACCAAGTTGCGCGCCATTGACGGTCATGAATACTTCCGGACGGTGCGCGGCGTGGGATACGCCTTCCGGCCGCGTCCGTGAACGACCCCGAGACGCTGACCGCGATCCTGGCCCGCGGGGGCGACGATGCTCTCGTCGTGGTCAATGCCGACCTCCGTATCCGACAGGCATCGGCGGAGGCGGCCAGCCTGGCGGCGCGTTCACGCGAGGAGCTGGGCGGCCTGAGCCTGATCGCCGCCTTCGGGTCGGCCTCCCTGGACGAGCTGGCCCGGGCGGCGATTGCGGCGGGCGAACCCCGCTCCGGCGAGGCGGCCCTGGGCCGGATGGCCAGTCGCCAGTTCGAGGCCGAGGCGGTGCCGCTCCCCTCGGGGGGCCTTCTGCTGTGGCTGCATGAAGTGACCGCGGCTCGGCGGGCGGCGCAGGCCCGCCGCGACGTGGTGGCCAACATCAGCCATGAGCTGCGCACGCCGCTGGCCTCGATCAAGCTGCTGGCCGAGACCCTTGCCGACGGCGCGGTCGCCGAGGTGGACACGAGCCGTGAGTTTGCGGTCCAGATCCAGCGTGAGGTCGATCACCTCGCCCAGCTCGTCGACGAGCTGCTGGACCTGTCGATGATCGAATCCGGGGAGACCGTCCTCGTCATCGAGCCGGTGGCGCCGGCGCAGGTCCTGGCCGACGTGGCGGAACGGATTGGCCCCATCGCAGCCCGACGCGAGGTCGCGGTACGTTCGATTGAACGGCCCGCAGGCCCCTCGGACCCCGGCCGGGTCCGGGTCGCCGCCGACTCGGCTCGGCTCGCACAGGCACTGCTCAACCTCGCTCACAACGCGGTCAAGTACAGCCATCGCGGCGGCGAGGTGCGCCTGGGCTGGGACCCGCACGATGACCGCATCCGCTTCTGGGTCGCCGATGACGGGGTGGGCATCCCGCTCGCGCACCGGGAGCGGATCTTCGAGCGCTTCTACAAAGTCGACCGTGCCCGCGCCCGCCGCGACCGCGACGGCGAGGAGGGCCCGCGCGACCCGGGTGGGGCGAGTGCCGGGCTGGGCCTGGCCATCGTGCGCCACATTGCCGAAGCCCACGGCGGGGCCGTGGGCGTCGAGAGCGAGGAGGGGGTCGGCTCCACGTTCTGGATCGAGGTTCCCCGGGCCGCGGAGTAGGACCTACTCCACCTCGGCCGCGGCCTCCTGGCGCAGCGCACGAATCATCGGGACCCGGGGGTCGTCGGGGGCCATGGCCAGGAACGCGTCGAACGCCTCCAGGGCGCCGGCGGCATCTCCACGCCCCTGCCAGGCGATCAGCCCGCGGAAGAAGGGCACGTCGGCGGAGTCGGGGGCAAGCTCGGCGAGGGCATCGGTGGCGGCCGCGGCATCGGTCCAGTCCGCGGCGCGGATGTAGGCGCTGATGATCCGGACGTACGGGTCGGGGTCGCCAGGGTCGAGGCCGATGAGGGCAAGCAGGGTGAACGCCGCTCGCTGGAGGTCCTCGGCCGAGGGGCCCGCCAGGTACGCGTCGGCCAGGTCCGACAGGGACGCAATGTCGGAGGGGTCGGCGGCGAGGATCCCCAGGAGGCGCTCGATCTCTGCCTGGCGCGCAGCCTCGGCGGCCTGGGCCTCGGCCAATGGCTGGTTGACCACCGTCTCAGCGGCAAGGCTGAATGGTTCGGGGAGGAGGAAGCCGATGCCGAGCAGGGCCGCCAGGGTCGCGGCTACGCTAACTGCCAGGCGACGGGCGGCGGGCCTGGACAGACGCTCCTTCTCCGTCGCGGGACCGTCCACCGCAGCCAGGGGCTCAGTGGCCGCCGCCCCCCGTCCCAGGAGCCACCAGGCCAGGATGGCCGCGCCCACCGCGGTGGCGGCCAGCGGGACGAGCCACGGCACAGCGCCGGGCGGGGTGAGCAGAATCCAATCCCCGTAGCGGGCGACGAACGAGGCCGTGATCTGCTCCGCCGTCTGGCCGACGGCCAGCTGCTCGTCGATCTGGCGCCGGATCTCCACCGCGGCGCCGGTCGAGGAGTCGGCCACTGAGAGTCCGGCGCAGTCGGGGCAGCGCAGCTCAGACGCAATGGCACGGGCCTGTTCTTCCAGCGTCGCCGGCTCCGTGGGGCGCAGGAGGAGAGCGCCGGCGATCGCGAGCGCCACCGCCGCCAGCAGTCCGGTGACGAGGAGCCCGGCCGGCACGCGCCGGCCTGCGGCAGCCTCACTCATCGTGCATCGCCCAGCACCAGGGTGAGATAGCGATCCATGTCCTCGGTCGTCAGCGGACCGTAGTGCTTGGCCCGCACGATCCCGTCGGCGTCGACGAAGAACGTCTCCGGAGGGAAGAAGACTCCGAAGGCCAGGGCGACCGCGCCGGACTCGTCGACCAGGTGGGGCCAGCCCCCGTCGCCGTAGCGGACCAGGAACTCCCGCGCGTCGGCGGGCGTGTCGTCATACAGGATGCCCACCAGCTGAACCTCGTCGGCGTAGCGGGCTGCGGCCTCCATCAGCACCGGATGCTCGTCCACGCAGGCGGGGATGCACCAGCTGGCCCAGAAGTTGACGATCATCGGAGCGCCGGCGAGCGTGGTCGAGCTCAACGTCTGGCCGTCGAGGCTGGGCCCCGAAAACGCGGGCATCGGCTTGCCGATCAGCGGCGAGGGGATATAGGCCGGGTCGCGGCCCAGGCCCATGAACAGGACCCAGCCGACCGGGATGGCCAAGAGGGGGATGAGCAGCCAGCGCGCGGCGCGCATCGGTCAGGCCCCCGCGGGTGCCGCGGGTGCGGCGGGCGCCGCAGCCGCCGGGTTCCGCCGGCCGGGCCAAATTGCGAACCCCGCCCCCAGCACCACCACGGCGCCGCCCACCCAGATCCACGCCACCAGCGGGTTGATGAACAGGCGGAGCGTCACCGCCCCGGTGTCGGGGTCGTAGGCCATCAGGGTCAGGTAGAAGTCCTCCCCGATGGAGGTCATCACGGTGGGCGTGGCGATGGCTGGCACCGAGTTCGGGTAGTCGCGCAGGGCCGGACTGACGCTGCCTGCCTGCGGTCCGCTGACGTCCAGCTGGGCCCGCGTCTCGAACACGCGGGGATCGGCGGCCAGCGGTTCGCGGATCAGCTGCCGGTGGGTCACCGTGTAGGCCCCCAGGCTGGCCGCCTGGCCGGGGGTCAGGATCGCGGTGACCTGGACCGACCCCGAAGCGCTGACCGCGACCGCCACCGCCGCCACCAGGACCCCGACGTGGGCCAGGTAGCCCCCGTAGCGACGCCGGTTGCGGGTGGCCACGCCCCAGGTGGCGCGGACCCAGCCCTCGCTGGTCGACCGGGCGCGGCCGCGGGCTGCCCGGACGACCTCGGTCACGAGGGCGGTTCCCGAGAACCCCGCCAGGCCCAGCGTCAGCAGGGGCGCCATTCCCCGTACACCGGCCACCGCCGCAAGCATGGCCAACGCGACCCCGACCATGGCCGGGGCCACGAACCGGTCTCGCAGCGTGGCCCAGCTGGCGGCTCCCCAGGGGAGCGCCGGCCCAACCCCGGCCAGGAACAGGAGCGCGGCGAAGAACGGGGCGCTGACCCGGTCGAACCACGGCGCCCCGACGCTGAGCCGCTCCCCGCTCAGCGCCTCGGCCACCAGCGGATAGAGAGTCCCGAACAGGACCGCAAATGCCAGCCCGGCGAACAGCAGGTTGTTGAGCAGGAACGCCGACTCGCGGCTGACCAGGGCCGGTGGTGGGCCGGTCCCCGCCAGGTCCGAGAGACGCCACACCACCAGCACAGCGCCGACCACCAGCGCGGCCAGGACCGCGGCCAGGAACCAGGCCCCGATGGCGGACTGAGTGAAGGAGTGGACCGACTGGAGGACCCCCGACCGGGTCAGGAACGTGCCGAGCAGGGTCAGCACGAACGTGGTGGTGACCAGGATCACGGTCCACGTGCGCAGGGAACGGCCTCGTTCGGCGACCATGGCCGAGTGGATGAAGGCCGTGGCCGTCAGCCACGGCAGGAGGGCCGCGTTCTCGACGGGGTCCCAGGCCCAGTAGCCGCCCCATCCCAGGACCTCGTAGCTCCACCATGCCCCGGCCACGATGCCGGCGGTCAGAAATATCCACGGCACCAGCGTCCAGCGCCGAACCAGGGTCAGCCACTCCCCGTCCAGCCGCCGCGTGACCAGCGCCGCGACGGTCAGCGCGAACGGGATCGCAAGCCCCGTGTAGCCCAGGTACAGGAGCGGCGGATGGAGCCCCATGAAGGGGTGGTTCTGGAGCAGCGCGTTGGGCCCGTTGCCCTCGGCCGCGACCGGTGTGACCGACACGAACGGATCCCCCGGCCAGGTCATGACGGCGAAGAAGAAAGCGGCCACCACCGCCAGGCTTGCCGCGGCCCAGGGCATCAGGGCGGGATGGGCGGATCGGTATCGGTACAGCAGCAGGCTAGACCAGCCGGTGAGGAGGAGGGTCCAGAACAGGATGCTGCCCTCCAGGGCGGCCCACAGCGAGATGAACGAGTAGAACGGCGGGGTGGTGGTCGCGTTGTTGCGGGCCACGTACAGGATCGAGAAGTCGTGCCCCAGCAGCGCCACCACCATGACCCCGCAGGCAATCGCCGAAAGGCCGCACGCGACATACACGGCCCGCCGTCCGGCTGTCGCCAGACCGATGTCGCCGCTGCGCGCGGAAAGGACCGAGACGGCGGCGGCGAACAGGCTGACCGTCAGGCCGATGACGACCGCCCCATGACCGATGCCGGCCAGCATCAGCGCGCCGGCAGCTGGCCCTGGGTGGGGGCCACGTAGTTCTCGTCGTGCTTGACCAGGACTTCGTCGGCCTCGAACACGCCATCGGGGCCCAGGGCCCCCTCCACCACCGCCCCCGCGCCCTCGCGGCACGAGCTCGTGGGCGCCACGCCGGAGTGGACGGTGATCTCGGTCTCGCCGTCGGTCAGCACGAACGTCAGGTCGGTGGCGGACCCGGAGACGCTGCCCGGCAGCACCAGGCCACCCAGGCGAACGGACTGACCGATGGCAGCCTCCCCGCGCGCCGCCAGCTCGGTCGGGGTCAGGTAGTAGACCAGCGCGTTGCCCACCCCGCTGAAGGCCAGCCAGCCGATGATCGCCGCCACCCCGGCGCCCACCAGCCATGGGCCCCATCCGCGGCGCCGGATGGGGGGCGGGAGCGGGGTGGAGACGCTCATGCCCGCGGGTCGATCGGGGGGTCGGACGGGCGTGGCTGATCGGATGCTGGGGTGGAACTGGTCTGCCGTGCGCCTTGCAACCGACGGGCCAGGGTGAGGGCGTACAGCCCGGTGCCACCCAGGATCACCCCGTATGCAGCGATGACGAACGCCAGGTCGCCAATTGCGCCGAGGTCGATCATGGGCGCGGAGCCGGGACGGCGGCCGCCAGGCCGGGCAATCGCCCGCGGCGCGCAGATTCCTCGGCTTCCCAGTCCAGTCGCGCCAGCCGATATCGGTTCACCATCAGCCACAACCATGCCAGGCTGAACGCCCCGAGCATCAGCAGCAGCGCGGCCACGAACTGCCCCGGCGCCGGTGGATTGAGGATCGTGTCGGGCGACATGAACGTCGGGCCCTGGTGCAGGCCGCGCCACCACACCACGCTGAAATGGACGATGGGGATGTCAATGGCGGCGACGATGCCCACCACCGCAGCCCGTGTGGCGCGCCGGGCCGGCTCATCGGTCAGCCGGCGAATCAGCAGGTAGCCCACGTACAGGGCCAACAGCAGGGCGGTCGTCGTGAGCCGCGGGTCCTCCCACTGCCAGTACGTGCCCCAGACAGGGCGGCCCCACATCATGCCGGCCCAGATGGTGGCCGCCGTGAACAGGACGCCGACCTCGGCCCCGGCCAACGCTACGGCGTCTGCGCGCGGAACGCGTCGGACGAGCCACCAGACCGATGCCGCGGCCGTGACCCCGAACGACAGGTACGCCAGCCAGGCCGACGCGACATGGATGTACATGATTCGCTGCGCCTCGCCCTGGTTCAGGTCGGCCGGCACGCCAAACAGGGCGAACGCGGTTGCCCCCGCCACGGCCACCAGTGCGCCGATCCCCAATACCCGCGTGGCCACCGGTCGCCTACTCCTCGAGCGCCAGGCCGTACGTCAGGCCGCCCGCCAGGAGCATGGCCAGGTCGTAACCAATCAGGAGCTGCAACCAGGCGCCCAGTTCACCCAATGGGTCCCCGGCCAGCAGGCTGGCCGTGGCGCTGACCGCGGCCAGCAGGAGCGGGGCAACGACAGGCAAGAGGAGGAGCGGCAGCAGCACCTCGCGGGCGCGCAGGCGGACCGTCAGCCCCGCATACAGGGTCCCAATGGCCGCGAACCCGAGCGCTCCGAGGCCGATGACGAGCGCCATCCCGGGAAGTGACGAAGCCACGTCGAGCGCATACAGGATGACCGTCAGCGGCAGCACCAGGGCGCCCAGGGCCAGCATGGCCGCCAGGCCACCCAGCGCCTTGCCCAGGTAGATGGCAGTCCGGGGGACCGGGTACAGGGCCAGCAGCTCGAACGCCCCATCCTCCATCTCCAGCTGATGCAGCCGGCCCACGGCCAGCACCCCGCTCAGGATCACGGCCAGCCATAGGAGCCCCGGACCGGCGGCCGCCAGGCGGGCGTGGTCGGGGCCCAGCGCAAAGCCGAAGATGAGCAGGGTCAGGGCGGCCAGGAACAGGGTCGAGGTAACCGCCTGGCGACCGCGGAGCTCGGCGCGCAGATCCTTGGCCGCTATCGCCCGCGCGACGGCCAGGTGACGGGCGACCGCGCTCACGGACGAGATCCCTCCGGCAGCGCCCGGCTCCATGGCTGCAGAGCGGCACCCGTCATGACTTCGCCACTGGCGCCCTCGCCCCCGACCTCCACCAGCAGCCCATCCACCAGGCGCAGCCAGCCGTCCACGCGAGCGGCCAGGCGCTCGTCCGCGTGGGTCGCGACCAGGACGGTGGCACCTGCCGCCCGCCACTCGTCCAGGAGCTCGTCCACGAGGGCCATCCCCGGGGCATCGAGGGCGGCGTACGGCTCATCCAGCAGGACGAGGCGCGGGTGGCCCAGCAAGAGACGCCCCAGCGCCAGCCGACGGCGCATGCCGGCCGAGAAGGCGGTGACCCGCGTGTCGCGGTCGCGTGTCAGGCCTACTCGCTCGAGCGCGGCGCCCACCCGGCCCGCGCGGTCCGGCCCGGGGAGCCCCATCAGCTGGGCGGCGAATCGGAGGTTCTCGGCCGCGGTGAGATCGTCATACAACCCCGTGGCATGGGGCAGGAAGGCCACCCGGGGCCGGATCTCCTCGGGCCGTTCAGCAACGTCGATGCCGTCCACCGCGGCCATCCCGAACGAGGGCCGGAGTGCGGTGGCCAGGATGCGCAGCAGGGTCGTCTTGCCGGCCCCGTTGGGGCCCAGGACAGCGACAGCACGGCCGGCCGCCACCCGCAGCGTGACGCCGGCCAGGGCCGGACTGCGGCGAAAGAGACGGGCCAGGTCATGCGTTTCGACCGCCGGTGTGGTCTCGTCAGGGACCCCCGTCGGGCGAACGTGAATCGTGGTCGGCGGCATGCTCGTCCAGTGGGCGGAGGGGCGGGTCTCGGCAGTGTGCGGCCTGCCCCCCAGTGCGTCAAATTCCTCGGGCCATGCCAGAATTGGTTCCCAAACCAACAGAAACCACAGCAGGAGACCGGCACCTCATGTTCAGTACACGCTCCATTCCAGGGTCCCGACATCTGCCCGGGGCGACCTGGGTCGCCATCGCCATGCTCGCCCTGGCCGCATGCAGCCCGTCAGCCAGTGCCTCGAGCCTGGCCGAGAGCGCCGAGCCCCCGGCCGAGAGCGCCGCGGCCACTACTGCTGCAAGCCCGTCCGAGGCGGCCGTTGGCGGAGATACCACGGTCACCATCTCCGGTAGCTCGTTCGGCGGCGACTTCACGATTTCCGCCGGCTCGACCGTGACGTTCGTCAACACCGACAGTGTCGGCCATACCGTGACGAACGGGGAGAACGGCGTGGCGGCAGCCGACGCCCTCTTCGACGAGCCGCTGGCGGACGGTGGGACGTTCGAATTCACGTTCGACACGCCCGGGGTCTACCAGGTGACCTGCAAGATCCACTCGACCATGAACCTCACCATCACGGTCCAGTAATCCGGCTACGGGCCGTCCGGCGAGTTTGATTCTGCGGGGGGGCGGTGCTACCGTTCGGCGCCTCATGGACGCTGGCCTGCACGCGCCGCTCCCCGCGCCTCACGGTCGCGCGGAACGCCGCGCCCTGGCAAGCCGCGGGGAGTCCGCCGCCACCGCCGCCCTGACCGTGCTTGGTCAGAAGTGGGTCCTGCGCATCATTCACGCCCTCGGCGAACGGACCCAGCGCTTCTGTGAGCTGCAGGACGCGCTGGGCGGCGCCAACTCGGCCACCCTGTCGCAGCGGCTCAAGCTCCTCGAAGACGAAGGCCTCATCTCGCGCCGCGTGGTGTCCTCTGTCCCGCCCTGGGTGGAGTACTCCCTGACCCCCAAGGGCCGGGATCTGCACGAGGCCCTGGCCCCCATCGACCGCTGGGCGGACCGATGGGCCACCCTCGCCTGAGCCGAGCGGCATGAGCCACCCGGTCGCCGAGACGGCGCCCGGCGAGCATATCGACGCCCTGGCATTGGTCCGGGATACGATTGCCGCGGCGGACGGGCCCGCCGAAGCAGGCCAACGGGCGGTCGAGATCCTGTACGAGCGCTTCCCCAGCTACGACTGGGTCGGCATCTACTGGGTCGACCCGTCGGGGACGGAGCTGGTCCTTGGCCCGTGGACCGGCCCCGAGGCGACCGAGCACACCCGCATCCCGATCGGCACCGGTATCTGCGGTGCGGCGGCGGCCTCGGGCCAGACCGAGATCATCGACGACGTCAACCTCGACCCGCGCTACCTGGCCTGTTTCACGACCACCCGATCGGAGATCGTGGTGCCCATCCACCACGAGGGAAAGGTCGTGGGCGAAATCGACATCGACGGCTCCGACCCGGCAGCCTTCGGCCCGCCGGATGCACGCTTCCTGGAGGAGGTGGCGGCCCTGTTGGCGGCGCTGCGCCCCCGCCAGGACTAGCACGCCTGACCGATGCTGGCCGGGCTCAGAGCCCGCCCAGGGCCATGAGGTAGGCGACCAGGTACGGCAGGGCCAGGACGACCACGACGATCCCCAGCGCCAGCCCGACCCAGGCAAAGACTTTCAGACTGGGCGGCGAGGGGTGCTCGGGCGGTGGCGTGAGTCGGTGCGGCAGGCGCGGCGGCCGCCGCGGCGGCTGGTGCTCGTAGACGTGTGGCTTCAGCTCAGGCATCGGCATCCAGGCCGGCGGTCAGCTTCCGGAGTCGAGCATGACGCTGCGGGCGCTCGTTCGCATAGCGCGTCATGCCGTCGATGATGTGCTGGGGCCCCAGGTGCGCCTCGTCGATGACCTCCTCGACCGTGCCGCCGGTCCGCCAGCGGTGGTCCCAGTCGGACGACAGGGAGTACGTCTCCCCGATCGGCCCCGTCACCCAGTCGTGCATGAGCTTGTAGGCGCGGTTGGTGATGGCCATGCCGTCCAGCCGATCCGCCTCGGAGCAGATCTGATCGCGGTACGCCGCATCCTGGAGACGGAACAGCTGGGGGCTGATGCAGGCCACGATTCGCAGGTTGAGGTTGAGCCGGTCGATCTCGGGCAGGACCTTGATCACGTTGGCCGTAGTGGCGGTGCCCTGGACGTAGACGCTGCCAGCGCGCGGCCGGTCGGGTTCCGCATCCCGGATGAGGTACGCGCCGCGAGCCGCGTCGAAGTGCGAGGCCATGCCCAGCGCGGCGCGGTCAGGGATCTCGATCGCAGGGCGGGTCAGATGGAGTGCCACGATGGGGACCGGCTGGGCCAGCGCCGCAGCCAGCACCACCGGAACTTCGTTGTGCTCCCACGGGTGGAGGTCGATGACATGCCCCTCGGGGAACAGTTGCGTGACCCCCGTTTCGAAGATGCCGAAGTGGGTCCGCGAGTCCTCGGCGGTCTCGGGGCCCGAGTGGCCGGCCACCCAGATCACCTTGCCCACCTTGAGCTGGCAGTCCTGGGCGAGCTGTGAAAAGAGCCGCATGGGCCCGTACTTGAGGTACGAAAACGACCCGTATGTGGAGCATGCGCCCCAAAAGCCGTTGAAGGCCATCATCGGGTCATCGGCCAGGTTGACGGAGGCCAGCCCGACCGTCACCCCGGCGTTCGTGAACTCGGTGATCTGCTGGGGCAGCAGCGCGCCGCGGAGGTTGGAATCCCGTTGGTACCAGCCCCAGCCAGGGAGATCCTCCCAGCCCTTGGCGAAGCCGGCGATATTCGTCGACTCCGCCAGGTCCGCCGAGCAGGCGATGAACAGCGGGCGGTCGTAGTCGGCCTTGGCGATCGAGTTGACCCAGGCTCCCCAGGATCCGAGGGCGGCCCGGTTGGCAACCTTCTCGCCGGGCGCTTTCCACATCGCGGCGGGATAGGCGGCGACGTCGGTGAAGCGTGGATCGTCGAAGATCTCAGCCCCGCGCCCACCCAGGTTGAAGCCGGGGAGCTGATCCGGCACCAGATCCGCCACCTCCACCAACCGATCGCTGACGGCGTCCACGACCTCGGTGTGGCGGCGCAGGACCGAGATCGCCAGCTCCAGGTTGTGGCGCGCCTGCGCGGTTCGCTCGTCCACATCGGCGGGCGCGGGCTCGTCGACGCCTGCGTAGGTCACCCCGTGGCGCTCCATGAACTCGTGGCGCACGGCCCAGAACTCGGGGGCGTTCATGGGCCAGGGCGTGCCATGGCTCTTGTTGTCGTACTTTCCGTAGCCGCGGCCCTTCCGGGTACGGATCCAGGCCACCGACGGCACGCGGTCCGGGTTGTCGCCGCGGGCCGCCTCCAGCACGACCCGCGTCACCGGCCCCCATTCCGACCCGTCCATGGTCCCGGCCACTCGCCAGTGGTAGGCCTCGAACCAGCTCTGGGGGGTGCCGGGCACAACGGACGAGATGGCCGGATCGTCGATCCCGTAGTCGTTCCAGTCGACCAGGTACACCAGGTTGTTGAGGCCGAGCCCCCATGCCGAATTGCGCGTCTCGTGGCTCGCGCCGGGGGTCAATCCGCCCTCACCCTCGACCACGAAGACCTTGACCTCCTCGCAGCCTGCCAGCTTGAGCGCCACCGCCTCGCCGGCCGACGGCGGTGACCCATGGCCCGACGGCCCGGTGTTCCATTTCAGGAACAGGGTCTTGCCCTCCATCTCGGCGTGGCCGGGCAGGCCGCCGCGCCGGCGCAGCAGGAGCAGGTCCTCCCAGGTCAGCGCCCAGCGCCCGTCATCGGGGAACGCGAACTCCGGTCGAGGGTCACGCTCGTGGCGGGCGCGGAGGGTCTCGTTGAGCACGGCCAGGGTGGCGTAGATGAGCGGCACCGTGTGCCCCGCCGCCAGCACGAACCGGTCCGCGAACGGTAGCCAGGGGCGGCGGAGGTCCCAGCGCATGGCGCCGGACAGCATCAGCGACACGAGGAGGTGGACCTTGGAGCGCGACCCACCCGGGTGGCCGCTCTGGCGATAGTTCAACGACAGGTCGATGCACTCGTCGATGACCTCGCGCAGCAGCTCCCAGTTCGGGAATTGGCTCTCGGACTCGGCCAGCAGGCGATCCGTGCCGGCCGGCTGGACGGCGGTCATCCGGCGCTGGACGTGACGAGGTCGCCGGTCCGCTCCAGGCGCCCCAGCGAGTCGCCGATGCGGTCCACGGCTGCGAGGATGTTGTCGCGGCTGTTGGCGTAGCTGAAGCGGAGAAATCCCTCCCCATGACGGCCGAAGGCTGTCCCCGCCAGCCCGCAGACACCCGCGTCATACAACAGGTGGGTCGCGATATCGGTGCTCGAGCGACCGAACGAGCTGAGGTTGGGAAATACGTAGAACGCCCCGTGCGGCATGACGCAGCTGACGCCGGGGACGGCGTTCAGTCCGTCGACCATCAGGGTCCGCCGGGCGATGAATTCTTCGCGCATGGCGTCGGCCGCCTCCTGGGGTCCGGTCAGGGCCGCGATCGCCCCGGCCTGGGCGAAGGCGTTGGTGCAGCTGACCGAGTTGATCACCAGCCGGCTGAAGGTCGGCCCCAGCCAGGCGGGCACGATCCCGTATCCGAGCCGCCAGCCGGTCATGGCGAACGTCTTGGAGAACCCGTCCAGGGTGATCGTTCGCTCCGCCATACCGGGCAGGGTCGCGATCGACAACGGCTGGCCCTCGTACTGGAGCCGGCCGTAGATCTCATCGGCCAGGACCACCAGGTCGTGCCGATTGGCAATATCGGCCACCGCCCGCACGTCATCCGGGGTCATCACCGAGCCGGTCGGGTTGTGCGGGCTGTTGATAACTAATAGACGGGTCCGCGGGGTGACCAGGCTGGCCACCTCCTCGACGTCCATCCGGAACTCGTGAGCCTCGCGCAGGGGCGCCGCCACCGCCACTCCGCCCACGTACTCGGCCATGCTCTCGTAGATCGGGAAGCCGGGGTTGGGGTAGATGACCTCGTCGCCCTCGTCGACGACGGCCAGCATGGCGTAGAACATGATCGGCTTGGCGCCGGGGGTCACGATCACCTGGTCGGGCGTGGCGTCGAGCCCCTTCCAGCGCCGGACGTCGTCCGCAATCGCCTCCCGGAGCGGGGCGATGCCCTCGGCTGCGGTGTAATGGGTCATCCCCTCGTCCAGCAGGCCGCGCACAGCCGCGTCCTTGATGTGGCGCGGGGTATCGAAGTCGGGCTCACCGATCTCGAGATGGATCACGCTGCGCCCCGTCGCCTCGAGCGCTCGCGCGCGGGCGGCGGCCTCGAACGCGGTCTCGGTCCCGATGCGGGACATCCGCTCAGCCAGCTTCACGCGCCCAAGTGTACCGATGGGCCGGCTCGACCGAATGGGCCATTGCGGCGCGGCTGGCGCCGCTTGCTATACTTTGCGAAGCGATTCCAATCTGCGCCGGGAGAACCCATCACCCATGACGCTCTCCGAGACGACCGCTCAGGTCACCTCCACCACCGAACTGCTCGTCAGCCTTACCGATGCGGCTGCCGCCAAGGTCACCGAGCTCAGGGCCCGCGAGGGCAAAGCGGAGGCCGCGCTGCGCCTGTTCGTGAAAAGCGGCGGCTGTTCAGGGTTCAGCTATGGGCTGGCCTTTGACGACTCCCGGGCCGATGACGACCGGGTGGAGCTCCACGGCGGAGTCCCGATCGTGATCGATGCCTACAGCGCCCAGTACGTGGATGGCGCGGAGATCGACTACGTCGACTCCCTGATGGGATCCGGCTTCGCCATCAACAACCCGAACGCGGTGAGCAGCTGCTCCTGCGGCTCGTCGTTCAACACCGACGGGTCGCCGGCCAAGGCCGGGGGCTGCCACTAGGCGCTTCCGTTTTCGACTACCCCCCACGACCCCGGTCCCGCCACCGGGGTCGTCCTCTATCCGCTGACCAGAGCCCAGATCTGTCGGGCGCCCGTGACGCCCTTCAGCTCATGCAGCCCGCGATCCTCGAAGCGCAGGTCCGTGTCCGCCACCAGCTCGTAGGTCGTGCCCGATACGAGCACCTCCCCGGCAGCCGCCAAGGCGGTCACCCGGCTAAGCACATGTACCGCCACGCCCCGGACGTTGTCGGGGATCAGTTCGATCTCCCCGGTGTGCACACCGATGCGCAGACCAAAGCCGAGGTCTGCCGCAGCGTCGCGGATCGCGGCAGCACACCGGATGGCCCGTTCGGCACCGTCGAACATGCCGATGATCCCGTCCCCGGTGGTCGTCGCCAGCTTGCCGCGGAACTTGTCGATCTGGCGCCGGCTCTCGGCGTTCAGGCTGGCCAGCATGGTGGCCCACGCAGCGGGTCCAACCCGCTCGGCGGTCGCGGTGGAGTCCACGATGTCGGTGCACACCAGCGTGGCCAGGGTGCGCTCGCTCCGAGCGGCTGCCGGCAGGGCGAAGGTGCGCATGCCGGCGAAGTCGAACTGGATCACCGGCTTGTCGCCCACCACCCAGGCGTCGTGGCCGGGCAGGATCTCGTACAGCATCCCGGGGCCGACCTCCATCTCCAACCCGTCGGGAGTGATGTAGTGCAGCTTCCCTTCCATCACCAGGCCCAGGTGGTGGTACTCGCACAATTCGGTCTGGGCAATCGGCTTGACATCCTTCGACCATTGCCAGCCGGGCTCGAAGGTGATGCGACCGACCACGAAGTCGCCCAGGTTCCAGATATCGGTCCGCCCGTGGGTGATCGTCCGCGTTTCATCAGGCAAGTCCAGGGACTTGCGCTGCATGTGGGCCACTCGCGGTCCTCCTTTCGCCTCGGTTACTCGCCGGAGCCGTCGTCATCGAACGCGCCGGCGCTGGCTTCGATCGACGGCCGTGGACGGCCGCCCAGTGCGGCCGGGATCGGGCTGGGAAGCGCCGGGGGGTGGACGTATCGGTCCACCAGCTGGCGGGTGCCGTCGACGCCGAGCCGCTCAAAGAGGGTCGCCAGCCGCGAGCGGAGGTTAGCACCGATCTTGGCCTCGGCCTCCAGTCCGATCGACCACAGCGCGGCCTTGAAGGGGCCGAGCGCCTTCTTGCGCGTCTTGTACAGGAACTGCTCATCGGTCTCGCCCGGGCGGCGTTCATCGGCGCAGTTGACGAGGCACCAGGCCATCATCTCGGCCTTCAAGTCAGGGGGCAGCCCGCCTCCGTCGTACAGGATGTTCTGGAAGCCGGTGGCCAGGTGGATCTCGGCGCACCCGGCGGCCGGGAAGTGCCCGAATGCCTCCTCGGGCAGTGTGCTCGCGCCGTGCTGGACGCAGCCGGCCAGTTCGAACTCCTCGCGGGCCACCGTCGAGAGACGGCCGAGGGTGTCGAAGTCGAGCGCCACCGGGGCAATGCTGCCGTCGGGAAGCGCCATCCCACCGTGCGAGGTGCCGGTTTGGATGCTCACCTTCGAGATCCCCGCGTGCCGATCCGCCTCGTCACCAAGGGCGGCGCGGTACTCGGCCAGGTAGGCGCGCAGCTCGGCCTCGGTCGAGTTCACCTTCCCCACTTCGCCGATCTCACCGCCGATGGAGATCGTCACCCCGGGCGGCTGGATTGAGCGCACGAGGCGAGTGAGGTCGGCTGTGCGCTCGGCGTTCACGCGCTGCTGCTCGGGGATGGAGGCAAGGTCGAGGTCGACCAGCGTGCTGGCGTCGATGTCGATGTTCAGGAACCCCGCGCCCACCGCCTCGCGGGTGAGGTCGCGGAGGCCGGTCAGCTCAGTGTCGGGGTCCGCCCGCCAGCGGGTGGCGTTGAACTGGAAGTGGTCGCCCTGCAGGAAGACCGGGCCCGCCCAACCCTCGCGCAGGCCGGCAGCCAGGATGACCGCGGTGTATTCGTCGGGGCGCTGGTCGGTGTACGCCATCTCGCTCTTGGCGATCTCGAACACGAGCGCTCCCACCTCGCGTTGGCGGGCGACCGCGAAAACAGCCCGGGCCGTCAGGTACGCCGCCGCTCGGACGTTGATGGCGGGGACGGTGAAGGCCGTCGGCGCGATCTCGCCGCGACCACGCGCGGCGTACAGGTCCTGGATGGAGGCCGACCCACAGCCGAGCGCCTGGCTCGCGGCCCAGATCACCCAGCGCTGGGCGTCGCGGAAGGCCGGGTCGGCATGGAAGACCGCGTCGCGGACCAGCCGGTCGGTGAGCGGTCCCCGAAACGCAGCCGGATTGGTGACCAACAGTCCGTCGGATCCGATGGTCGCCGCCGGCGCCAGTCCCGCCCGCAGCTCATCGAGGGAGGCCGCGGTCATGGCCTGCATGCTAGCCCAGCCATCCCAGGCCGGCCAGGATGTTGAAGGCCAGCAGGGCCGCGATGGGCACACCGATGACCACCGCCAGGACGTACCAGTCGCGGCCGCCGGTGGGGTCCGGATTGGGGCGCCGGGCCAGCCGACGCGACCACGCCACCACCGCGCTCAACAGCGCCACGTACAGGATGGCGGCCAGGGGCGCCACGGTCAGCGCGACACGCTGGATCCCGCCACAGTCGAGGGCCAGCAGGCCCCCGGGCGGACAGGACGTCGCGGCTTCGCGCAAGACGAGGAGCCCCACCCCGGCCAGCACCAGGGCTGACCAGCCGACGTGGACGAGGAGCAGCCGATTCAGGCGCGATAGACCGGTGTCAGCCGGCCGCGCGAACCGAAGCCTCGGCCGCGGCCTTCGCCTCGCGGCGGCTGATGCGCCGGAACTCGTAATACAGGTAGGCCAGGCCGGATGCGCCTCCTCCGGCGGTTATCGCGCCCAGGCCGAGCGCGATGAGAGGGAATTGAGGCCCGGTGGTGGTGATGAAGGCGCCGCCCGCCACGTTGAACACCAGGTACGGGATCAGGAGAAGAACGACGGCAACGTAGTTGGCGAGCACGAACAGGCGGAGCAGGTTCCAGCCCGGACCGTGCCGACCACGGGAGGCCTGCGTCAGGGCGGCCAGGATGACGACCAGCACGACGTTGGTCCAGGCCACACCGTTGGCGATGATGTAACCCACGTTCGCCGAGAACTGGAGGAACGGGATGAACTGGGTGACGCCGTAGAAGACCGAGTTCGGGACATAGGTGAACAGCCAGTAGACAAAGAGGAACATCGGCACACCCTTCATGGTGGCGATGAGCCATGTCTCGGACCCGAACAAGAGCCAGTTCGTGAAGTCATCGGCCTCACCCCGCAGGCGGGCGAA
This sequence comes from Candidatus Limnocylindria bacterium, assembly GCA_046717345.1. Taxonomy (GTDB): domain Bacteria; phylum Chloroflexota; class Limnocylindria; order QHBO01; family QHBO01; genus DASTEQ01. The sequence goes on along the minus strand of JBKJVN010000007.1, from coordinate 12,348 downwards.
CAGGCCGCGTCGCCGAGGCAGCGCGTAGGTCGTCATTGGGTGTGGTCCAGCAGGAAGGTGATCAGCGCCTGCAGCTGAGCCGCGCTGAGATCGCTCTCCGGGAAGGGCGGCATCTGGGTCGGGGTGCCGTCGTTGTAGTTGGCCGCCGAGTCGCGAATCCACCTCTCCAGGAAGGTCCGCTTGTCGGCGTCGTAGTCGGCGCGCATCTGGTCAAGCTGTGACACCGGGTGTGGGTGATCGGTCACCAGCTGGCTGCCAATGGTCTGCAGGTTGGGACCGATCCCCCCTTCCAGATCAGGCCCGTGGCAGCCGACACACCCGGCTGCGACATACACCTCAGCGCCGGCCTCAACGGTATCCGGCACGTCCTCGGGCGGCGGGTTGGCCAGTGTCTCCTCCGCCCATTCGCCGATCATGGCCGTCAGGGCTTCGATCTGCTGGCGGGTCAGCGACCCGCCGTACTCCTGGCCCCAGGCCGGCATTTGGCTCTGGATGTTCCCCGACCGCACGATGCCGCCCAGGGTGATGACCCACTGCACGTAGTTGTTCAGTCCCTGCCGGCCGCCCGTCTGGAGCCACTTGTTGGCCAGGCTCAGGGAGTGCAGGTTTGGCCCGATTCCGCCCGTGCCGTCGACACCATGGCAGCGGGCGCAGTTGGCGCCATACGGGGTGAGGTGCGGGGGGCCCGCTATGACGAGCAGGGTGCTTTCCACGCCCTGGGCGGCGACGGTGGTCTCCCCGTCCTCGTCGAACTTGACCGGCGATGTCCTGGTGTCCTCGATGACAACTTCGAACGGCCGCGTCCCGGTCCCGCTCACGGTGAGCTCGGCGCCGGTCAGGTTCTTGAAGCTGATCGTTGTGTTCACGAATACCGAGATTTCCGTGAGCGCAACCTCAGCCTGGGAGAACCCGGCATCGGTGACATCCACTTCGATGGTGTACGTGTCGTCGGGCAGGAAGACCAGCAGCCCGAAGTCCGGCAGCTCTTCGATGTCGACGACCTCGAACCCCTCGCGCCGCGGGGCGTCGGTGATCCAGTAGAAGGTAGTGAATGCCGCGAAACCGACCATCAGCGCCACGCCGAGCGCCTTCATCCGCATCGGCGCACACCTAGCCGGCGCAATGCTCGATGTCCTCGGTCCTGCGCTTGTCGAACCCTTCGGTGCCGATGGGCGGACCGTCGATCCTCACCGAGGTGTCCACGATGTACACGCCGTCCTCGACCCGGTGCGCGAATCGGTCCATGCCGCGGGGCGCCGGCCCGCCGCGCTTCTCGCCCAGGACGGTGAACTTCGATCCGTGGCACAGGCACTCGAACCACAGGCTGCGGTCGCACAGCTGGGGGAGGTTGCAGCCCAGGTGGGGGCACTTGCGGTACAGGGCCAGGATCTCGTCCCCGGGGTCGGCGAACTCCTCCCCCGTGCCCTCGACCCGCGCCTTGGCGGCGGGCACGTTGACGATGAACAGGCGGGCCTTGTTGTAGATGAACGGCAAACCGCGCACCCACTCGGGCTGCTGCGAGCCGATGTCCGCAGCCGTTCCGAGGGCCAGGTTCGGGTCTCCCAGCCCACCCTGGATGTTGGGCCACAGGAACAGGATCGTGCCGCCCAGGAACTGGAGGGTCAGCAGGCCCACGCCCACGCCCACCGCCCGGCGCAGGAAGCCGCGGCGGCTGATCTCGCGGACCGGCGGACCCGGCTGCTCCCCCCAGCCGGACGGTTGGGTGGTCACGGCGCGGGCCTCATAGGGTGAAGAAGATCCCCTCCCACGGCCAGACCCAGTTCCAGCCCGGGCCGCGGAAGAACGAGCCGATGAGCGTGACCCCGATGCCGAAGAACATGATGCACAGGAAGAAGATCCAGGCCACCTTGCGATCCCGAGCCGCCCGATACGGCGAGCGGTCCACGTAGGCGATCAGAGCCAGGCCGATGAAATAGACGGGCGGGATGAACAGCCCGGAAATCGTGACGTTGAAATAGGACAGGAGCTCCTGGAGGCCGAGGAAGTACCACGGCGCCTTGGCCACGTGGGGCGTGACGTTCACGTTGGCCTGCTCTTCCAGCGGGGCCATGACAAAGAACGACATGACCAACAGCAGGGCGGTGATGAGGCACGCCATCAGGAACTCGGCCCGCAGCAGGTGGGGCCAGGTCAGAACCGTCTCGTCGGGTCGCTTGTCGACCCGGACCATCGACTCCTGGCGGACGTAGGCCAGCAGCCGGAAACGCTCGGTGCCCGGCGCGCCGGGCGGCCCCGGGAGCTTGGGACCGGTCCCCGGAACGGCGGGCGGGGTCGTCGGCACCGGCGCCTGGGTGGGGGCGTTCTTGTCGGCCGTGGCGTTGGGACGCTTCTCGATGGTCATCGGTCAATCCAGCCTCATACCGGTCCGCTGATGCCGCCGTCTTTCCGGATCCGCCAGAAGTGGATCATCAGGAACACCGCCATGATGAGTGGGAACGCGATGACGTGATAGACGTAGAACCGGATCAGGGTTTCCGAACCGATGTCGATCCCGGCGAAGATGATGAAGGCAGACTCGGTCGGGACCGCCGGAGCGTAGGCCGCCATCGAGCTGCCGACATTCACGGCCCAGAAGGCAATCTGGTCCCACGGCAGGAGGTACCCGGTGAAGCTGAGCCACAGCGTGCAGAACAGCAGGAACGTCCCGACCGCCCAGTTCCACTCGCGGGGCGGCTTGTACGCCCCGTGGTAGAAGACCCGCATCATGTGCAGGAACACGGTGAGCACCATCAGGTGCGCACCCCATCGGTGCATGTTCCGCACCAGGGAGCCGAAGGCCACGCTGTTCTCGATGGCGATGATGTCCTGGTAGGCGCGGTCGACGGAGGGGATGTAGAAGAACATCAGGTACAGACCGGTCACGGTCAGGACCAGAAACAGGAAGAAGCTGACCCCGCCCAGGCAGAACGTGTACGTGTAGCGCACGGCGTGGCGTTTGACCCGCACCGGGTGCAGGTGCAGGAACACGTTGTTCATGACCGCCAGCGCACGGGTGCGGCTGGTGGTGGGGTACGGCTGACGGACCAGGGAGCGCCAGAAGTTGGACTCCTTGATCAGGCGGATGGGCAGCCAGTCCTGGCCGGGCGGCTTGCGAGTCACCGCTCGACCACCATTCCGGCCTGCTGGCCAACCTGACCCAGCACGTTGTCCTTGTAGCTCTCTAGCAACACTTTGCCATCAGGGGTGAACCGCTCGAGCTCGAGGCGGTCCATCGTGATGCAGTTGGTCGGGCACCGCTCCACACACAGGTTGCATCGGATGCAGCGCTCCTCGTCGATGACCATTGCGATGCCCCGCGGCCACGACTGGAAGAGGTCGACCTCGGGGTCGTCACCGCCCACCGTCGCCTTGTCGACCATGTAGATGACGCCTTCGGGGCAGACGTCGGCGCAGAGCCCGCACAGGATACAGCGGGGTCCATCGATGTTGATGTTGTGGTTGCACTGGAGGCATCGGGCCCCTTCGGCGACCGCGCCCCGCGTGTCGTAGCCGATCTCGACCAGCCCGGTGAAGTCGCGGCGCATCTCGGGCGGGGCCATGGGGATGTGCTGGCGCGGGATGGCCTCATAGAAGCGCGGCATGTCGTGGTCCAGGGCCTGGGTGATCGTGGCCCGGTTGATGATCGGCAGCTCGGCCAGCTCCGCGTCCCGGACGCCTGACAGCCAGCGGTCGACGGCACGGGCGCAGGTGCGACCCAGGCCGGCGGCCTCGATGATGGTGGCTGGTCCGGTCACGTAGTCCCCCACCGCGAAGACCCCGTCCACGTTGGAGGCGAACGTGTTGCGGTCGGTCACGATCTTGCCGCGCATCAGCTCGAATGAGAGCGCGTTGAGCTTGCGACCATCGGGCCCGACCGGGGTGGTGCCGTTGAGCGGCTCGCGGCCCCACGACGAAATCGAGCCGCCTTTCACCACCTCGCGCGTATCGGTCACCCCGATGTGGCGGTTCAGGGGAGAGCCGTACTCGCCCAGGACGTTGTTGTCGGGTGACTGGCTCGTGCACGGGATGACCATGTCGCACGGGATCACGAACTCGCTGCCGGGAATCGGCTCCGCGGTGCGGCGGCCCGAGGCGTCCGGCTCGCCCAGGCGGGTGCGCTGGAAGACCGCGCCCTTCACCCGGCCGTGGTCATCGGCGAGGATCTCCACCGGGGCTCCGAAGTACTCGAAGCGGACCCCCTCGAAGCGCGTCTCGTGCTGCTCTTCCTCGTCGACCACCATCTCCTCGGGACCGCGGCGGTAGACCACCGTGCTGGTCTTGGCCCCGATCCGAAGGGCGGTCCGCGACGAGTCCATGGCCGTGTAGCCGCCACCTATGACCACGACGTGCTGGCCGACCCATTGCTCCTGGCCCAGGTTGGCGCGCTTCAGGAAGTCGACGCCGTAGATGACCCCGTCCAGCTCCTCGCCGGGGACGTTCATGGCCACCGGGTACATGCAGCCGGTGGCCACCACCACCGCGTCGTGCCGGGCGCGCAGCTCGTCCATGGTGACGTCCCGGCCGACCTCCACGTTGTAGTGGAACTCGGCGCCGTGCTTGGCCACCCAGTTGACGTCCAGCTCGATGACGTCGCGCGGCAGACGGAAGGCCGGCACGCCGATCAGGCAGGTGCCGCCGCCGGACGGCAACGCGTCGTAGATGTGGACCTTGTGCCCCCAACCCGCCAGCTCCTTGGCCGCGCTGAGCCCCGCCGGTCCGGCCCCGATGACCGCCACGCTCTTGCCGGTGGCGGGCGCGACCTGGATGTCGTCGGGCATGTTGTTGGCGTAGTGCCAGTCGACCAGGAACCGCTTCATGGCCCGGATGGCAAGCGGCTTGTCGATGTCTCCCCGCCGGCAGGCCTTCTCGCATGGCGCCGAGCACACGTAGCCGCATATGGCGGCCACCGGGTTCGGGTCGCGGGCCAGGATGTAGCCCTCTTCGAACCGGCCCTCAGCGGCCAGCATCAGGTAGCCGCGGCAGTTCGTGTTGACCGGGCAGCCTTCCTGGCACTCGATGTTGCACTGCAGCCAGTCGACGCCGACTTCGGCGGTCTGGAAGCGCAGGGGCACCGCGTCCTGAGAGGTCACGGGCGTTCGGAGCTCATCCAGCGTCCCCTTTGGCTCCCCCTGCACTGAGCGGCGGAATCCGGCGGCGGACCGGTCCCCGGAAGCGGAAACCGGCGATTCGATGCTACCCGTCGCCCACTCGTGGTGTCAAAGACGGGACACCGTGCTGAGGGGCTAGGGGAAGAAATGGGCGGCCATGACGCGGCGGACGAGAGGGGCGGCGTCCGAGCCCCCGGTTCCCAGGTGCACGCGGGCCAGGAGCGTGGCCACCACGATCTCCGGGTCGTCGGACGGGGCGAAGGCCGGAAACAGGGCATGGGGATCGGGACCGCCGGTTTCCGCCGTCCCGCTCTTGCCGGCGACGGGAATGCCAAAGCCGGCAAATGCCGCCGTCCCGGTGCCGTAGGAGTAGGTCGTCACGGCCTCCAGTGCCGTTACCAGGTATTCCATCTGGTCGGGGGTCATGGCGATCCGGCGCCGAACCTCGGGCCGGGTCACGAGCAGCGAGTCCCCGTTCGGACCGGTCGCGTGCGCCACGAGACGCGGCATCCACAACGTCCCCCGGTTCGCGAACGCGGCGTAGGCCAGCGCCATCTGAAGCTGCGTACCGAGGAAAGATCCCTGGCCGATAGCCAGCTGGACCTGATCAAAGGGTCCGAACGGTATGTACGCCCCGGAGGAGCGTGGATGTTCCTCGAACCACAGGGCATCGGGCAGTACGCCGGCCGTTTCGGAGACCCAGCCGATGCCGGTGGGCTGCCCGAACCCGAAGTCGGCGATGAGATTGGTCAGGGCGTCGACGTCGCGCTCGTAGACCAGCATGGACAACGGCATGTAGGTCGTGTTGCAACTGAAGGCCATGGCCTCCACCAGCGAGACCGTGCCGGGCAGCAGGTGATAGAGGTAGTTTTGGAAGGTGAAGCCCTGCAGGTCCCAGGTCGGCTGACACGGCATCCGGGTTGCCGGGGTGGCCACCCCGATCTGGAGCGCCGCCGCCAGGGTGAACGGCTTGAACGACGAGCCGGTGGGATATGCAGACTCGGTGGCGTGGTTGAGCAGCTGGCTGGCGCTCGGCGTACCCAGTGGCACCCCGGCCAGGCTGGTCCCCAGGGTCATCGCGTTGGGGTTGAACGCGGGAGCCGAGGCCAGGGCCCAGATGTCGCCGCTATGGGGATCGACCACGGCGGTGGCAGCTTCGGGATAGGGAGCCAGCGCCGCTTCGGCGGTGCGTTGGAGTTCGGGTCGAAGAGTCAAGACCACGTCCGCGCCCGGGATTGCGGCCCGCTCCACGACCGGCTGGGCCGCTCCACCGTATGGCGCGGCCAGGACGCTGAATGCGGCACGCCCCCGCAGGAGCGGCTCCGCGCTGGCCTCCACCCCCAAACGGCCCGCCAACTGGCCGGCCGCGTAGTCGTCAGCCGCCGGCCGGTCCGCTGCCTCGGCATCGGTGAGCGGGGTCGCGTAGCCCACGGTCTGCCCGGCCAGTGTCTCCTGGGGGTACACGCGGATGCCATCCGCGCGGGTCTCGGCCAGGACCGTTCCATCGGCGGCCAGGATCCGGCCCCGGGTCGGGAGCGGACGGCGATCCAGGCTGAACGTGCCACCGGTCGTGCCCAGCTCGGGGAACAGGAATGCCGGCGTCCAGCGCACCTCCCAGCCACGAGCCCCCCGGGTGAGCTCGACGACCCGATCCAGGACGATGTCTCCGAACAGGGTGGATTGGAACCTCAGACGCACGGGAACCGCCTGGCCCGGAACGGGTCCGAGCACCACCGCCTGGGGATCGATCGGCGGGGCGGAGACCGGCGACTGCGCGACCCACGGCTGTGCGAACCGCGAATGCGCGACCGGCGGCGGAGTCGGCGGAGGCGCCGGCAGATCCGGTCGCCGAGCTTCAGGCGGTTGGGCCGCGGCGCGAGGTGAGCCAACAGCCAACTGCATCTCGGTCAGGCCGATGACCTCCGCGAAGCGAGCGTGGAGACCGGCGAACCCGACCCGCGTATAGCGTTCGCGATCGGCGGCCGCCATGACATCGTGCATGTGGTCATAGTCCCGAATCCGCCACAGGGTCAGGAAAAGCTCCACTGCTGCGCGCGGCTGGACACCGGCGTCCAGTGCCATCCCGCCACCGGCGGTTGTGACGGGAGGCAGGGCGGCGCCCAGGAGAACCGCCAGCACCAGGCCGGCGGTCGCCGCGCGCGGAGGCGCCGACCTCAAGAAGCTGCGGCGGGACGGCCCGCGAGCGGGATCACGATGTCCCGGGGCGGGTCCAGGTGGCGGCTGCCCCACTCCCCGATCCGCGGATCGTGGGTGAACAGGATGACCTGCCGCTCCCCGCTGAGCTCATGAAGGACCCCGAGAAGTGCCTCCCGTCGGGTGTCGTCTGCCTGGGCGGTCACCTCGTCCAGGATGAGTGGCGCCGTCTCGCCCGTCGTGACCAGGTGCTGGGCCATGGCCACCCGGAGCAGGAGGTAGATCTGCTCCCGGGTCCCCTCCGACAGGCGCCACGCATCGCGCCATTGGCGGGTCGCCGCTTCTCTGACCCGGACGCGCAGGTCGCGAGGATCGACTCTGACGTCGAGGTAGGCGCCGCCGGTGATGCGGGGCAGCCAGCGTCGAACCGCATCGGCCAGCACCGGCGCGAGGTCGCGATGGACCTGTTCCTCGGCGTTGCGCAGCAGGGCCAGCGTTCGGTCCAGGACCTCGGCCATGGTCACGACTCGCTGGAGTTCGACGCCCGCGGCCTCGACCGCCTCCTCGGCCTCCGCCACGCTCGGCAGACTGGCGTCCAGCTGGCGCGCCTCGCCCTCGAGTGTCGCCGCCCCCCGTTCGGCGGTGAGCAGCTCGGCTTGGCGGGCGGCGAGAGCTTCCTCGGCCGCAGCCGTGGCGAGCCCGGCGTCGGCACCGACGGGCACTGCGACCGATGCGGACAGACCGGCCGTCGCCATTCGCCGCGCGGCATCGGCGGCCTCCGACTCCAGCTGCCCGAGGCTGCGGCCGTCAAGCAGGTCTCTGAGCTCCTGCCACTCGGCGATCGCCTGCTGGCCGGTCTGCAGATCGGCGAGGCGACGGCGCTGCCACGCCTCGAGGTCGCTCACGACACGTTCGGGGTCATTCCCGTTGAGTGGTTGTCCAATGCGCTCGGCGGCCGCTCGGACCTCGGACTCGGCGCGGGCAATGGCGGCGGCCGCCTCAGCCGCCGTCCCCTCCAGCTGGCGACGGGATTCGAGCTGCCGGCGCAGAGGCTCGGCCTGGGCGGCGGTGGCCGTCTCCTCCGCTCGCCGTGCGCAGGCGGCCAGGTAGGCAGCAATGGCCGCGCGCAGGTCGCCCTCACCAGGCGCGCCACGGGCAGTCAGCGCCTCGCGGACCGACACCCCAGACCGCCCAACGCGGGCCGCGACGTCCTGCTGGCGACGCCCCCAGTCCGCAGCTGCACCGGCCCCGCCCCGCCGCTGGCGGATCGTGACCCAGGCCGCGAATCCGAGCCCGATGGCAATCAGGATGAGCCCCACCAGCGGTGCACCCTGCAATGCGGCGCCCAAACCGGCCGCCGCGGCCAGTAGGCCGCCGCCCACAAGCAGCCGCTCGCCCGAGGCGCCCGGCGCAGGGTGCCCACCAGGTTGCCGGAGCTCAGCAGCGGCGCCCTCGGCCTGGTCAAGCGCGCTCACCGCGTCCATGACCGACATATGGGGCGCGATGTCGCCCTGCGGCGCGGGCGGCAGCGCGGCCAGCCGCCGCGCGATGGCTTCGGCGTCCGGTCCCTCCAGGACGGCCGTCGCCGGTCGGCCCCGCCACGCCTCCAGCGCGGTGGCCACGCTGGCCGTTTCCTGTTCCACGGCGGCGAGCGTCGCCGGCGGACCGCTGTTGCGGGCGGCCAGCTCCGCGGCGCGGCGAGCGCGGGCCACGAGCGCAATGGCCCTGGACTGCTCCACGGCGGCCTCGGCCTGAGCCAGCCGATCCCGAGCGGAAACGACCCGCCACGCGGCGACCTGTACGTCGGCCGCCCGAGCCAGGTCACGCTGGTGCCGAGCCCGGGCATCGGCCACAACGCGCTCGGCATCCGCGGCTGCATGGCGCGCTTGGCGCAGGGGCCCGACGGCGACGCGGGTGTCGGCACCCACGGCCGACTTCCGGAAATCGGTCAGTCGGGCAATGGCTTCTGCCGCAGTCGAGTCCCGTCCGGCGGTGGCTGCGGCCCGCTGCATGTCGTCCTGGAGCCCGTCGGCGGCATCCACGACGGCGAGGATGCGCGCCTGGTCGACCGATACGGTGGCGGCGAAGGCCTGTCGGTCAAGGCCCAGCCACCGCGATGCGTCGGGGCTGCCCTCCACGATGATCTCGGCCGACACATCCCGCCCCAGACCGACATCCACCGCCCGGCAGTCAACCCGGCCAGCCAGGTCCTGGCTGATCTCGATCACGCGGCCATCATCCAGATGCAGGCGGGCCTCGACCTCCCACGGACCACCCGCCTCGTCCCACGGTCGGTGCCGCTCCTCGAGCTCGAGGTCCTCCTTCGTCCGACCCCCGCGCCCGCGCCGCCGACCGGTCAACGCCAGGCGCAGCGCGGCGTGCCAGGAGGACTTGCCCGCCTCGTTTGGGCCGACCACCACCGTCAGTCCGGGGCGCAGTTCGAGGACGGCGTCGCGGAAGGGCCCGAATGCGCGCGCGGACACTCGCTCAACCCACATCGGTCACAGCACCTCGAGGTCGCGGCGCCCATCGAGGGCGCGCAGTCCGGTGACGATCACGCGCCGCCGCTGGTCGAGATCTTTCACCTCTGCCGTTGCCAGCCGCACGAACTGGCCTCGGACGGTGGCCTCCCCGCCGATGGCGTCGAGGTCGTATCCCACGCGTGCCGACCCGGTGCGAATGACCAGCCCCTCGAGGTGGGCGCCGAGCGTCGTCAGGCCGGCCAGGTCGACCTCCACGCTGGGGGCCATCTCCCCGCTCAGGGTCACCCGCACGCAGCCGCCGAGGGGGGCAAGCGCCGCCTCGACCCGAGTCCGCACGTCGTCGCCGTGGGACGCATCGTCGAGCGACACCTCGACGTCATGGACGACCGAGGTCGCCACCAATCGGCGTTCGCGAACCACCGAGCCGTCTGCGCCGACGGATGCCAGGACCACACCCCGCTCGCCCATCTCCCCGAAGTCGAGCGGATCGGGGTTGCCCGGGTACGTGTACCGATCCGCGTCGCGCGGGACATGGAAGTGGCCCAGGAATGCGTGGGCCAACCCGGACGCCTCCAGCTCACCCGCATCGAAGGGCGCGTGGGGCAGCTTGCCGCTCCCCTGCTGGGCCAGGAATCCGCGCTCGGATGCGTGCGCGAGGGCCAGGTGGATCCCACCCCGGTCCGGCCGGAACGTCGCGAAGAACCCATCCGTGTTGGCCGGTGCCCGGTGCGCGGCACCCCACAAGGTGAGCCCATCGGCGAGGCCGGCCGGGGTCAATCGGTCCTCCGTGAACAGGTTGACGTTCGGCGACCAGTCCGTCACCGCGTACGGGCTGGCCTCGGACAGCCAGTCGTGGTTGCCGGGGACGAGGTAGATCGGGATATTTGTCCCGCCGAAGCTGGCTCGCAGAAACTCGACCGTGTCAGGTGAGATCCGGTCGTGCTCGAACAGGTCCCCTCCGCTGAGGATGGCGTCGACCCGCTCCGCCTCAGCCAGCTCCAGGATCCGGGTCAGGGTCGCGCGCCGGTTCTGGCGCCGGAGGGTGGCGGTGGCGGGACGAGCCCACGCGAAGGGCGCGTCGAGATGGAGGTCCGCGAACAGGAGCAGCTTCATGGTCAGCCGCGCTCGATCGTGGCCGACCGCGGCGACAGGTCGCGTGTCGCGATCACGACTCCGCGGCGCCGCGGTCGCGCCGGACCTGGACGACCAGCAGGCCCGCCGCGGCCAGCAACAGCAGGTGGACGAGGGGGCCGATCTCCACCAGGAGCCCGATCAGCCAGGCGGTGACGGCGACGCCGACCCCCAGCCAGATCACGGCACCGGCGATGTGAGGGCGACCAGGCCCAAGACGGCACCGATGACGACCAGGCCGATGACGGCGACCGCCACCGTGGCCGCCACCTCCCGACGACTCATCCCGCCAGGGCCTCGACCAGCGTGCTCACGTGCTCGGTGGGCTTGACACGCGCAATCACATGCTCGATCCGCCCATCGGGGCCGATGACGAAACTCGTGCGCTCGGTGCCGAAGTACGTCCGACCCAGGTACGACTTTTCGACCCAGGTCCCGTAGGCCTCGGCCACCTTGTGCCCTTCGTCGGACAGGAGGCGATGGCGCAGTCCGTACTTGTCACGGAACTTGGCGTGGCTGGCCACGCTGTCGGGCGAGACGCCGTAGATCTCGACGTCGAGGTCGGTGACCACATCCCACGCATCGCGGAGGCCGCACGCCTGCGCGATGCAGCCGGGCGTGTCGTCCTTCGGGTAGAAGTACAGGACGTAGCGCCGGCCCGCCAGCCCTTCGGAGGAGACCACGCTTCCGTCGTCGGCGGGCATCAAAAAGGCTGAGGCGATCTCGCCCGGCTGCGGGTAGCTCACGGCCGGGCCATCCTAGCGCAGGCCGATCGATAGCAAGACGGTCGGCAGCCGGCGCGGCTGGAGACGGGCGGCGAGGTCAGCTGCCAGGTCGCGCCACAGGTCTGCGGAAGCCTCGTCCAGGTCGTGGCCGGCACCCGGGACGAGGAGCCGGCACGGGGCCGCGACATCGCGCATGGCCGCCTCCAGCAGGGCGGACTCGTCGGGGTCGACCCACGCATCGGCCTCGCCGTGGACGATCGTCACCGAGCGGCGCTGGAGCGTGGCCAGGGCCCGGGTCGAGACCTGCATCGCCTGCTTCCAGGCAGGCAGGCCGATGACGGCGCGCCGCCCGCCCGGCAGGCTGAGGATCATCTCGGGCTCACCCCGATCCGCCCGTTCGATGAGCTCCTCCAGGCCGCGGTCGAGGGCGACGACGAACGGATGTTCCGGCTCGGCGCGGTGGCTCTGTCGACGTCGCGCGCGCTCGGCCACGGCGCGACGCAGGACATCGCGCAGGCCTCGTGCCGGGGCACCGATGAGGATCAGGGGGCCGATCGCGGGATCGGCGGCGGCCACACTGAACGCCAGCCATGCGCCTTCGCCGTGGCCCAGGATGCCGATCCGGGTGGGGTCAACCTCCGGGCGGCCGCGCAGGACCCCGATCGCGTCCCGGGCATCGTCGACCAGGGTGAACAGGCCGGCCTCCGCCCAACGACCACCCGACCGCCCGCAGCCGCGCTTGTCGTA
>JBKJVN010000006.1:0-5689 GCA_046717345.1 Candidatus Limnocylindria bacterium | reverse complement strand
CCTCCAGCTCGGCCAGGGCGGAGTCGAACGTGGCGACGGTCTCGTCGTCGTCCGCGCTCAGGGTCTCCCCCGCCTCGCGCCGGCGCTTGGCATCGGTCGCATCCAGCGCAGCCAGGATCATGCGCTGCACGGTCGGCAGGCGGGACTCCTCGAAGAACATGTGCTCGGTGCGGCATAGACCGATGCCCTGCGCGCCGAAGGCGCGGGCCCGCTCCGCGTCGCGCGGGTAGTCCGCGTTGGCCCAGACCTCGAGGCGACGCACCGCGTCCGCCCATTCGAGGAGGGTGGGCAGGAACCGCTCCTCGGCGAAGTTGGGGTCGATGGTGGCCAGCGAACCGAGGTACACCTGCCCGGTCGTGCCGTCGATGCTGATCGTGTCGCCCTCGCGGATGGTGTTCGAGCCCACGCTCATCGTCCGCGCGGCGTAATCGATGTCCAACGTCTCGACACCTGCGACGCATGGCAGGCCCAGCGAGCGGGCCACCACCGCGGCGTGAGAGGTGGCTCCTCCCCGAGCGGTCAGCACGCCCCGCGCGACGAGCATCCCGTGCACGTCGTCGGGGCTGGTCTCGATCCGGACCAGGATGATCGGATCGCCGGAGCGCGCCGCCTCGACGGCGCGATCCGGCTCGAACACCGCCTTCCCGGTGGCCGCCCCGGGCGACGCGTTGAGCCCCGTGGCCAGCAACCGGTCGGCGGCACCCGCTTTGGCCGCCTCGTCGAAGCGGGGTAGGAGGAGTTGCACCACCTGGGCCGGCTCGACCCGCCCCAGGGCTTCCTCGCGGCTCAGGATCCCCTCGCCCACCATCTCGACCGCGATCCGCACCGCCGCCGGCGCCGTGCGCTTGGCCGACCGGGTCTGGAGCATGTACAGGCGACCGCGCTCGATGGTGAACTCCATGTCCTGGACGTCGCGGTAATGGCCCTCCAGCCGTTCCGCGATGCGCTCGAACTCGGCGTACACCTCGGGGAGCTCGTCGCGCAGGGCGCTGATGGGCGAGGGGGTGCGAATGCCGGCCACCACGTCCTCGCCCTGGGCGTTGGTCAGGTACTCGCCGTACAGGGTCTTCTCGCCGGTGTTCGGGTCGCGCGTGAAGGCGACCCCGGTCCCCGAGTCGGTGCCCAGGTTGCCGAACACCATGGCCACCACGTTGACCGCGGTGCCGAGGTCGTGCGAGATCTTGTTGAACTCTCGGTAGTCATGCGCGCGTCGGCCGTACCACGACGCGAACACGGCCCGGGTGGCCAGGTCGAGCTGCTCGAGTGGGTCGAATGGGAAGTCCTGTCCGGTCTTTGACCGAACCAGATCAAGGTACGCTTCGGCCACCTCCTGGAGGGCCTCGGCGTCCAGGTTCGTGTCGGCGGCCACGCCGCGCTGGTGCTTGGCCTGGTCCAGGATCGGCTCGAAGAGCGTGCCGTCCACGTCGAGGACGATCCGCCCGAACATCTGGATGAAGCGCCGATAGGCATCCCAGCCGAAGCGCGGGTTGCCGGTCAGCGCGATCAGGCCGTCGCGAGTGTCGGGGTTGAGGCCCAGGTTGAGGACGGTGTCCATCATCCCCGGCATCGAGAACTTTGCCCCCGAGCGCACCGAGACCAGGAGCGGGCTGGCGGGGTCGCCGAACCGTTTCTCGCTCACGCGCTCAAGCTCGGCCACCGCCTCCAGGATGTCCTCCCACAGACCATCGGGAAGCGTTTCGCCGGCCGCGAAGTAGTCGACGCAGGCCTCGGTCGTGATCGTGAACCCCGGCGGCACCGGCAGGCCGGCGTTCGTCATCTCGGCCAGGCCAGCGCCCTTGCCGCCGAGAAGGTCGCGCATCGAAGCGTCGCCATCGGCATGGCCGTCGCCCCAGGCGTAGATGTAGCGCTTGGCGGCGTGATGGGCACGCTCAGTGTCGGGACTCGCGGCTTTGGCCACGTGGAGGCTCCGTGCGGGGTGCGCGGCCGATTCTAGCGGGGTAGGCTGCGCACCAATGGCGGGTCTGCTATGGCTGGCGATCGGGGCCGGGCTGGGAGTGCTGTCATGGCTGCTGCCCGAGCTGACGATCGTCGTGCCGCTGATCGTCACCGCCCTGACGCTGGTCGGGATCCTGCTGCCGAGGGACCTGACCTCGGCAGGCGCCAAGCTGGGAATCGGGTTCGGCGCGGTGTACGTCGTCGCCGCTGCGCCCACCGTCATCCGCGATCCGCTGGCTGCCACCGGCGCCGCCTACCTCGTGTTCGGCGCCGGGCTGGTGATCCTCATCCTTGGCCTGGCGGGCGTGTGGCGGAACCGCCGCCGGCGGCAACGGGCCGTTCAAGCCGCAGCCGATCTGCTCTGAGGGCGGCCGCGAAGAGCGGCCGCAGGGCGGCGAGAAGGCGACCGCCTAAACCGGCCCGTGATCGGTACAGTGCGCGCGCCTTGTCCACCGCTGCATCGCGCACCTCTCCCGCCTCCTCGCGAGCCAGCGCGGCATAGGCGGCCACGGCGCCCGACTCATCGCCGGCCAGCCACCGAGCGTCGGCCTCGGCCTCGCGGGCCCTCGGGTCGCCGGGGGTGAGCGCCACCGCTCGTTGAGCGGCCTCGAGGGCAGGATGCGCCTGGCCGGCCCGCAGCAACCCATGGGCGAGCGCGAGTTGGGCCGTGGCGTCGTTGGGGTCCAGGCGCAAGGCTCGGCGCGCGGCCTCCACGGCTGCTTCCGCATCGGCCGACGCCAGCCGCTCGGCGGCCTCGGCCCGGATCCACTCCGGCTGGCGCGGGTCCAGGCGAGCCAGCCGGGCGTACTCCTCGGCCGCCTCGCGGTGGGCGCCAGCGGCCGACAACACTTGAGCGAGCAGCTCGCGGTAGCGGATCTCGTCCGGGTCCAGCCGAACCGCGGCCTTGGCATCGGCTTCGGCCTCGTCGAGGCGACCCACGGCCTGCAGCGAGCGAGCCCGCAGTTCGTAGGCCGCGTCGTCACCGGGCCGTTGGGCCAGGATCTCACCTGCGAGCCGGATGACGGCCGGGTGGTCACCCCGGGCCGCGGCGGCTGACAGCGCGCCGAAGTCCGGGGCCGCGGTCATTCGGGCTCCGCGGCGGACGCGACGGCGGACCAGGCGGCTCGGCCGGCAACCAGGTCAGCGAGGCGGGCCGGGACGGCGTCGAGGGACACCCGTTCCTGGGTCATGCTGTCGCGCTCCCGGATGGTCGCCGCGCCATCGGTCAGGGACTCGACGTCCACCGTCACGCAGAATGGCGTCCCGATCTCGTCCTGGCGCCGGTACAGCTTGCCGATGGAAGCCGTGTCGTCGTACACCGCCGCCAGGTCCTGCTTGAGATCCGCCGTCAGGCGCTGGGCGATTTCCACGAGCTCGGGCCGATTGCGGAGCAGGGGCAGGACCGCGACCTTGACCGGTGCCAGCGCGGGCCGAATTCGGAGCACGACCCGCTTCTCCCCCGCCACCTCCTCCTGGTGATAACCGTCGACGAGCACCGTCAGCACCGCCCGATCGACACCCATGGCCGGCTCGATGACGTGGGGCACGACATGCTCGCCGCTGGCCTCGTCGAAGATGCTCAGCCCTTTGCCGGAGGCGGCGGCATGCGCGGTCAGGTCGAAGTTCGTCCGGTCCGCGATGCCCTCCAGCTCGGACCAGCCCATCGGGAAGTCGTACTCGACGTCAGTCGTCTGGCGGCTGTAGTGGGACAGCTCATCCGGGTCATGGGGGCGCAGGCGGAGCCGCTGGGGGTCGATTCCCATCACATCGGTCCACCATCGGAGGCGCTCCTCGACCCAGTAGGCGAACCAGCGGTCGCCCTGGTCGGGCGGGACGAAATACTCCATCTCCATCTGCTCGAGCTCGCGCACCCGGAAGATGAAGTTGCCGGGCGTGATCTCGTTGCGGAAGCTCTTTCCGATCTGGGCGATCCCGAACGGAAGCTTGCGGCGCATGGCGGTGGCCACGTTGGCGAAGTTCACGAAGATGCCCTGCGCCGTTTCCGGCCGCAGGTAGGCCACCGATGCACTGTCCTCGACCGGCCCGACATGGGTCTTGAACATGAGGTTGAACTGGCGCGCCTCGGTCAGCGTCCCGCGCTGTCCGCAGCTGGGACACGCGATGTCGGCCGGAGGGCCCTTGAGGTCCTGGGCCCGGAACCGGTGCTTGCAGTTCCGGCAATCCACCATGGGGTCGGAGAAGCCGCCGACGTGGCCGGACGCCTCCCATACCCGCGGGTTCATGATGATCGCCGCGTCGAGGCCCTCGATGTCATTCCGGAGCTGGACCATGGCGCGCCACCAGGCGGCCTTGATGTTCGTCCGCAGCTCGGCGCCGAGCGGCCCGTAGTCCCAGAAGCCGGCCAGCCCGCCATAGATCTCGCTGCCCCCGAAGACGAAACCGCGGCGTTTGGCGAGGCTGGCAACGACGTCCAAGTTGGGCGCAGGCACGGCAGGCGAGTCTAGCGCAGGACCGATGCCGCGCCGGCCGCCGGCCGGCGGCGGCTGACCTCGTCGAGGAAGTCGCGGCTGCGCAGCTCGCGCTCGAGCACCACGGACATGGTGGCGTGCATGTGGCGCTCCACTTCGCGCCCGGTGGAAGGGGGCAGCGTCAACCGAGCGGCCTGGTCCAGGGTCACCCGCTGGAAGTGGCGCATGGCCTTCAGGGCGGCGGCGGAGATGGGCGTCGCGCTCAGCGCGGCGTGGATGCACTCGGGGCCCAGGACCCCACCGGCCATGGCGGCGTAGGCGTTGTCGTCGGGGCTGATCTCGGCGCCGCACTCGATGCACGTCGTCAGCTCGGGGCGGTAACCCATGGCCTCGAGCAGATGGAGCTCGTACCAGCGGGCGATGGACTCCCGCGTGGCGGGGTCGGAGGCCTGGTCCAGGGCCGTCAGTCCGGCTCCCAGCAGCCCGAAGGCGGCCGCGCTCTCGGCGCGCTCCTCGCAGAAGCGATCGGCCAGCTCGGCCAGGTACCACGCGGCCGCCGTGGCGTGGAGATCGGCGCGCAGGCCGAGGTGCGGATCGCGGAGCTGGGACTGGGTCACGACGTCGAAGGTGCGGCCCACGGCCAGGACCAGGTCCACGTCGCCCAGCGGCTCGAGGCCGCCGCCGATCCGCGAGCGCGGCCGTCGAACGCCCTTGGCGATGACCCGCAGCTTGCCCAGATGGGGGGTCAGGATGGTCAGCACTCGGTCTGCCTCTCCCAGGTCGAGCCCGCGCAGCACGATCCCCTCGGTCTTGTACAGGCGGGAGCGTGGGCTCACTGGCAGCCGGTCGGGTACGCTTCGGGGATGGACATGCGGGTCGAGTTTAGCCAGCTGGTCGCCGACGTCGAGGCCGAGATGCAGTCGATCCTCGACGAGCACAGCGGGCCGGCGCGGCCGCTGTACGACATGCTCGCGTACCACCTGGGCCTGGATGGCGAGGACGGCTCATCCGGAAAGCGGATCCGGCCCCTGCTCGGGCTGCTCGTGATCCGGGCGCTGGGGCGTGACTACCGCCGCGCCCTGCCCGGGGCCGCCGCCGTGGAACTGGGGCACAACTTCAGCCTGGTTCACGACGACATCCAGGACGGTGACCGCGAGCGCCGCCACCGCGCCACCCTGTGGGCACTGTACGGCGTGCCGCAGGCCATCAACGCCGGGGACGCCTTGTTTGCGCTGTCCCGCCTGGCCCTGTACCGGCTGGCGGACGAGAAGGACGATCCCGAGGCTCCCGATGCGCGCCAGGTG
>JBKJVN010000005.1:0-3057 GCA_046717345.1 Candidatus Limnocylindria bacterium | reverse complement strand
CAGCCGCCCACAGCCCGCTCCAACTGTCGAAAAGGTCTCCGGGGGAGCAGAATCAATTCAGGAAGTGGCTGCACTCTGGCGAGGGGCGGCAGTCCGGCGGCGAGTACATCGGCCTGGACGTGCACCGCGCGGCGCGCATCGCCGCGGCCGCCCATGGCGGGCAGGTGCTGGTCTCGGACACGACGCGCGCACTGGCCGAGGGGTCCCTGCCCGACCCACTGTCGCTCCGCGACCTCGGCGAGTTCCACCTCAAGGACCTGGCGCGACGCGAGCACCTCTATCAGCTCGTCATCGCGGGACTGCCGGCCGACTTTCCGCCGCCGGCATCGCTCGGTGCCGTCCCGAACAATCTGCCCACCCAGCTGACGAGCTTCCTGGGACGCCGCCGCGAGATGGACGCCATCCTCGACTTGCTGGCCACGAACCGCTTGGTGACGCTCATCGGCCCAGGGGGCACCGGCAAGACGCGTCTGGGTCTGCAGGTCGCGGCCGAGGCCGGTCGAGGTTTCTCTGGCGGCGTGTACTTCGTGCCGCTGGCGACCATCGAGGATTCGGAGCTGGTGGCCTCCGCGATTGCCCACGCGATCGGCATCCAGGATGTCGGCGCCCGCCCGCCCGAGGAGCGGTTGTTGGAGTACCTGCGCGACCGCGAGGTGCTCCTGGTGCTCGACAACTTCGAGCAGATCACCGACGCCACTCCGCTGGTTGGGCGCCTGCTGACCGATGCGCCGCGCATCAAGGTGATCGTCACCAGCCGGTCGCCGCTCCACGTCAGCGCTGAGCACGAGTTCCCGGTCCCGCCGCTCCAACTGCCCGATCCGCAGCACCTGCCGTCGCTCGAATCCCTCTCGCAGTACGAGTCGGTCGCCCTGTTCATCGCACGCGCTCTAAGCGTCAAGCCCGACTTTGCGGTGACCAACGAGAACGCCCCGGCCGTCGCGGAGATCACGGCGCGGCTCGACGGCCTGCCGCTCGCGATCGAACTGGCGGCCGCGCGCGTGAAGCTGCTGTCGCCCAAGGCGCTGCTCGCCAGGCTCGAGCACCGGCTCAGCGTGTTGGACAGCGGGTCCCGCGACCTCCCCGCGCGGCAGCGGACACTGCGCGGCGCGATCGCGTGGAGCTACGACCTGCTCGACGACCCGGGCCGCCCACTCTTTGCCCGCTTCTCGGTCTTCCGCGGCGGCGCGTCGATCGAGGAGGTCACGGCGGTGTGCGCCGTCGACGGAGACCTTGGTAGCGACGTCTTCGGCCTGCTGGCCACGCTCGTCGACCAAAGCCTGCTGCGGCAGGAAGCGTCCGAGGACGAGCCGCGCTTCGGCATGCTGGAGACGATCCGCGAGTATGCCGCCGAGCGGCTGGCGGAGTCCGGCGAGACGGACGCCATCCGCAGCCGGCACGCCGACGTCTTCCTGGCGCTGGCGGAGGAGGCCGAGCCAGAGCTGACCAGGAACGCGCAGACCTGGCTCGACCGCCTCGATCGCGAGCACGACAACATCCGCGCCGCCATGGGATGGTACGTGGACCACCGCCAAGCGGAGTTGGCGCTGCGCTTCGCCGCCGCCATCTGGCGCTTCTGGCAGATGCGCGGCCACCTGAGGGAGGCGGCCGAGCGGCTCGACGGCGTCCTGGCGCTCGAGGCCGATTGCGACAAGCTCGAGCCCCGGGCCAGGGGGCTGGAGGCCGCCGGCGGCGTCGCCTACTGGATGGGCAACATGCCGGCCGCCCGCTCCTATTACGAACGCAGCCTCGAGCTGCGGCGCCAACTCGGGGAGCCGCGCGGCATTGCGGAGGCGCTCTACAACTTGGCCTTTCCGTATTTCGTCAGCGGGACGGACAAATTGAAGGGAATGGAGTTGCTCGACCGGAGCCTGGCGCTCTACCGGCAGATCGGCGATCGGCGGGGGATTGCCAAGTGCCTGTGGGTCCAGGCCGGCCAGGAACGCGAGGAGCAGCCCCCCGAGGAGACGCACCGACGGCTGCTGGAGGCTATGTCCATCTTCCGTGAGCTGGATGATCGGTTCAACCTGGGGTGGGTCCTGCGCTCCCTCGGGAATATCGCTATCGAGATGGGCGAGTTCGATGCTGGCCGATCCTGGCTCCAGGAGAGCCTGTCGCTCTTCGCCGAGGCGAGCGACGTCTCCGGGATCACCGTTCTCATCGGCGACCTGGCGGCGCTGGCCACGGTGCAGGGCGCGCTCGATCGGGCGATGACGCTGAAGGGAGCCGCATCGGCCCTTCAGGCGTCGAGCGGGGCGGACCTGGCGGAGAGTCTAGGTTTGGACGCGGAGGCGGGCCCCGAGGTGGCGGGCCAGCTAACCGAGGCCGCCTCCCGC
Source organism: Candidatus Limnocylindria bacterium (assembly GCA_046717345.1). Classification (GTDB taxonomy): domain Bacteria; phylum Chloroflexota; class Limnocylindria; order QHBO01; family QHBO01; genus DASTEQ01. The sequence continues at coordinate 724 of JBKJVN010000005.1, read as the reverse complement.
GAGGCGTTGCAGCGCGGCCTGGCGATGACCCGCGAGGAGGCTGTCGCCTACGCGCTGAGCACTAGGGAGTAGGGAGAAATGGACACCGAGGACGGTGTTCAATCGCGCTCAGCACGGTTGATTGGAGTGGGAGACGGGTCTCGAACCCGCGACATTCAGCTTGGAAGGCCGATACGTCTGCGCGTTGTGGCACCGTGCTCAGAGGCCCGGGCGAATCGTGTCCCAGTTATCGTGTGGCCACGAGGCAGCGCGCGGCAGACGGATTGCGCACCGTGCCGTAGAGGCTCCAGTTGGTCGGGTAGCGGCACATCAGGTCCCGCTGCCCCGGTCGTACAGTTCGGCGGAATCCAGCCCGCCGCCGAAGCCGCCCACCACGAGCACCTTGCCCCCGGGCAGCAGCGTGGCCGTATGAAGGGCGCGAGCCTCAGCCATGTTCTCGGTGGCGGTCCAGGCCCCGCTGCCGGAGTCGTACAGCTCGGCCGAGGCCAGGTCGCCCCCGCCGCTGGTGCCGCCAGCCACCAGCACCTGCCGAGGGCCCGCATTCACCCTCTCGATGCACCGGCCGATGGCGGGGTAGGATGTCCAGCATTCCGCTCAGTTTGAGCGTGAAACGGGCGCCGGTAGCTCAGTGGATAGAGCGGGTGGCTTCGGACCACCAGGCCGCGGGTTCGAATCCTGCTCGGCGCGCCATCTCGAGGCCCCCCATGACCGCCTCCCGTCCCCG
>JBKJVN010000004.1:0-3292 GCA_046717345.1 Candidatus Limnocylindria bacterium | reverse complement strand
GCATCCGCTCCGCGCGGTCGTCCACGCGGGCCCGGATGCCGGCGGCGTCGAGGGCGGAACGAACCTCTTCGGCGTAGGCCACGTGCCGGTCCGCGATCGGGATTACGACCGCCTGGACCGGCGCCCGCCAGGCTGGGAAGGCCCCAGCCAAGTGCTCCGTGATAACACCGAAACAGCGCTCGAACGAGCCATAGATGGCGTAGTGGAGGACAGCCGGCCGCTCGAATCCGCCGTCCGCGGTCCGGTACTCCAGATCAAAGCGCTGGGGAAGCTGGTAGTCGAGCTGGATGGTGGCCATCTGCCACTCGCGGCCCAGGGCGTCGTCCAGGAACACGTCGATCTTCGGTGCGTAGAACGCTCCACCCCCGGCGTCGATCTCGTACGGAACGCTGCCCGCCTTGAGCGCCTCTGTCAGCTTGCCCTCGGCTGCATCCCAGAACTCATCGGTCCCCAGCTTCTTAGGCGGTCGGGTGGCCAGCTTGAAGCGAGGCTCGAACCCGAACGGCGCGTACTGCCGCCGGACCAGGGTCAGGGCCAGGTTGACCTCGTCGATCACCTGGTCGTCGCGGCACAGGACGTGCGAGTCGTCCTGGGTCAGCTGGCGGACGCGGAACATGCCGGCCAGGGCTCCGGTCCGTTCGCGGCGGAACAGCCATGAGTAATCGGCCAGGCGCATCGGGAGATCCCGATACGACCGCAGCTGGGTTTTGTAGATGAGCATCGACTCGGGGCAGTTCATCGGTTTGAGCCCCGACTGATGGTCGGAGTCGTCGAGCACGAACATGTTGTCCTGGTACAACTCCCAGTGCCCTGACGTCTCCCACAACTCCTTGCGGACCACGGCCGGGGTCCGGACTTCGTCGAAGCCGCCCGAGCGGCGGACCTCCCACGACCACTCCTCCAGCGCGCGCCACAGCGCCATGCCCTTGGGGTGCCAGAACGGCGCAGCCGGCGACTCGGGGTGGAAGCTGAACAGGTCCAGGTCGCGGCCCAGCTTGCGGTGGTCGCGCTTGCGGGCCTCCTCGAGGCGCCATAGGTGCTGGTCCAGGTCGGCCTGGCTCTCCCACACCGTGCCGTAGATGCGCTGGAGCATGGGCCGGGTTTCGTCGCCGCGCCAGTAGGCCCCTGCCGTGGTCAGTAGCTTGAACGGCCCCAGCTTCCCGGTCGATGCCACGTGCGGCCCGCGGCACAGGTCGGTGAACCCCCCATGGCGGTAGAACGAGATGACCTGGCCGTCCTCCGCGGAAAGGTCCCGCACGATCTCGACCTTGTACGGCTGGCCGGCGGCCTCCAGCTCGGCCAGGGCGGTGGGGCGGTCCTGTTCGTATCGCTCGAACGCATGGTCGGCCGCCACCTGGGCTCGCATCCGCTCCTCGATCGCCTCCAGGTCGGCGGGCGTCAGCGGGCGCGGCAGGTCGAAGTCGTAGTAGAAGCCGTCCCGGATGGCCGGACCGATCCCCAGGCGAGCCCCGGGGAAGAGCTCCAGCACCGCCGCCGCCATGACATGCGATGCCGAGTGACGCATGGCGTCGAGCGGATCGTGGGCGCCGGCGTCCAGCAGCTCCGCGGCGGCGGAGCGGACCTCATCTCCGTCGAGGGCCACGCGCGTCTCCTAGATCGGCTTGAAGGCTTCGAATGGCTGGCGGCAGCCGGCGCAATGGTAGATGGCGCGGCACAGGGTCGGGCCGAAGGCATTCTCCATCGTCGTCCGGCGTGAGCCGCAATACGGGCACGGGACGACGGTCAGGGTCGGCAGCTCCCCCAGCGCCCCCAGGTCACGCAGGTGCGGCGGCGGGGCGAAGCCGCTGGATCGGAGCTGCTCCCGTCCGGTCGGAGAGATCCGATCCGACGTCCACGGCTCAGCGAACGTCAGGCTGACCTCGACTCGCTCGGCGACCCCCAGCTCCGCCAGCCGGATGCCGATCGCCTCCCGCATGATCTCGATCGCCGGACAGCCGATGAAGGTCGGCAGCAGCTCCACGCGCAGTGTGGACCGATCCGGCGCGAGCTCCACGCGGTGGATGACGCCGAGGTCCACGACGCTGATGGCCGGGATCTCGGGATCGGGCACCTCGGCCAGGGCGGCCCAGATGGCGGCCTCCGGCTCGCCCACCGGCCCTCGATGCGGGATCACCATGTGGCTCCCGGTTCAGCGCGTGCGACGGAGGTGAATTCGCCCCACAGCCAGCGGAAGTCATCGGTCCGCCGCGTCCGCCCCTCGGTCGGCGCGGGCGCCTCATCCACGGGCACCGGCAGGCCGAGGCCGCGCAACTCGGTCGCCGCTCGCTCATGCCAGGCTGCGCGGAGGGCTGCGAGGCCGTCGGGCAGGATGCCGGCGGCCACCAGGTCCGCCTCACCGGCCAGCGGGGAGAAGATGGCCTCGGCGTCGGGCCACAGTCGCTCCAGGGCGGCCACGATGCGCGCCCTGGTTTCGGCGCCCTCCGCCAGGCGGCGCATCCAGGCCGACCAATGGAGGAGATGGTAGGTCTCCTCGCGCCGCATCTTGGTCGCCAGCCCGGCGACCCTCGGATGGCTCGACCGGCTCAGCGCCTCGAGCCGGACCGCGTCGGCGGTCTCGTACAGGAAGCGACGGGCCACCGTGAACGCCCAGTCGGTGCGCGGATGGTTCATCAGCGCGGCGTGGCGGTACGCCTCAGGATCGCGGCCGTACGCAATCCGATCCGCGTCGTCATCGGTCAATTCGGCCAGCAGCTCGTACCAGGCCTTCGCATGGCCGATCTCGTCCTGGGCGATCGACGAGGTGGCCACATCCTCCTCGAGCATAGGCGCGATCCCGGTCCACTCCGAGTCCCAGAAGCCGAGCACGAACTCGTCGTCGGCCAGGGTGAGGAGCAACTCCGCCAGCGCGTCCCGGGTCGTGGCCTCCAGCTCGGTCACGCCTCGCCCTCCGGTTCACCATCCCCGGACGGCGAGCCGGCACGCACCCGGGCCGCCTCCAGCTTGTGCTTGATGAGGTAGCCGCCGGGGCGCTTGAACGACCGATCGAATGGCGGCTGGAGCAGGTCCGGGTCGTCCAGCTCGACGATGGCCTCGCGCGGCACGATCCACAGCCGGACGCTTTCCTGTCGGCGGCCGTAGAACTCGCGCGCGTAGTGCATGGCCAACTCCTCGTCGGGGGCGTTGACGCTGCCCCCGTGGATGAATGGGTCGCCCTCCGCCTCCTGACGGAAGACCTCCCACACCCGGTCAGTCACGGCTGCCGCTCAGGCAGCGGCTCCCAGGACCGCGTCGCGCACCCATTGGGTCTCGGCGCGATGGAAGCGGCGGAACT
>JBKJVN010000003.1:0-5162 GCA_046717345.1 Candidatus Limnocylindria bacterium | reverse complement strand
CGGCCAGGCGCTCGGCGAGCCGGGGGTTGGCCAGCGTCCCCAGCGTGCCGATCAGCACGGCCTTGGGCCGCAGCATCTCGATCTCCTCGTCGCTGGGCCGCCCCACGCGCAGCACGAGCTCCGCCTGGCCGTATAGCGCGGCAATGTCCGGGACCAGGGTGGCTCCCGCCTCAGCGTAGGCCGCATCCGGAAAATGGGCGGCCTCCCCGGCGCCGGCCTGGATCAGGACCTGGTTGCCGCTGGCGACGAGCTGGCCGGCGATCTGGGGCGTGAGGGCGGCGCGCGTCTCGCCTTCGGCGGTCTCGCGCGGGACGGCAATCTTCATGCGGGCGTCAAGCAGCCTTCATGCGGGCGAAAGCCTGGCGGGTGGTGGCGAGGAAGGGACAGACGGACGACCGCGCCCGCAACGGGCGACGGCCGGAGCCTGAGTCTACTCCAGCGACACCGCCACGCGCAGTGCGGCTTCGAGGCTGGGAGCCCCCTCCACCCGCAGTGCCAGGCCGTCTTCCTCCCAGATCAGGGCACTGGTGACGAGGCGCAGACTGGTGTCCACGAAATTCCCGTCCACGTCCCGGTAAAAGAAGGCGTGGGAACCGCCCTCGACCCACCACCCCGCCTGCCCGTTGACAGACACCTGCTCCACGCGGGTGCCCGAGGTGATCATCTTCTCAAACGTGTCCGGACCGATGTCGGCGCTGAACTGGGTCACGACCAGCTCGCCCCAGACGAGGGTCACGGTGCCGCCCTTGGGCACGTCGGCCAGGAACACGGCGTCCGGCGGCCCCAGCTCGAGGTCCGCCGGGAGCCGGATGGCGAACGGGACGGCGGCCTGGGCCTGGGCCAGGGTCGTCTGTGTCCCGTAGCCGCGGTTGGCGACCGACGCGAGGGGCGTCGGCAACGGGGTGCCATCCGCAAAGCGGATCTGGATGGCGCCGATGCCGATACCGATGGCTCCGGCAATGCCCCCGACCGCCAACAGCCCGACCACGGCCAGCACCAGCGAGCGCTGGAGGGAACCGAGCCGAGGCCACCGGCCGGCGCGCGGCTGGGCCACCAGCTGGGCGGCGATCCCAGAGGCCATCGGCGGCGTGGACGGGAACCGGATGGCGGCGGCCAGGTCGGACAGGGCGGCCTCGAGGGCTGGGTCGTATCGGTCAGACATCGCTATCGATCTCGGTGCGGAGGCGGGCCATGGCCCGCGAGAGGCGTGATTTCACCGTTCCGCGGGCCACGTTCATCACCGCCGCCATGCCCGCTTCGTCCATGTCCACGAACCAGCGCAACCCAATCACCAGTCGGTCATCGGCGCTCAGGCGGGGGCCGATGGCTGCCAGAAGCGTCTTGCGACGCTCCTGCGCCAGGATCGACCCCTCGGGTGATGGGGCTGCACCACCCGAGAGGGGATCCTCCGCCAGGCGCAGGCCCAGGGCGGCCTGCCGCGTCGAGCGGCGCCGACGGTTGCGCGCGGCGTTCGCCACGATCCGCAGCATCCAGGGTCGTGGCTCGGCCCCGCCCCGGAAGCTGAGCAGGGCGCGCCAGGCTCGTACGAAGCCCTCCTGGGCCGCGTCGCGCGCCTCGTCGGCGTCGCCGCATACCAGGAATGCGGTGCGGAAGGCGATTTGCTCGTAGCGTCGCACCAGCTCCTCAAAGGCCGCGACATCTCCCTGCCGCGCCCGCTCCATCAGTTCCGCGTCGGACAGTGGACAGCCCTCCACCCGGCATCATCGGTACACCGACGGTCGCCTTCCGGTTCCCGGTCCAGAGTATGGGGGCCGCCAAGCCGCGACCGACCGAGCGGGACCGACCGTACCTGCCGCCATGCGCTAGGCTCCCGGGACGTTGGTCGCACGCGAAACGCACCACCCCGGACCGTCCACCGAAGCGGTCATTCGCACCGATCGGCTCACCAAGCATTACGGCGGAGGCCTCCACCGGCCGGGCCACGCGAGCGGAACGATCCGGGCCCTGAACGCCGTCAGCCTGGAGGTCGAGCCGGGCGAGATCTTCGGGTTCCTGGGCCCCAACGGGGCCGGCAAGACAACCATGATCCGCACGCTGCTCGGGTACCTGCACGCGACGAGCGGGTCAGCGACTGTCCTTGGCCTGGACGTGGTGACGGATTCGGTGGCGCTCCGTCGTCGGGTTGGATATCTGCCGGGTGGGATGGCCGTGTACGGGTCCCTGAGCGGCTCCGCTTCGCTCGACTACTACGCCGACCTCCAGCAGCGCGAGCCGGTTCGCCGCGCGGAGCTCGCCGAGCGGCTGCAGATGCCCGAATCGGACCTGCGTCGGAGAGTGCGGGACTACTCGCGCGGGATGCGCCAGAAGCTGGGCGTCATCCAGGCCCTCCAGCATGACCCGGAGCTGGCGATCCTCGATGAGCCCACGGAGGGCCTGGACCCGCTCATGCAGCTCGCGTTCTACGAGATCCTCGAGGACCTCCGAGACACGGGCAGGACGATCTTCATGAGCTCGCACTACCTGTCGGAGGTCGAGCGAATCTGCAACCGGGTCGCCATCATCCGCGCGGGGCACCTGATGGCCCTCCAGCATGTCGACGAGCTGCTCGCTCGTCGCAAGCGGCGGGTCACTCTGCGCTGGCGCGGCGGCACGCCCGACCTGTCCGAGGTTCCCGGCATCGCCGACGTGGTCGTCTTCCGCGACCGGATCACGGCCACCCTGTCGGGAGACGTGGCCCCGTTCGTGCGGGCCGTGGCTTCCCCGTCCCTGGTGGACCTGCTGATCGAGCCGGCTCGCCTGGAGGAGGTCTTCTTCGAGTTCTACGCCGGCGAGGACGCCGAGGCTCCCGGAGGCGCGGCGTGAGCTGGCGGATCTTCCGGCAGACGCTGTACTGGCAGCGCATCCGGCTGGTGGTGGTTGGCCTTGTCGCCTTTGCGTGGGGAGCCCTGGTGCCCACCTTCTACACGACCTTCCAGGACCTGTTCGCCGGCCTGGTGGAGGGCGGATTTCCCGAGAACCTGCTGAACTTCGGCTCGGGCAGCCTGTTCACGCTGGGTGGCGCGATGACCATCGGTGTTCAGCACCCGCTGGCCATCGGGTTCGTGGGAATCTTCGCGGTCGGCGCGGCTGCCGGCGCCGTGGCCGGCGAGCGCGAGGCGGGGACACTGGAGGTGCTCCTCGCCCGACCCGTGTCGCGGCGGCGGCTCTACGTGTCCGTGGGCATCGCGATCATGGTCGCCATCGGCGTCACGTTGGCGCTCCTGCTTGCTGGCCAGGTGCTGAGCACCAACCTGCTGGGCGTGGCAGATGAGATCGATCAGGGGCAGGTCCCGTTGGTCTGGGTCAACGGCATGCTGCTGTGGGGCGCCTTCGCCGCGTTCTCGCTGGCGGCCAGCGTGAGCTTCGACCGCCGCGGCCCGGCCATCGGCCTGAGCCTGGCGTACCTGGGGATCAATTACTTCTTCGAGATCCTGGGGACCTTTCTGCCCGACCTGGGTTGGACCCAGGAGTACTCGCTGTTCCACCACTGGAACCCCGGCGAGATCGTGACCAGCAACCTGGATCCCTTCGACCTGGCTCTGCTGGGGGTGGCTGTCGTCCTGCCGGTCGTGTGGGCGCTGATCGTGTTCCCCCGTCGCGACCTGGCGGCTCCCGCCTAGACGTAACCGGCGACCCTACTCCTCGCGCAGGGCGAGCCGAATGGTTCGCTCGAGGTCCATCTGCTGACCCTCGGCATACGCGGCCGCGTACTCGTCTCGTTCTGCCACCAACTTCTCGGGGTGGAAGCCGGCGTACTCCCGGTTCAGCGCCCCCAGGCCGGTCCCGGCCAGCTTCTCGGTAGCTGCTGCGAAGCCGGCCAGCCGCATGGCGCGGATGGTGTCGCCGGTAAATGCGGCCACGGCGGCGAAAGCGTCAAAGACGAGCGCGTACCCGGAGACGTCATCGGTCTGGCGGAAGATGTCGAGGGCCTCGCGCAGGACCTCCTCTGCGCGCTCGCGGTCTTCCCGCAGAAGCGCTAGCCCGCGCATGTACAGCGTCCAGGCGATCATGAACCGATCGCCGTGGTCGCGGAAGATGGCGAGCGCCTCGTCCAGGGCGGCTGCGGCAGCGGGAATGTCCTTGAAGTAGTAGTCGACGCCGGCGCGCGCCCACAGTGCCCGCGCGATCCCCAGCGGGTCGCCCAGCCGACGGTTCACCGCCAGTCCCTCGTCGACCAGCCTGCCCGCCTCTTTCTGCTCCTCCGGTCCCCAGGCGTAGGTGAACGTCAGGTTGTAGAGGGCGTTCGCCTCGGCGCGATCGTCGTGTCGGGTGCGGGCCATGTCGAGCGTCTCCTCGTACCACTCCCGCGCCGCGGCATGGTCGCCCTGCCAGTAGGCGATGCCACCGGCTGCCTCGAGCGCCGCCTCGCGGGCCTTCGGGTGCTCGGTCGCGTCCGGAAGGGCGAGCGCGCGGTCGGCGTACCCGCGCGCCTCGGCCAGGTAGCCGCGCATCTGCCAGTAACGCCAGCATGCGGCCAGCAGGCGGAGCGCGGTCTCGGTGGCACCCGATTCGAACGCCCAGGCCATCGCAGCGCGGAGGTTGTCCCGCTCGACCTCGTACCGATCCAGCCAGGTCCGGCCCTCCGGCCCCATCACCTCGCCCGCGCCGCGCTCGACGAAGGCCACGACACTCGCCGCGTGGCGTTGGCGGAAGGTCTCCACGTCACCGATGGCAGCCAGCTGCTCTGCTGCGAACTGCCGGATCGTCTCCAGCATCCGGAAGCGGGGCTCGCCACCGGGCGGGGACTCCTCTCGCAACAGGCTCTTGTCGACCAGCGAGGACACCGTGTCCAGCACGAGATGCCGGTCGGCGGGCTCGAAGCACACCTCCTCGATCTGCTCGAGGTTGGCGCCCCCGGCGAACACCGCTAGGCGTGCGAAAGCGCGCTTGTCGTCGTCCTCCAGCAGGTCATGGCTCCAGGCGATGGCCCCGCGCAATGTCTGCTGCCGCTCCGGCAGGTCGCGGGCACCCCCCGACAAGAGTCCCAGCCGGTCGCTGAGCCGATCCAGGATGGCCTGCGGGCTGAGCACCCGGACCCGCGCTGCCGCGAGTTCGATCGCGAGTGGTAGCCCATCCAGCCGGACACAGAGCTCCGCAACCGCCGGCGCGGTGGCGCTGGTCACACGAAAGTCTGGGCGCACGGCCACGGCGCGCTCGATGAA
>JBKJVN010000002.1:0-13496 GCA_046717345.1 Candidatus Limnocylindria bacterium | reverse complement strand
CTCTGGTAGACTCCGCGGGCCTGTGCGTCGGACGGTGAACCGATCGGCGCGAATCACGGCCGAGAGGAGGCGAGACGTTTGGCGGAAGTCCGCGTGGGCGAGAACGAGTCGTTCGAGAGCGCGCTGCGGCGATTCAACAAGAAGATCCAGCAGTCCGGCATCCTGGCCGAAGCTCGCCGCCGCGAGCACTACGAGAAGCCCAGCGTGAAGCGCAAGCGCAAGGAATCCAAGAAGCGCAAGGGCCCGCGCCTTTAGCCAGACGGCTCCCGGGATCGGTCCATCAAGACCGATCCCGATTGCATCTCCCGAGCATTCACCGATGAGCCTCCAGACCGATATCGAGTCCGCCATGCGCGCCGCCATGAAGGCGGGCGATGCGGTCCGCGTCTCGACCCTCCGGCTGGCCATGGCGGCCGCTCACAACCGACAGATCGAGCTTGGGCACGAGCTGACCGATGCCGAAGTGATCGAGGTCCTCGACCGGCAGGTCAAGCAACGGCGCGAGAGCATCGAGCTGTACCGGCAGGGCGGCCGCCCGGAGCTGGCCGATGCCGAGGAGGCGGAATTGGCGATCCTGCGCGAGTTCCTCCCCGAGCCCCTGACCGATGCCGAGCTCGAGCGCCTGGCCCGGGACGCCGTGGCCGCCACGGGTGCCAGCGGGCCGGGCGACATGGGCCGCGTGATGGGCGTCCTGGTGCCCCAGACCAAGGGTCGGGCCGATGGCAAGGCGGTCAGCGACCTGGTTCGCCGGCTGTTGTCGGAGGGGTCTGCGGAGTAGGATCCCGCTCCACATGTTCATCACCCGGACATTGGCACCCCGCGACCGCACCGTGACCGGTGCCACCGTTGCGCGCCTGGTCGCCGTCATGGCGCTGGTGGGCGCGGCCCTGTTCGCGATCCTGGCCGTGGACCTGGTGCCCGACAGCGTCTCGCTGGAAGTGGGTGACGTTGCCACCGAGGACATCCGCGCGGCCCGCAGCGTGTCGTTCGTCTCCGCATCCGAGACAGAGGCGGCCCGGGCCGAGGCCGAGGGGGCGGTGGCGCCGGTATACGTCGAAATCGGGCCGCAAGCCGATATCCGGTCTCGCCAGCTGACGAGCTACGACGCCGAGGTGGCCGCCATCCAGGCAGTGCTCGCCGAGCGCGACGCCGGCACGCTGTCTCCGGCGGACGTGCAGACTCGGCTCGAAGCCGCCACCCCGTCCCTGCGCGCGTCCCAGGTGGCGCTCCTGGCGGGGCTGCCCACGCCGCGCTGGCAGGCGATCGCCGCCGAAGGGCGTCGGGTCCTTGACCAGGCGCAGGCCGGCGTGCTGCGGGAAGACGCCCTGGCCGAGGCCCGTCAAACCGCCCGGGAGGCGGTCAGCGTCGACCTGGCCCCCGACGAGCGGGAGCTGGCCGGCGACCTGGCCGCTGCTCGTATCGCCGCCAATTTGGCCTACAGCCCCGAGGCGACATCCGCCGCCCGCCAGGCGGCCCGGGCCGACGTCGACCCGGTGCGGGTCACCGTCCAACGCAATGAGGCGGTGGTCCGGGCCGGCGACCCGATCAGCACCCTGGACTACGAGAAGCTCACCGAGCTGGGTCTCACCGAGCCGGCCGGCGACCTCCTGCCGCTCATCGGTAACGCACTCCTGGCCGCACTCCTGGCCGTCCTGCTGGTCGGCTTCGTGTGGCGCTTCCAGCCGGCCATCTGGCATCGGCCCCGGAGCCTGGTCCTGTTCCTGCTCATCCTGTTCGCCAGCGCGGCCGTCCTCCGGCTGGCCGGTGATCGGTCCATTGCCGCGTACCTGGTGCCCACCTCGGCCGCGGTCATGTTGACCGGACTGCTGCTGGGCGGAGCCGCTGGCGGTGCCATGGCCATAGGGCTGGCGGTGGTGGCCGGGCTCACCAACTCGGCCGACCTGGGCCCGGTGGTGTATGCCGCAGCGGGCGGGTTTGCGTCGTTGGTGATCATTCTCCAGGCCGAGCGCCTGAATGCGTTCGTCCGCGCCGGCTTCGTGCTGGCCATGGTCAACGTCACGGTGGTCGTCGCGTTCAGCCTGCTCGAGGGGCTTGACGCGACCGGAATCGCACAGCTCGCCGCCGCGGGCTTGGTCAACGCCGCCTTATCGGTGGTGCTGGCGGTCGGTGGCTTCGCCGTCCTGGGGAACGTGTTCGGAATTCTGACCGTGTTCCAGATGTTGGAGCTGGCCAATCCCTCGAACCGGCTCCTGCGCCGCGTGCTGCTCGAAACGCCGGGCACCTACCACCACTCGGTCATGGTCGGCAACCTGGCCGAGCGGGCGGCCGAAACCGTCGGCGCCGATCCGCTCCTGGCCCGCGTGGCCGCGTACTACCACGACATCGGCAAGATGAAGAACCCGCTGGCGTTCATCGAGAACCAGGCTGGCGGCCCGAACATCCATGACGAATTGAACGACCCGCAGACGAGCGCCCAGATCATCGCCGCCCACGTGCGGGACGGGGTCGAGCTGGCCCAGGAGTACCGGCTCCCGCCTCAAATCGCGGCCTTCATCCCGCAGCACCACGGGACGTCGGTAATGGGCTACTTCCATGGCAAGGCGCTCCAGGCGAGCGAAGAGGCCGATGCCGACCGCTACCGCTACCCCGGCCCCAAGCCGCAGAGTCGCGAGGCGGCCATCGTGATGCTGGCCGACGGGGTGGAGGCTTCCGTGCGGTCATTGCCCCAGAAGGACGACGCCGACATCCGCGAGATGGTCGACCGCATCGTGGACGGGCGCCTGGCCGACGGACAGCTCGACGACAGCAACCTCACCCTGCGCGACATCGAGCGCATCCGCGGCTCATTCGTCGAGCAGCTGCTGGGCATGTACCACCAGCGAATCAGCTATCCCGAGAACGTCCTGCCCATCGAGCGAGATTCCCGGAGCGCCTGATATTTCGGAGGCGCACCACCGCGCCCGCCGTGAACGGCTGCTAAGTCACCGGTGACTCGCATCGTGCATGAGAGGCCCTTCCGGCGGAGCCTCAGTCACAGGTAACTGGCAACCGGCCGATTCAAGCCGGTGCTCCCGATGCCAGTCACACGTGACTCGCAGGGCGCCTCGCAGGGTCAGCGTCTTGAGCCGGCCGGGGCCCTGGCCTAGGATGGTCAGGATGGAACCCGGGGTCACCCTCCACGATAAGGTTGGCCGCAGCCGGTTGGCCGAGGCCGTCGAGCCGCTGGGGTTGGACACGGCGCTGGAAGTGGTAACGGCGGCCGCCGCCGAAACCATGCGCGCCGCGCTCAGCACGCGCCAGGCGGAGGTGGAGCTGACCCTGTGCGGCGACGGGGAGATGACGCGGCTGAACTTCGATCATATGGGCGATCGTGGGCCCACCGACGTGTTGGCGTTTCCGCTCCACGAATGGACCGTCGAGAACGGCCGCTCCCACCTCGTGGATGACGACGGCCGGCCGAGCGCCCGGCCCGGCGCCCCCGGCCCCCTGATGCTGGGCGACGTTGTCATCGACCTCGACCAGGCGGTGCGCCAGGCGGCCGAGGGTGACTGGAGCGTTCCGGAGGAGGTGGCCCTGCTCGCCATCCACGGCACCCTGCACCTCATCGGTCACGACCATGACGATCCCGAGGGCGAGACGGCCATGCGCGAGCTCGAGCACCGCGTCCTGACCGTCCTGCACCGCCATTTCCGGAACGTGGCCTGGAAGCCCGGTTCGTTGTTCGACCGCGCCGGCCACGCCGTGGGGGCCGGCTACTAGACCGGACGGTCGGCCCGCAGCTCGCGTGGCACGCGATCCGGGCGGCCGAGGATGAGTTCCACCACCAGGGCGGCGCTGCCCGGACCGGTGGAGATACCCCACGGGCCGTGGCCCGCGCAGACGAACAGTCCTTCCACCCCGGCCACGGGACCGATGAAGGGGCGCCCGTCAACCGACTGGGGTCGGGCGCACATCCGGATGCGGATGACGGGTGCGTCGGCGAGGGCAGGCACGAACTCGCTGCCGTGCCGGACGAGCACCAGGGCAAGCGCTTCGGGATCCGGCTGATCGGCGAGAAAGGTGGATCCCACCGTGGCCACCCCTCCAACCGCGATCAGGCTGAACAAGCTGCCGGCCAGCCCGCTCGCCGTGTTGACGGTATGCACCACGCCTTCCTCCAGGACGTGGCGGGGTGGGTTGGCCAGCTCCACCTGGACGGTGACTCCCCAGGTTCGGGTGATGGGCGGCCACGGCGGCTCCGCGCCGAGGATCTCCGGCGTCCACGGGCCGCCAGCCAGCAGGACCTGGTCCGCGGACACGTGCTCCCCGTCGTCCAGCGCCACGCCCCGGACCGTCCCATCCTCAATCCAGGGCTGCGCAGCGCGACCGATCCGCAGCGTCACCCCGGCCCGGACGGCGCGGGCCGCCAGCGCGCGAGTTGCCCCATCGGCCGTCGCCGGGTAGCCGGTCTCGAGCCGGACGGCGGCCCAGCCATCAGACAGTCCCGGCTCCGCTGCGGCGACCGCTTCGGGGTCCAGCGCCTCGGCTGCCAGCTCGGGAAAGGCGTCGTGCAGCTCCGCCGCCCGGGATCGGGCGGCGGCTTGGTCATCGGTCAGGAGCAGGATGCCCACCGGCTCGGAAGGGAATGCGAAATCCAGATCGGAGGCCGCCAGGTGCCGGTACGTGGCCAGGGACTCGATATGGAGCGGGAGCAGCACCGGGTCGAACGGATGCTGGATGGAACCCGAGTTTCGGCCCGAGGCCCCGGCGGCGATCGCGGTGGCCTCGATCAGCGTGACCGATCGCCCCGCCTCGGCCAGCAGGGCGGCTGCGGTGCAGCCCACGATCCCGCCACCGATGACTGCCACCCGCTCGCGCCCCACGCGCCGATGCTACCCGGGCGAGTCCGCCGCTGACGGCTACCATCGGTCGGGCCATGAAGGTCGTGTGCGGGCTCGGAAACCCGGGCGATCGGTACCGGCTGACGCGGCACAACGTCGGGTACCGGGTGGTCGACCTGCTCGCCGATCGGTGGGAGGTGAGCAAGGGTCGTGCCCGCGACGGCGCGGCCACGATCGAGGTGGTGCGAGACGAACCGGTGGGCCGGGTGCTGCTGGTCAAGCCCCTGCGCTTCATGAACCAATCCGGCGCGCCGCTCCGCGCAGCGCTCCGCAACGTCAACGCCGATCCGGAGACCGACCTGCTGGTGGTGGCCGACGACGTCGACCTGCCGCTGGGGAAGGTACGGCTGAGGCGGGGCGGGTCGGCGGGTGGCCACAACGGTCTGCGAGACATCATCGAGGCGCTCGAGACCGATCAGTTCGCGCGGCTGCGGGTCGGGATCGGGCGGAACGGCGAGACGGTGGACCACGTCCTGTCCACCTTCAGCCGGGCCGAGGAGGAGCTGGCCGACGAGGCGATCGCCACCGCCGCCGACGCGGTGGAGCGTTGGCTGGCGGAGGGCACCGAGGCGGCGATGAACGCGTTCAACGGGCTCGACCTGGGGCCACCCGCCGACCCGTGACCCGCGGCCCGCGGCTGGGGCCGCTGCTCGAGCTGCTGGGGGCGCCGCCGCCCACGCCGGGGAGCTTCCACGTTCCCGCGGCCGCGCGCGCCGCCCACCTGGCGGCCCGTCGCCGGACGATGGCGCCGGCGACCCCGCTGGTGGTGGCGGTCGAGACCGATGAACAGGCCCATCGGCTGGCCGACGACCTGGGCGCGTGGCTGGACGAGGGCAGCGTGGCGGTCCTGCCGGAGCGGGGCGCGCTGCCCCTGGAGCGGGCGCTCCCCGAGCGCGATGAGTCCGCCGGCCGGCTGGAGGTGCTGTCACGGTTGGCGGAGCCGGAGAAGCACCTGGTCGTGGTGGCGCCGCTGGCCGCGCTGTGGCAGCGGACGCTGTCGGTGGAACAGCTCCGCGGCGCTCGGCGCCGATTACGGGTCGGGGACCAGGTCCCGCAGCGCGAGGTGGTCAGCGGGCTGATGGCCGCCGGCTACGACCCCACGCCCGAGGTGACGGGGATCGGCGAGCTGGCGGTCCGCGGCGGCCTCATCGACCTGTGGCCACCGGGCGAGCCGGACCCCATCCGGATCGAGCAGTTCGGCGACGAGATCGACGCCATTCGCGTCTTCGAGCCCACCACCCAGGCCAGCCGGTCGCGGCGCAAGGAGGTCCTCCTGCTCCCCGCCGGGGAGTTCACCATTCCGGACTCCGGCGCTCTGGCAGCCGCGCTGTCCAAGCAGGTCGGTCATCCATCGGTCCTCAGCGATACGCTCCTGGCCGACCTGGCGCGGCTGGAAGCCGGCGATTTGGGCGAGGCGGCCGAGACCTGGATCACCCACTTGACCGCAGGTCCCACCGCCGACCACCTGCCGGCGGACGCCCACGTGGTGCTCACCGATGTCGATCAGCTCCGAGGCCACGTCACGGACGCCGACCAGTGGGCTGCCGGCCGCCGCGCCCAGCTGGTCGAGGGCGGCGAGCTGCCGCCGGATTGGCCGCTTCCATACCAGGCGGTGGCCACACTCGACGCCTTGGTCGCGCGGGCGCCCGAACGGCTCGAGGAAGGGGGCGACACCGCCGAGATCGGATTTGGCGCCGCGCCCGTACTTCCCGTGCGGGCCGAACGGATGGGGGAGTGGCTGCGCGAGCTGGCGGCCGCGGGGAGGCGCGTTGTGGTCGCCACCGACCAGGCCAGCCGGCTGGTGGAGCTGCTTTCGGACGCGCCCGGCCTGATCGGTCCCGTTGACGCGCTCGAAGACGCCCCCCCAACGGGGGCGATCGCGGTCGTCCATGGTTCGACCGCCGTCGGCCTGAGCCACGCCCCGTCGAACCTGCTCCTCCTTTCCGACCGCGAGCTGTTCGGCGCGACCCGCATCCGGCGGCTTCTCACCAGCAAGCGGGTCGTCACTCGCGACCTGATCGGGCGCCTGGAGCCGGGTGAGCTGGTGGTCCACGTCGACCACGGCATCGCCCGCTACGTGGGCATGACCCAGCGCGCGTATGGCGACGCGGTCCGCGAGTACCTCCAGCTGGACTTCGCCGGCGCGGACAAGATCTTCCTGCCCGCCGACCAGGTGGGCCGGATCACCCGCTATTCCGGCGCCCCGGCACCTGGCCTCAGCCGCTTGAGCGGGCGCGACTGGGCGAACACCACCCGCCGCGTGCGCGCCGCGGTGATCGATCTCGCCGACGACCTGCTGGAGCTGTACGCCGCCCGCGAGCAGGCCGCCGGCTTCGCGTACCCATCGGACTCGACCTGGCAGCGGGAGCTGGAGGAGTCCTTCCCGTACACGGAGACGCCCGACCAGGAGCGAACCATCCAGGAGGTCGCCGCTGACATGGCTCGTCGCCGGCCCATGGACCGCCTCGTGTGCGGTGACGTGGGGTACGGGAAGACCGAGGTCGCGCTGCGGGCCGCCTTCCGGGTCGTGGAGGCTGGCCGCCAAGCGGCCGTGCTGGTTCCCACCACTGTGCTCGCGCAGCAGCACCTGCTCACCTTCAGGCGCCGCCTGGACGCCTTTCCATTGAAAGTGGAGGTGCTGAGCCGCTTCGTCAGCAAGGCCGATCAGGCAAGGATCGTGGCGGAGCTGGCGGCCGGCACCGTGGACGTCGTCATCGGTACCCATCGGCTCCTGAGCAAGGACATCAGCTTTGCCGACCTCGGGCTGCTGGTCGTGGACGAGGAGCAGCGGTTCGGGGTTGCGCAGAAGGAGAAGATCAAGCAGCTTCGTCGCGAGGTGGACGTGCTGACGCTGTCCGCCACGCCCATACCGCGCACCCTGCACCTGTCGCTGGTCGGGATTCGCGACATGTCGGTCATCGAGACCGCCCCCGAGGCGCGGCTGCCGATCCTGACCCGCATCGCGGAGGACGACGACGGGCTGGTGCGGGACGCCATCCTGCGCGAGATCGACCGGGGCGGGCAGGTGTTCTACGTCCACAACCGGGTCGAGACCATCGAAGCAGCCACGGCCCGGGTCCGCCGCCTCGTCCCGCGCGCGCGGGTGGCCATCGGTCACGGCCAGATGCCGGAGGGCATGCTGGAGCGGGTCATGCTCGACTTCGACGCGGGGCTGTTCGACGTCCTGGTGTGCACCACCATCATCGAGTCGGGCCTAGACATTCCGAACGCCAACACCATGCTCATCGCACGGGCCGACACGTTCGGGCTGGCGCAGCTGTACCAGCTCCGGGGTCGGGTGGGCCGCTCCGACCGGCGGGCGTATGCGTACCTGCTCCATCGGCGGGGGAATCCGCTGTCTCTGGTCGCGCGGCGTCGCCTGCACGCCATCTTCAGCGCCTCGGACCTGGGTGCGGGCTACCAGATCGCGCTGTCCGACCTCGAGATCCGCGGTGCGGGCAACATCCTGGGCCCCGAGCAGTCGGGGTACATGGCGGCGGTCGGGTTCGAGCTGTACACCCAGCTCCTGGCCGAGGCCGTGGACCTGCGCCGGGGCCGAATCCGGCCGCCGCAGCCGGCAGCGGTGCGCCTGGAGCTGCCGGGGTCCGCTTTCCTGCCGGATGCCTACGTGGGCGCCGCCGGCGCCAAGCTCGAGGTGTATCGGCGGTTTGCCCAGGTCAAAACCGATGCCGATGCGGATGCGCTGCGCGCGCATCTGCTGGACCGATTCGGACCGATACCGCCCGAGGTAGAGGGGCTCTTCCGGGCGGTCGCGGTGCGTATGGCCGCCGAGGCGGCCGGAGTGTCCGAGGTGCGCGTCGACGAGGGGCGGCTGACCTTGAAGTGGCGGCGCTACGATCGCGCCGTGGTCACCCGCGCGTTGACGGTCGCCGGATTCCGTCCCGTGGCCGGCTCCAACCAGGTCCGCATCCCGCTGGTCCGCGGCCGCGACCCGGTCGATACGGCCCTGCGAGCGTTGGTTGCGGTCATGCCCACGGAGGCATCCGCGTGAGCGAACCGCCGATCCGATTGCGCGACGCCACGCTGGCCGATGCCGACCTGCTTGACGCCTGGGCGCGGTCGCCCAAGGCCAAGGGCGAGTTCAACGACTTTGGGATCGAGCCCGATGCAGTTGCGCTCCGCGAGACGCTGGCGGCCGGTCCGCTTCGCAACGAGCGGAACGGCCAGCTGATCGTCGAGCAGGTCGCAGATGGGCAGCCGATCGGCACGGTCGGTTGGCACGAGGTTCATTACGGGCCCGGCCCGGGATCGCGTGCCTGGAACATCGGCATCTCGCTCATTCCCGAGGCCCGCGGCCATGGCCACGGTGCGATCGCCCAGCGCCTGCTCGCGGACTATCTATTCGAGACGACCGACGCCCACCGCGTCGAGGCCTCGACGGACGTCGCAAATCTCGCCGAGCAACGGGCGCTCGAGAAGGCCGGTTTCGTTCACGAAGGCACCCAGCGCGGCGCCCAATTCCGCGCCGGAGCCCACCACGATCTCATCACGTACGCAAGGCTGCGGAACGATACCTGAGGCGTATACTCCAAGCGAGTTCTCGACCCGGGACGGGCGCACCCGTCCGGCGCCGATCAGCACGACTCCGCGCGAGAAGCGCGGCTGACTGAGGAGGCGCGACCGTGACCACTCTTCCAACCCCAACCGATCCTTCGGCTGCGCGCGCGACGCTGGCCGTCGGCGAGCGGTCGTATCGGTATTACGACCTCGAGGCCCTCGGCATCCCGGACCTGGATCGGCTGCCATACACCGTCAAGGTCCTGATCGAGAACGCCGCGCGGCACGCGGCATCGGGGACTGGCCTGGTCACCGCCGACGACCTGGCCGCGCTGGCCACGTGGCGACCGGAAACGCCAACCGGCACGATCGAGCTGCCGTTCCTCCCCGCGCGGGTCATCCTTCAAGACTTCACCGGCGTGCCGTGCGTGGTCGACCTGGCCGCCATGCGCGACGCGCTGGCGGACATGGGCGGCGACCCGAACAAGGTGAACCCTATCGTCCCGGCTGACCTGGTCATCGACCACTCGGTCCAGGTCGACCAGTACGGGACCGAGGCCGCGTTCCTCATCAACGTCGAGCGCGAGTACGAGCGCAATGGCGAGCGCTACGCGCTGCTGCGCTGGGCGCAGGAAGCGTTCGCCAACTTCCGGGTTGTCCCGCCGGGGACCGGGATCGTCCACCAGGTCAACCTCGAGTATCTGGCCGACGTCGTCAGCGCCCGCCCCGAGCCGGACGGCACAATGACCGCCTTCCCCGACACCCTGGTCGGGACCGACTCCCACACCACCATGATCAACGGCCTGGGCGTCGTGGGCTGGGGCGTGGGCGGCATTGAGGCCGAGGCTGCCCTGCTGGGCCAACCGCTGTACCAGCCGCTCCCCGTGGTGGTCGGCTTCCGGCTGGACGGGGAGATGCGTCCCGGCACCACGGCCACCGACCTGGTCCTGACCGTGACCGAGATCCTCCGCACCCACGGGGTGGTGGGCAAGTTCGTCGAGTTCCACGGCACCGGCCTGTCGCGGCTGGGGCTGGCCGACCGGGCCACGATCAGCAACATGAGCCCCGAGTTTGGCGCCACCGCCACCTTGTTCCCTGTCGATGACGAGACCCTCCGCTACCTGCGGATGACGGGCCGCTCGGAGGAGGTGGTAGCCCGGGTCGAGGCCTACGCCAAGGCCCAGCACCTGTTCCGGACCGATGCCTCCCCGGAGCCGATGTTCAACGAGTCGCTCCACCTGGACCTGGGCGAGGTCGAGCCATCGCTCGCCGGACCCAAGCGGCCGCAGGACCGCGTGTCGCTCCCTGGGCTGCCTGAGAACTTCCGGACCGTATTCGCCGATGCCCTGGACCGATCCGCCACGGTGCGGTTCAACGGCACCACCGAGAAACTGAGCTCCGGATCGGTCCTGATCGCGGCCATCACGTCGTGCACCAACACTTCGAACCCGTCGGTCATGGTGGCTGCCGGCCTGGTGGCGCAGCGCGCCGTGGAGCGCGGGCTGACGATGCCGCCCTGGGTCAAGACCTCGTTCGCGCCCGGATCAAAGGTCGTGCCCGAGTACCTCGAGGCGGCCGGCCTGATGGATCCGCTCAAGTCGCTGGGCTTCAACCTCGTCGGATTCGGCTGCACGACCTGCATCGGTAACTCTGGGCCGTTGGCGGAGCCGATCGCGGCAGCCGTGGAGGAGACCGACCTGGTGGGCGTATCGGTCCTGTCCGGCAACCGGAACTTCGAGGGGCGCATCCATCCGTTGACCCGCGCCAGCTACCTGGCCTCACCGCCGCTGGTGGTGGCGTTCGCCCTGGCCGGGCGGATCGACCTGGACCTCACGACCGAGCCGCTGGGGATCGGCTCCGATGGCGCATCGGTATACCTGAAGGACCTGTGGCCGACCACCGAGGAGGTGGATGCGGTGGTGGCCGAGCGCGTGCGCTCCGAGATCTTCACCAAGGAATACGCCTCGGTATTCGATGGGGATGAGCAGTGGCGCGAGCTGCCCGTGCCGGCCGGGGGCCGATATGCGTGGGACGAGGCGTCCACCTACGTCGCGCGCCCACCGTTCTTCGACGGCATGAGGGCGGAACCGGCGCCGCTCACCGACATCGTCGACGCGCGGGTCCTGGCGTGGCTGGGGGACTCAGTCACCACGGACCACATCTCGCCCGCGGGGTCCATCCCGTCCAGCAACCCGGCGGGGGAGTGGCTCATCGAACGGGGCGTGGAGCCGCGCGACTTCAACTCATACGGGGCCCGGCGCGGGCACCACGAGGTGCTGGTGCGTGGCACCTTCGCGAACATTCGCCTGCGCAACCGGCTCACGCCGGACGCCGAGGGCAACATCACCGAGCACTTTCCCAGCGGGGAGCGGCTGACGATCTTCGAGGCCTCGCAGCGCTATCTGGCCTCGGGGACGCCGCTGGTCGTGCTAGCCGGCAAGGAATACGGGTCTGGATCCTCACGTGACTGGGCGGCCAAGGGACCGCTCCTCCAGGGAGTGCGAGCGGTCATCGCCGAGTCGTACGAGCGGATCCATCGGTCCAACCTGGTGGGGATGGGGATCCTGCCGCTCCAGTTCCGGGCCGGCGAGAGCGCCGAGTCTCTGGGCCTCACCGGCCGTGAGACCATCACCATCCGGGGTGTGGCCACGGGTTTGCAGCCGCGCCAGGAGATGACCGTCGGGGCTCGGGCCGAGGATGCTGTGCTGCGGACGTTCCAGGCCATCGCCCGCCTGGACGGGCCGGTGGACGTCGAGTACTACCGCCAGGGCGGCGTGCTGCAAACGGTCCTGAGGCGCCTGGCGGCCAGCTGACGCCAGCGCCCGGGATTGGCTGCGCTCGAGTCACACGTGACTCGCATCGTGCGCAGGCCCCGGCTTTGGCTGCGCGTCAGTCACACATGATTCGCATCTAGCGCCAGCAGCGCGTGGTGCGGGGTGTCAGTCACACATGACTCGCATCTAACGCCAGCACCGCCTTATGCGTGATGTCAGCCACATGTGACTCGCACCTCAGCCATCGGACCTGGCAAGTCTCTTACGGACGGTCCTGAGGCGCCTGGCGGCCAGTTGACGCCAGCGGGAGGGCCTGCTGCGCTTCGGCCGCCAGGACGCCCCGGATCAAACCTGAGACCCGGGATTGCTCCCGGGTCTCGTGGCTTCCCGTCGGGTGTTTCTAGGGAGCGAACTCCATGTGTCCGGAGAGTGGGGTCGGGTCGTTGGTGTTGGCTTGATTCGTGATGGGTGCCGGCGCTGCTTCCGGTTGGGTGACCATGGCCGGTGCTCCGAAGGAGGCGAACGCCAGGGCCGCGGCCAGGATCAGCATCGCCAACGCCCCGACGATGGTGCCGATCACGAAGGTGGAGGTGTTGCCGCTCGGGTAGGTGATGCTGGTCATTGGTCCGATCTCCCGCTTGGCTGGGTGAAGGTGTTGGCGCGCAGCATCGGCCCAGATCGGAGCGAAGTCGTAGCCGGTGGACGACCGCCCGAGTGTCGTCCTGGCGACACGCCAGCCAGTGCGCACCCGATCGGGCAAGCCCGCTCCCACCCCGGGCGAGAGGTCAGGCGCTGAGGGAACCCTCCCAGCGTTGGGCCACGGCGTCCGGGACCGCGTCGGCCGGGAGCGGCGGTGAGAAGTGGAACCCCTGGCCCAGGCGGCAGCCCAGCTCCCGAAGCCGGACCACCTGGTCGCCCCGTTCGATCCCCTCCGCCAGCACCAGGAGACCGAGGGTCTGGCCGAGCTTGATGATCGAGCGCAGGAGGACTGGCACCTCGCGGTCGTCGCCCAGCGAGGCGGTGAAGGATCGGTCGATCTTCAGCAGGTCCACCGGCAGCCGCTCGAGGTAGCTCAGCGACGAATATCCGGTCCCGAAGTCGTCCATGGCCAGGAGGACGCCGTTCCCACGCATGTCATGCACCAGCGCCGAGAACGTCGCGGACTCACCTGTCCCGACGGCCCAGATGGTCAGCTCGACGGGGAACTCGCGGCCGTCACGGTGGACCGCGTTGGCATCCATCCGGGTGCCCAGGATCGGGCCCTGCCCTGTCTCCAGGAACCGGGCCAGGCCGATGCGGTGAGCATCTCGCTGCTCGGCCGGGATGATGCGGTCGGCCAGCGGCTGGCCGACGACCTCCTCGC
>JBKJVN010000001.1:0-3609 GCA_046717345.1 Candidatus Limnocylindria bacterium | reverse complement strand
CTGGACCTTCCGGTCGAGGCGATCGCGATGTCGGAGGAGATGGGGGTTGCCAAGCCCGCGCCCGCCTACTTCGCGCGCGTCCTCGAGCTGCTGGGTGACCCGGATCCGGCTTCGGTGGCCCACGTGGGGGATCGGGTCGACAACGACGTCATCCCGGCCATGACAGCCGGCTTCCGATCGATCTGGATCCGACGCGGCCCGTGGGGCGTCATCCAGCGCCTCCCAGACGGCGCGCAGCCGGCCGCGGTGATCGACTCGTTGGCCGAGCTCGGCGCCCACCTCGAAGAGGCCTTCGCGGCCTTGCCGCCGGCGCCGACATCGGTCTAGACTCAAGACAGGGCCGGACCGGGCCCGTATCGCCGGTCAAGGTGGAGACTGCGCAGCCGTTGCGCAGTCTCTTGGCATCTGGGCGGAAAGGCAGCCGTGGATCAACTGGCAGGGGTCCTGTTCCAGCTCTTCGTCCTGCTGGCCGCGACCAAGGTCGGCGACGAGATCTTCAAGCGCCTGGGTCAACCGACCCTGGTGGGGGAGATCCTGGCCGGGGTGATCGTTGGCCCGGCGCTTCTCGGCTGGTACGCCATCACCCCTGAGACCGAGCTGTTTGCGCAGATCGGCGCCGTCCTCCTGCTGTTCGAGGTGGGGGTTCACACCCGCGTTGGCGATCTGGTCCGGGTCGGGGGAACGGCTTTCACAGTGGCGATCCTCGGTGTGGTGCTGCCCTTCCTGGGCGGATTCGCGGTGGCCAGCGTCCTGGACCTGCCGCTGGAGGGGCGCGTGTTCCTGGCTGCGGCCCTGACCGCCACATCGGTGGGCATCACCTCCCGCGCACTGGACCACCTTGGCGCGCTGCAGACCGTTTCCGGGCGGATCGTGCTGGGGGCGGCCATCATCGACGACGTGCTGGCCATGCTGATCGTGGCCGTGGCGGTGGGCATGGCAAGCGGCGGCGTGGACGCGGGGGACATCCTGATCACCCTCGGTCTCGCGGCCGCGTTCATCGTTATCGTGGTTGTGGCGGGCGCCGGCATCCTGTCCCGCCGCCCGTCGATCCTGACCGCGCCGCGCTTCGCAGAGACGCCGTTCCTGCCGGGCATGATCGTCATGCTCGGGCTTGCCGCGCTCAGCGCGGCCATCGGCCTGGCGGCCATCATCGGCGCATTCCTGGCGGGCATGGTGGTGGGGGAGTCCGCCGAGCGTGACGCGCTGGAGAACGAGACAGCACCCGTGGCGGCCTTCTTCACACCGTTCTTCTTCGGGTTCGTCGGCGCTCAGATAGACTTGACCGTTTTCGGCTCCGGCGCGACCGTCGCGCTGCTGGTGGGCATCACGGCCCTGGCGGTGGTCACCAAGTTCGCCGGCTCGTTCCTGGGCGCACTGCGGACGGGGCGCCACCGGGCCGCGCTCATCGGCTGGGCCATGGTCCCGCGTGGGGAGGTCGAGATCATCGTGGCCGGGCTGGCTCTGGCAGCCGGGGCATTTGGGCCGGATCTCTACCTGGTGGTGGTAGGGATGGTCGTCATCACCAGCCTTCTGGTCCCGCCCCTCATGCCGCGGCTGGTCCGCCGCGCGGAACCGGAGGCCGCTTCGCCTCCGGTCGTGACATAGATGGAGGCCCCTCGCGGACGAGGGGCCTCCATCGGTCTCTGGGATGAGCGGGCTCAGCGAGCCCGCCCGCGATGGGCTTACTCGCCGGCGGGGGTGATCTCCACCACGGGAGCCTCCCAGTCGGCGCCGGTCGTGTCGCCGTCGATCCCGGCCAGCGCTGCCTCGCGCAGGTCGGAGCGGAACGCCGCGTCGTCGGGCGCCGCGGCGAGGATCCCCGCTGCGGTGGCCGTGTCAACGGTCTGGGCCAGGACGTCCTGATCCAGTGCACCGATGCTGTCCGGCGCCGGCCAGACCAGCTTGTTGATTTCGTTCATCATCCAGGCCAGGTGGCCCCGACCCCAGATGCTGCCCCGGTCCACGGAGTACTGGACGCAGTCATCGGGATTGTCGCGGCAGTACATCCAGCCACGGAACGATGCCTGCAGGAAGCGCATCGCGACTTCCTCGTTGTTCCCCTCCTCCAGCCACGACTGTCGGGCCCACAGCCCGTCCTGCAGCATGGCGGTGCCGAGGTCGTTGTAGTTGAAGACGGTGAACTGGTCCGGCTGGAACAGCTCGCCGGTGTTCGGGTCGGTCGTTTCCAGCAGCTGCGCCCACTCGTTGTAGACCATCGCCTCGGCGACGTCGACGCAATCGGAGTCGGACTGAGCGCACCCATCCTGGGCCGCGATCAGCTCGTTCATGTCGAAGTCCTGCTCGACCCGTGTGAAGTCCTGCCCATCGGTCAGATCGGCCAGGATCAGGGCCGAGGCCAGGACCTCCAGCTCGTTGCCAAACGGCCAGGCGCCAATGCGCTTGCCCGCCCAGTCGGACACCTCGGTGATGCCGCTGTCGGCCCATGCGACCGACAGGGTGGCGGACCGCTGGAAGACCTGCGCCAGGTGGACGAGGTCTGACCCAGCCTCGCGCGCCTCGAGCACCTTCGGCATCCAGGCGATCGTGAACTCGGGGCCGTCCGGGGCCGATCCCACCTGCTGCGGAACGATGGTCCCGCCGCCGGCGAGGATTTCCACGGTCAGGGCAACGTCGTCGTAGTAGCCCTGCTCGACCGCCGCGTAGTAGCCGGCGAACTGGGCCTGGTCCGTCCATTGTAGCTGGAGGCGGACGCTGGCCGGCTCGTAGGTGATCTGGCTCTCGCCGGCACTCGGTTCAGCGCCGCCCCCCGTAGGGCTCTCGCTCGCGCTCGGCTGACAAGCCGCGAGCAGCAAGGCGCTGAATCCCAGCGCCGCAAAGACACGTAAAACCCTCATCTCCACTCCTCAATGTGATGGCCCGGGCAGGGGCCGTCCGTGAAGGGCAATTCTACGGGCGACTGACCACTGTGGCCAGCACTCGGCGCACGAGGGGTCGTGATCAGGCCGGTCT
Source organism: Candidatus Limnocylindria bacterium (assembly GCA_046717345.1). Taxonomy (GTDB): domain Bacteria; phylum Chloroflexota; class Limnocylindria; order QHBO01; family QHBO01; genus DASTEQ01. The sequence continues at coordinate 639 of JBKJVN010000001.1, read as the reverse complement.
CTCGCCTCGCACCGATGGATGCCAGGGGATGAGCAGACGCTCAAGCACGACGACCCCCAGGTACAGGACGATCCCGATCAACGACACGATCAGGATGGCCGCCCAGGTCACATCGAACCGCAGCTCGCTGGCCGCCGCCACCACGACCCGGCCGAGAGTGGCCGACAGGCCACCGAAGTACTCGCCAACGACCGCACCGATCAGACTCAGGGTGGTCGCCACCTTGAGTCCGGTGAGGAAGAACGGCAGGGCGTTGGGGACGCGGACGTGGCGCGTGACGGCCGTCGGCCCGGCGGCATAGGAGCGCATCAGCTCGAGGGCCGACACCTCCACCTGGGTCAGGCCACGCAGGACGTTGATCATGATCGGGAAGTAGACGAGGGCGGCCGCGATGGCCATCTTCGAAAGCGGACTCAGGATCCCGAACCAGTTGTTCGCGACGGGAGCGAAGGCAATGATCGGGATGGCGTTGATCGCTATCGCCAGCGGCAGCACGGTGTCACGGGACGCCGGGAAGCGCGATACGACAAACGCGGTGATAACGCCCAGGACCGTGCCCAGGACGAGGCCGCCCATGGCCTCGAAGAGCGTCACTCGGGCGGGGGGAGGATGGCGTAGGCCTCGGTCCAGTTCTCGACC